>NZ_JBKFBF010000004.1:0-340193 GCF_053346035.1 Methylobacterium sp. A54F | reverse complement strand
AGAACTCCCTTGAGGGCCGTGGAAGACGACCACGTCGATAGGCCGGATGTGCAAGCGCGGTGACGCGTTGAGCTGACCGGTACTAATCGCCCGATCGGCTTGATCGCTCTCGTGATCCATGTCCGCAACAGCACACACGAACACAGACGAGACCCTGCTTGCCGAACGCCACGATTGCGCTGCGCCGGCCTGGTGGCCTGAGCGGTGTGCCCCGAACCCGATCCCATCTCGAACTCGGCCGTTAAACGCACCAGCGCCCATGGTACTGTGTCTCAAGGCACGGGAGAGTCGGTCGCCGCCAGGCCCGCACAGCGCAATCCAGCAAACCCTCGACACGATCGTGCCGCCTTGACGGTGGCACCACACCTTGGCGCGGGGTGGAGCAGCCCGGTAGCTCGTCAGGCTCATAACCTGAAGGTCGTTGGTTCAAATCCAACCCCCGCAACCAGACGATACGACGGATCAACCGGTCAGGCCCTGCCTGACCGGTTTTTGCGTTTTCGGCGAGCCCGGTCGCAAACCTCTCAGGCGGCGAGCGCCTCCGAGAAGTGATCGGTGAGTGCCTGGGTCGAGGTGCCGAGGAGCGCGGCGACGCGCGCCAGCTCCGCGGCCTCCGGCGCGACCGCATCCACGCGAGCCCCGCGCTCGATGGCGGCGAGGTGGCGCGCGAGGCGTGCCGCGCCGATGTTCAGGCTCATCGACTTGAGGCTGTGCGCGGCGCTCGCCACCGCGGGCAGGTCGCCGGCCGCGGTCGCCTCCGACAGGGCTGCGAGCGCCGGGGGCGCGTGCTCCCGGAAGAGCGTGAGCAGGCGCGCGACGAAGCTCGTGCTGCCGCCGCGGGCCATCTCGGCGAGGCTCGCGAGCGTCTCGCCGTCGAGGAGCGCCGCCTCGGAGTCCGGCGCGGCCGCAGGCTGCTGGAGTCCTGCCGGCGCGACATCGGGGCCGGCCGGCGCCAGAAAGCCTCCCAGCATCTCCGACAGGGCCGTGAGGGTGAAGGGCTTGGTGAGCACCGCGTCCATGCCGGCATCCCGCCAGGCCTCGACGGCGGAGCCGATGACGTGGGCGGTGAGCGCGACGATCGGCACGCGGGGCCCGCCGGCCTCGGCGCGCCGGATCGCCCGCGCCGCGTCGAAACCGTCGAGCACCGGCATGCTGCAATCCATCAGGATGACATCGAATCTCGTCCCGGCGGCGGCGTCGACCGCCTGCTGACCGTCCTCGACGGTCGTGATGTCGGTGACGCCGCAGCGGCCGAGCGCCTCCACGGCGACCTCACGGTTGACCGCGTTGTCGTCGGCGACGAGGACGCGCGCCCGGGCGAAGAGCGGCAGGTCGGGACCCGCGGCGGCCGGCAGGGCAGCCCCCGCAAAGGGCGCGCCGGTCGCCAGCGCCAGGAGGGCCGGGCGCCACTCGGCCTGCGCGAGGGGCCAGCGCAGCACCTCGTCGGCGAGCCCGGCCTGCAGGACCCGCGGGCCGCTCGCATCCCCCATCCCGGAGATCGCCAGGACCCGGCCGGCTCCCGCGGGGCGGCGCCCGAGCCGCAGGAGCGCGTCCGCGTCGAGGATCCGGTGCGCGCCCGGGGCGTCGGCACCGACCTGGAAGTCAGCCGCCGCGAGGGCTTCGGCGAGGGCACGCCCGGTCGCCTCACCCGCCACGTCGATCGTCACCGATGCGGCGACGCCGGCGTCGCGCCGGAGGGGGAGGGCGGGCTCGACGACCTCGACCGGGATGCGGGCATGGAAGCGGGAGCCGCGGCCGGGCTCGCTCTCGACGCCGACCGTGCCGCCCATCGCCGCGATGAGCGCCTGCGAGATCGAGAGGCCGAGGCCCGTCCCGCCGAAGCGGCGCGTGGTCGACTGGTCGGCCTGGGAGAAGGCGGAGAAGATCGTCGGCAGCTTGTCGGCCGGGATGCCGATGCCGGTGTCCTCGACGGCGAGTTCCAGCACGCGGCCCTCGTCGCGGATCGCGATGCGGATCAGCACGTGGCCGCGTTCGGTGAACTTCAGGGCGTTGTTGACGAAGTTGCCGAGCGTCTGGCCGAGGCGGACCGGATCGCCCGCGAAGGCGCGGGGCACGCCGGGGCCGATCGTCGCCGCGAGGTCGAGCCCCTTCGCCCGGGCGCGCTCGCCGAACAGCGTCACCACCGTGTCGGCGATCTCGGCGGGATCGACGGGGATGCGCTCGAGCTCCAGCTTGCCGGCCTCGACCTTCGCGAAGTCGAGGATGTCGTTGATGATCGCGAGGAGGCTCTGGCCCGAGCGCGCGATGACCTCGGCGTAGCGGCGCTGGCGCGCGGGCAGGTCGGCGGCGGCGAGCAGCTCGGCCATCACCAGCACCCCGTTCATCGGCGTGCGGATTTCGTGGCTCATGGTGGCGAGGAACGCGGACTTCGCGGCATTGGCGGATTCGGCCGCCTCCTTCGCCTCGGATAGGTCCGCCGTCCGGTCGCTCACCTCCTGCTCCAGGTGCATCCGGTGGTCGGCCAGCGCCCGGTCGCGCTCGCGCACGGCCCCGAGCAGGCCGTTGAAGGCGGAGGCGAGCGCCCCGACCTCGTCGTCGGTCGTGACGGCCGCGAGGGTCGCGTAATCGTGGTTCGCCCGCACGGCGTTCATGGTCTCGGCCAGCGCGCCGAGGGGGCGGGTGAGGGCTCGCTGCAGGCGCCAGGACACGAGGAGGCCCACGAAGGTCGCCAGCGCCGCGGCGAGGGCGGCGTTGCGGAGGATGTCGAGAAGGCGCTCGGCGAGGTCCGCGGTATCCGCGATGAGCGTGACGCGCCCGACCGGGCGCCCGGCCTCCACCACAGGGACGCTGAGCCGGACCGTGCTCGACAGGGCGAGATCGAGGGCCGAGACGCCCCCGGCCCGGTCGAGGTCGATGTCGTCGGCGAGCATGAGGCCGATGCCCTGCTCGGCGAGCAGCATGCCGTCGGCTCCGGTCAGCGCGGCGTAGACGAGCCGGCGCTGGTCCGCGATGGCCCGCAGGGTCTCGCGCGCTTCCGCCGCATTGCCCTCCGCGGTCGCCCGGGCGCTGGCGCTGGCGAACACCGTCGCGAGGCCGTGCAGCGCCTCACGCTTGTCGACGGCGTAGCGGTCCAGCTCGCGCCACAGGCCGAGCCCGGTTCCCACCGCGAGGGCGACGAGGACGGCGCCGACCACGGCCCAGCCGAGCCGGCGGGCCAGCGAGCGCTGGGGCTTCGAGGGGAGCATGGTCGCAATCCGGCGGGCCGATCGCGCGATCCTGCCGCGGGCCCGTTTGCATCCGGTTTACGACGCGCGCGGTGCGGCTCTCCGCGGTCGGCCGGCATCCAGCCGGCGTACGGCGCCCTGCTAGGCGGCCGCCGCGACCTCACCCCGGAGTTCGGCCAGGGCCTCGACCTCCGTCCAGCGGCTCAGGAAGGCCTCGACCACGGCCGGGTCGAAATGCGCGCCGGCCTGCGCCCGCAGGAAGTCGCGGGCCGCGTCGAGCGTCCAGGCCTTCTTGTAGGGGCGCTCCGACGTGAGGGCGTCGAACACGTCGGCGACGGCGACGATGCGGCCGCCGAGGGGAATCGCCTCGCCGGCGAGCCCGGCCGGGTAGCCCGCCCCGTCCCAGCGCTCGTGGTGGCTGCCCGCGATCTCGGCCGCGAGGCGGGTCACGCCGGAGTTGCTGCCCTCCAGAATGCGCCGGCCCCGCATGGCGTGCTGCTCCATCTCCCGGCGCTCCTCCGCCGTCAGCGGTCCGGGCTTCAGGAGGATGGCGTCCGGCACCGCGATCTTGCCGACGTCGTGCATGGTGGAGGCGAGGCTGATGCGCCGCCGCTCGGGCGCCGAGAAGCCGAGGGCGTCGGCGATGAGATCCACGTAGGCGGCGACGCGGGCGATGTGGTTGCCCGTGTCGGTGTCGCGGTGCTCCGCGGCCTTCATCAGCAGGGTGACGATCTCGCGCTCCCGCGCCTCGATGGTCGCGACCGCGGCGGCGACCTCCCGGGCGAGGCAGGCGGCGTGGTCCTGCTGCGCGCGGTAGGCACGCGTGAGGGCGAGAAGGTTGCCGACGCGCGCCCGCACCTCCACGGGGTCGAAGGGCTTGTTGAGGAAGTCCGTGGCCCCGGCCTCGAGGGCTTCGCGCTTCAGGCTGCGCTGCTCGATGCTCGTCACCATGACGATCGGCGTGTGCGCGAGCGCAGCCATGGCGCGGATCTCACGGATGACGCCGATGCCGTTGAGCCCCGGCATGTCGTAGTCCGTGATGACGACGCCGATCCGGTCGCCCTGGCTGCGGGCGTATGCGAGGGCCTCGGCTGGCTGCGTGAAGGCCACCGGCTCGCACTCCGCGAGCGGGCGGAGGGCCTCGACCATCAGGAGATTGTTCAACTCCGCGTCGTCGAGGACGAGGGCCTGCATGACAAGGATTTCCCGGGCGACGGCGCGCGCCGCCGCATTGTCGGGGGCAAACCTTGCCAATTCCTAGGCCGGGACCGGTATTGCTCGCGGGCGAGGCCCGATCGCGCGGAAAACCCTCAGTGGCGGGCGCCGAGCCCTTCGGACGCGGACGGCCAGAGGTCGAGGGCGATCATCAGGTCGCGGCGCCGGCGCAGCATGGACAGGGCATCCTCGGCCGCCGGGCTCGCCTCGAACAGCTCGCCCGGATGGGCGCCGTTGAGGGACGCGAAGACCCGCTCGGCGAAGTCCCCCTCGTTGGCGGCAATGATGCGGGCAATCTCCGTCATCGTCATGTCGGCCTCCGTCGGCGGATCGGACCTCGAATCGCCCTCGATTGCACGATGCACGGCCGCCACAGTCAAGACACAAGTGTTAACGGGGTACGCCTTTCGATGGACGTGCCGGGCTGCTTGTACGGGATGCGCCGCGATCGGTTCCGCTTATGCTTCCGCCATGCGCGACGACGGCAGCCCGGTTACCGGATCGACCACGTTCATCATCGACGAGGATCTCGTCGCCCTGATCGACGTGATCCGTCGCAGCGCATCCCGCAGCCCGATGCCGACCCGCAGCGAGGTGGCGCGCGATCTCCTGAGCTTCGGGCTCGCCTTCGTGCTCGATCTCGGCGCGAACGACGCGGACGAGATCGGCTCGTCGATCAGGCCGGACGGGTGACCCGCCCGCCTCGACGGGCGGCGATCCGGAGCGGCTATGCTGACGGGGAAGCGAATGGTGCCCAGGGGCGGAATCGAACCACCGACACTGCGATTTTCAGTCGCATGCTCTACCAACTGAGCTACCTGGGCAGGTGCGCTGGCCGCTGAGCGGCGTTGGCTGGCGGGGGTATAGTGAGTGCCGCAGGCGCTGTCCAGCCTCGTTTTTCGGCCGGCTCAGCTTGTGCCGGCGCTCACCGTTCGGGGTCCGGCAGGGGCTCCCCGTCGCCGTCGTCGCCGGGGATCACGTAGCGGTCGCTGAGCCAGCGTCCGAGGTCGATGTCCGAGCAGCGCACCGAGCAGAAGGGCCGGACATCCGGCTGCGCCGGACGTCCACAGATCGGGCAGGGCGGCAGGGGCTTGTTCGCGCGGCCGGCCGGCGCGTCCGCGCTCACGCGAGGCCTCCCCAGGCGGCGCGCACCGGGAAGCCGCTGCCGTCGAGGAGCGCCATGGTCTCGTAGAGCGGCAGGCCGACGACGCTGCTGTGCGAGCCGACGAGCTTGACCACGAAGGCCTCGGCGAGGCCCTGAATCGCGTAGCCGCCGGCCTTGCCCCGCCACTCGCCGGAGGCGAGGTAGCTCTGCATCTCGCGGCCCGAGAGCCGCTTGAACCGGACCCGGCTCTCGACCACCCGCTCGCGCCGGGCGCCCTTCGGCGCCAGCAGGCAGATCGCGGTGTAGACCCGGTGCTGGCGGCCCGAGAGGAGGCGCAGGCAATCGGCCGCCTCGTCGGGAATCTCGGCCTTGGGGAGGATGCGCCGGCCCACCGCCACGACGGTGTCCGCGGCGAGGAGCCAGGTGTCCCGCAGGTCGTCCCGGCGCCGGGCGGCATCCTCGGCCACCGCGAGCTTGTCGCGCGCGAGGCGCCGCGCGAGCTCGCGGGGCGCCTCGGACTTGCGCGGCATCTCGTCGATGTCGGCGGGCAGGAGCGCGGCGGGCTCGACGCCGATCTGCTGGAGGAGGGCGAGGCGCCGGGGTGAGGCGGAGGCGAGGATGAGCCGGGCACCGGCCTGCGGCGTCTCGGCAGGACCGGCCGGCGCCTCGGGGGAGGGCGAAGTCGTCATGGGTCTCCGGCGGAGGGCGGCCGTCCGTCGGAGTGGCCGCGTCAGGGTGGCGCGAGCAGTACTGGAAACGCGCTCCCTTGTGAACGGCGCGCGGTGCGCCGGGACGCCGTGGACGGGCCGCGCGGCGCCGACCCAGCTCTGGGATCGGCGCCGTGATGTCC
This sequence comes from Methylobacterium sp. A54F, assembly GCF_053346035.1. Taxonomy (NCBI): domain Bacteria; kingdom Pseudomonadati; phylum Pseudomonadota; class Alphaproteobacteria; order Hyphomicrobiales; family Methylobacteriaceae; genus Methylobacterium; species Methylobacterium sp. A54F. The sequence continues at coordinate 333,838 of NZ_JBKFBF010000004.1, read as the reverse complement.
CGATCACCACACCCCCTCGCGGCGAGCCCGTCCGCCGAAGCGATCCTGGCTCACCCGACCTTTCCCGAAGCCAGGCAGGTGTTCATCGCAGAGCACAGGAAGGTCTGCGAGGCCGGTGTGTTTCCCGGTCGGTTCGGCGCAGATGTCGGCCGCGTAACGACGCTCGCGGTCATCGTCTGTCTCTATGCCAATGATCGTCCTGCGGAACGCGACACCTGGCCGACGCTCAGTCAGCTGAAGGCGACCGTGGCCCGGTTCGGGTTCGCCAGCCCCCGATTGATCGACCAGTTCGTCGCCCGGTTGGTGCAGACGGGCGACCTCGCGTTCCTGAAGAACCCTGCCGACAGCCGCGTGAAGCTCATCCAGCCGACCGAGAAGCTGTTCTCATTCGCCTGGCCGCCGATTTCGCGGTTTCGCGCAGTCACATCCGGAACATCCTGATCGCCTCGGAGGCCAAGGGCTTCGTGATCCGCGACGTGAAGCGGACTACCCTGTGCCGGCTGACGCCGCGGCTGCTGCGATGGTACCGCAGAAGGGCTCGAAGCGCCGCCGCCGAGGTTGACTCGCCAGGGCTAAGCGGGTCAGAACGTTCGGCGTTGCGGGCGTAGTTCAGTGGTAGAACGTCAGCTTCCCAAGCTGAATGTCGTCGGTTCGATCCCGATCGCCCGCTCCAACTAACTCGCTGAAGCGTCAGCCTTTTCAACGCTCTACCGCTGACCTAGCGTTCCCCATGTTCCCCGTCGCGTTCCCTAGGGGCGTTCAGGCCCCGTTCTTCGCGCTGCGATGGGCCTGCCTCAGCTCGGCCACCTTGCGCGATTTCCCGACCGCGCCGCGCGAGTAGCGCGCCGTTGTCGCAGCTTGTGAATGAGCAGCGGCAGCACGGGCGTGGTCAAGATCTGCCCCCGCGTCTTCCGCCTCGGTGATAGCCCCCGCCCGCGCGTCCATGTTCCAGACGTGGTCAGGGATGCCGGCTGCGCGCGCTACCACCCGCCACTCACGGGAGAAGGCGTCCTCGGCATAGGGCCTGCATGCCTTCTCATCGATGATGACAGGGCCGATGCGCCGTTCAGCCGGGATCAGCGCGGCAACCTGTTGGACATGCGGGCAGTGCCGCAGATCTTGAGCGGCAATGGCCCCTGTTTTCGAGGTGACCTTCCGCATCACCCCATCCAGGGGTAGGTCGGCCCAGGTCAGCCCGTTCACCCAGCGCCGGCCATGGAACTCAATCCCGCCGGGCTGCATCCCTGGTGCGACCGGCTCCCACTCGCCGATCACGTCTTTTTGCCGGAGAACCGTATCGAACTGGATGGCGGTGGCGAGCGCAAGCGACACACGGTTCATCTCGATGGCGTTCGCGATGAAGGTTCGGACGTGTTCGAGGTCGAGCGTGATCCGCCTTCTCGCTGCCTGAGGGAACCTGACCTCCCTGAGAATGGATTGGAGGCGGGCGCACCCTGGCAACTCGGCCGACACGCCGTAAGAGAACAGCTCCCGCAACTTCTTCATGATGCCCCAGGCGCGTCGCACTCGCTCCGGGCCACCATCCTGCTTCGGTCGCTTGGCCGCGGTGTACCAGCGCCAAAAATCTTCAAGCTTCAGAGCTGAGAGCGCGCGATCACCAAACGCCTTCTCGATGATTTTTAGGACGTGAAGATCCTTCTCTCGCGACGTGTGTTTCAACCTAAGGAATGGGCTTGCCTCATCGGTCTGATAACGGCGCGACAGGCTGCGTATCGTCCCGTCAAAACGATTTGGATCGCGCTTGCGACCGCAGGACCACTCTAGCATCTCTGCCTGGAACCGCTGGCATGCGGCCTCGATCAGGGCCCGGTGGCTCGTCTCATCGAGGCTGTACGGCAAGCGCACCGTCTCAGGTTCGTATCCAGCCTTCACCAGATCGGCGCGAGCACACCAGTAGAGGACGGGCGGCCCGTTTTTGCGTACCCGGCGCTTCAAGCCGGGAGCATTGAGATCAGAGGGCATCAAGGTTCTCCACACCGTCGGGCTGCATCGCCTCGACGTGGGCAAGACCGTATCGCTTCCGCCAGAAGGCATCGACGGCGGGCCAGAACCGCCCACCCATGATCGGGTCGATTGATGGGAGGCCGTCGCGCTCAAGAACAATCGCCTTTGCCGCCCATTCAGCCGGATCCTGGCTGAGCCGCCGAGCTATCTCCGTCTCGGACGGGAATAATCCCTGATCGCGAACGGCAGCGTGTGGTGTCCTGCGGCGAGCGGGCATGCGCTTGAGACCTGATCTGCGATGATCCCGACTGCCGCCCCGGTCAGAGACATCGACGGGGCCGAGGCGGCTTGCGTTAAGGGGGCCGGGCTCCCTTCAGGAAGTCCCCGTCGATTTCCTCAGGCTACGCCGTTGAGGCGCACCCGGACCGTGCCATCGCCGGAGGCCGCTGGAGCCGTGACGGCTCCGATAAGCGTGTTCCCCGTCGCGGTCGTGGTGACGTTTCCGTTCGTGCTGTTCCAGTACAGCCGGGCACCGAACGGCATGGCTTGTGCCGCCTTGGGCAGCGCGAAGACGCCAACCACGGAGCATTCCACGTCTTCACCTTCACCGGCATCATAGGCGGCAACACCAAACAGGCTGCCGGCCAGCACACCGTCGCCGGAGCTGACCCCACCTGCCGGAGCGGGGAAGGTCAGCACGTCACCGTTCTGGACGAAGTTTCGCATGGTCAAACTCCCTTCGAGGGTATCAGCCTGATTGTGCGGATAAGGGGCCTTGCCGTGCCCTCGACGGTTCCACAGGCGCGCTCCGCATCCTTCCACTCACGGTAGAGCAGGCCGCGATCGGCGGAGGCGTAGCGGACCTCTCGCTCGACGCCGTTTGCCGTGTAGCGCACGCTTGCGGTCGCTTGCCCCGAAACCAGCTCGTAGTAGGCATCGCGCAGCACGGAGGCTCGGGCGCAGGCGTTTGACCAGTCCACGGACATGAGATCATGCACCCGCGTTCCGGTACCAGCCGCGCCAATCGATCCAGCCGCCGCCGAAGTCGAGCCGCACGCGGAAGCGCACGCCGTCCACGTCGAAGCCGGCCTGAGTGACGATCTGCGGCCCTTCCTCGCCTTCGAGGTATGCATATTCGAGGGCCGGCATGACGGCCGGGTCGGCCGAGAGATACCAGCCGCCTGCGGGGAGGCGGGCCTCTACGATCACGACGAGCTTGCTGAAGGGGTTCGCGTTGGCGATGTCCGCCGCTGCGATCTCCGCCACCGCTTGCTGCGCGGCAGTCTCCTGCTCGGGCGCGACCACGAGGAAGACGGGGGCGACCCCGACGAGATCGCCTGCCTCGTTCCTCTGCCGCCGCATGGCGATGCGAGCGGCCGATAGCGTCTCCAGATTGATCGGTCCCGCTACCACAGCGAGGTTGCCGTGATCGGCATGGAACACGGGCTTACCGTCGCTCATGCTCGGGTTGGATGCGATCAAGCTGGCCAGGAAGTCGCTTTCGAAGTTGGCCGCAGCCACGCCGAGCATCCGAGGCACGTCGTTGAACGCTCCTAGGTTGTCGTTGACGATCGCCTGCCGGGTCAGCCCGAAGATCTTGCCGAAGGTGTCAACCTTGTAGCTCTCGGCCGCCTCGAACATCGTGCCGGACTTGAACTCGCCGTGCTCGTTGACCTTCTCCAGCTTCATCGAGCCGGTGAGGCCGATTGAATGGCGGGCACGGAAGTCGGGAGCTGTCACGCGGCGCGCCAAGGGGCGGATTGCGCTCGGCACCACGCGGTAGCTCTCGCGCAGCACACGGCCCACAGTATCGCCGAGAAGGTTCGGGAAGTCCGATGTCGTGTGAAGGGCCCGCTCGACGACAGAGGCTGGCGACAGACCCGTGGTGGAGACACCAGCAGCCCTGAGGCACTCTCGGGCCAGCTCATGGGTCGCGAGCCCGATGTAGGGGCGAGCCTGATCAGACGGCGCGTGGCTCGGCGTCATCCGCGCATACAGGGCTTCGCCCATCGCGCGCTGACGGACCTCGGGAGACAATGGGTCGTGCAGGACATGAGCCGCGGTTCGCACCCGGGACGCCTCAGCCGAGCGAGCCTGCATCGCGACTATGGCCGCCGTGCTTGCGGTCTCGACTGAAGCGCCGGCATCCACCTGCCTGTCGATCCAAGCCTGATCGAGGCCGGCGACGCGCCCGATGGAGCGGAGCTGAAGGTTGATCGCCGCACGAGCGTTCCCCTCCGCGGCGGTACCAGCGTCGTCCGCCGGCGTGTTGTCGGAAGTCGCCGATGCGGCCGAGTGCTGTTCCATGGTGCCTCTCATTCCGGCGAGCGGATCAGCGGGAATGGTGACCAGAGAAGCCTCCAGGGGCTCCCATGCGACGGCGATCCGCTCACGTCGCTTGGTCTCGGGGTGGATGCGCTCGCTCCAGCGTGTGACGCGGTAGCCGAGCGAGATGCCAAATACGGCTCCGTCGCCGATCTCGGCGGCAAGCCTCACGGCCTGAGGGTTGTGGCGCGAGAGGGTGACGCGGCCGCGCAACTCGCCGCCAATGACCCGAAGCTCCGTTACCGCGCCGATCTGACGATCCACACTGTCGCGCTGATGGCTGTCGATCAGCGGAATGCGGGACGGCAGGACGATGCCGCCGCCGATCGTCAGGACCTCGGCGAAGAGGCCGCGGGCATCCTGGCGGTCGACGGCAGCCCCGCTTGAGAGAACGGCCTCGAACGTGCGGGTCTCCGCATCCCAGGTCGTCGAGGCCGTAGGGGTTCGGGTTGGCGCTAGGCGCGTAAGGATGCCAGCTTCGGCCGTGCGGATCGCGATCGTCATGCCGCAGGCCTCCGAACCACGTTCGGCAGGGCCCCAGCCCCGAAGTCGAGACCGAGGGCGCGCGCGCGATCCCGATCCTCAGCAATCTCTCGGTCGATCACCTCAAGGTCGTACCCTCGCGCTGCGACCGCCTGCCGACGCGACATCAGGCCAGCATTGATGGCCGTGACCTCCGCTTGAACGTCATCGAGCGGATCGAGCCAGCCGAACCGGGGTGGCATCCAGCGTGCCGATAGATACAGCTCGGGATCGTCGAGGAAGGCGGGAGCATCGAGCCGCCCGCTCGCGATCTCAAGGAAGACGAACCGACGCCAGACGCGGCGGCAGAACTGGAACACGATCACGCTGTGCGAGATCGCCTCACAGCGGCGGCGGAACTCGACAAGGCCGATACGGGCGCTCGAATAGTTCACCTGGGAGAGGTCGCCGGTCAGCAGTTCGGCAGGCACGCCGAGCCCGACGGCAATTTCCCGCGCAGTGATGCGCAGGAAGTCGATAGCCTCCGCTCCCAACTCAGCCGGATCTGAGAAACGGACATCTTGCCCAGGGTCGAGCACCTTCATGGTGCCGGGCTCAAGGCCACCATCCAAGCCACCAAGCCCATCAGGTTCGCCCTCGCCGAATGCTTGCCTATCGGCATTGGGTTCGACCACGAAGCCGCACAGCATGGCCGCAATTTGCTGCCGGAGGAGTTGAGCGTCATGGGCTGTGTCGAGGCCGGCCAAGCGCAGGATGACCGGCGCGAACCATGACAGCCCTCGGACCTGGCCGGGCGTCTCGACGCGGAACAGATGAAGCATGTCCTCGGCCGGGATGCGCACCGCTCCGAAGGCATTCACGAGAGGCGAGAGCGGTAGCCCCGGCCGATCCCGGAGGACATGATAGGCGACGCGGCGGCCAGCACCGTCGAACTCGACGCCTGCAACTACACGCCAGTTGTTTCCCAGCTCGCGCGCGAGTTCCGGCGAGACCTGATCGGCATCGAGAAGCCGGACAGTCAGTCGGCCGGCTTCGTCCACAAGCATGGTGCCGAAGCCCTCGCCGTCGGTCACCATGCGGCGCGCCGCAACGTCCTGAAGACCGTAGAAGTCGAGCAAGCCATCTTCGTCCGCATTGTCGGTCCAACGGTCCCAAGCGGCATTGATCGCCTGCCTTACGGATGGGTCGGGATGCGCGCTTTGCGGCTTGATGCCGTCGCCGATGAGATTTGCGGCCCAAGCCGTGACGCCAGAAGCGGCAAGCGCATTGTTGGCTGCGAGGCCGCGAGCAACTGAAGCGAGGCGACCACGTGATGCCAGGATCGCCGGGTTCAGTGCCGGCATCGGTGTCACCTGCCGCCCGCGTCGGCCAGTGGCCACGCCCTCGAAGCGGCGCAAGGTCAGACCCTGCGCAGCCGTTGGGAGCGCGGTCACTGGTCTCAAGATCTGCCTTAATGCATCAAACATAGGGCTACTTGTGCGCCTCTATTTCCTTGATACGCGTAGCTAGTTCGCGGCGCACCTCTTTGAGGGACACAACAAGATACACCGGAGCGTGGATGGCTCTTTGGCCAGAAACATTGATGTTGATATATTTTTCTTCTGTCAGAATGTATCTGACTTCGGAAGAAGTACCAGGACCTCCGACTATAATGTATAATTCCTCAGGCTTTTTGCCTGAGAGATTTTCCCGACCTTCGTCGTGGATCTGAGCCCATAGTTGATGATGCCAAATTTGGTCGGCGCTTGCTATCTCTCTAGCTAGGCTGACTTCTAATCCTGCATCGATGAGCAACTTCGCAAGTCGAAATGCGCAGACATCTGCGAAGGTGAATGCCGACCAAGACCAGCGCTTAGCATCCCGCTCGCTGGCAACCGACGGACCTTCTTCCAACTCTGCGGCACCGGTGCCCTTGAGCAAGCCGGCCTTCAAATGATTGCGGAGCCCTTCCGCTCCATTCCAGCCTGCGAGAACGGCGGCTAGGCCGGTACGAAATCGCATTTCTGAGAGGTGCACGGTGGTAGCCCCAGAACGGTTTCAACAAAACCGATCCTCTCACTTCAAAATCGGTTTCGTCAAGACCAATGTGCGCCGTCGCTCAGCGGCCATCTAGGAAGGCTGAGCGGATCACACGGGGCCGGGTCGTTGGCGCTTGTATCGAACTGACGAGGCCGCCATTCGCGTCCCTCGTTGCCTGACGACGAGCTTCACGGTCGAGATCGAGGCCGAACGCCTTCAGTCCGTGCAGGGCGGCCAGTGCGTAAACCCGGCAATCAAACGCTTCATGCCTGTCATGACCGCTCTTCACCCACTCGATGCGACCGACGCCCCTTGTGTAGCGGCGGATGGGACGCTTGCTCGTCAACATCCCGAAGAAGTCGAAGTCGCGCCCGGCAGGGAAATGGCAGAACCCAGGTCCGGCCTGCTCGATCCCGAACCGCGCGAATGCGATCTCGCGGCCCGCATCGACGCCGATGACGTACAGCGGAGGCCGCCCAGGCTTCGGCCGTGAGGGGCGACGGGGCCAGAGCGGCAGGCCGCGCAGAGAGCTGCCCTTGATCGCCCAGACCCGACCGGTGGGCCGGCTGTGGCGGGGTGTAGCGAAGTCATACACGGATTTGGTGAATGCGCCGGTGTCCAGGCAGGCCGCGAGTACAGGATGGCCGCTGTAGCTCGACTGGAGCGCTTGATCGAGCCGCCGCCAGACCTCGTCTTCAGCCGGGTTGCCCGGCAGGGTTAGGTAGGCAAGCGACCAGCTCTCCTCCCCAGGACCCCAGCCGACAACCTCCAGCTCCAATCGGTCCTGCTGAACGTCGATACCAGCGGTTACGGCGACGACTTCGGGTGGACCGCTGTCAGGCCACCGCTCGCATCGCGCCAGTAGCGCAGCCGGCGTCACGCCTTGCGCGGCACGATCCTCCCAGGGCTCTCCGAGCTTCAGGTTCACCCAAGCCTGGAGGCGACTGGGATCGTTCTTCACGAGCCCATGCTCGATGGCGATCTCCGCCCAGGTCTCGAAGGGCGAGTACAATGCCGACAGGTGGAAGCCGATGGAGCGGCCGTCGCCCGCTGTGGTGGCACGCCAGTGCCCTTCGGCCAGCATCCTCGGCTTGTCCGCTTCGCCAACTGCCTCGAAGCACTCGGAGCACTGGTAGAAGGCTCGATCGCGTCGCGTATCAGGCCACCGGACGTTCTCCCACGCCAGCGCTTGGAAGCCGCCGCAGTGCGGGCATGGGACAAAGTAGCGCCGCTGATCCGTCTCCTGATACGCCTTCTCGATCCGTGACACGCCAGCAATGGTCGGCGTCGAGACGAGGAAGACCTTCCGGCGACCGCGGAAGGTCACCGTGCGCTGGATGGCCAGAGCAACGGGATCGCCTTCGCCATCAGCATCGAGCGGGAAGCCGTCCACCTCATCGAGGAAGAGGTAGCGGGCCGGCGTCGAGCGCAAGCCAACGGCGGAGTTCGCGCCAACGAAGGCCCATTGCCCGCCGGGGAAGCTCTTGAGCTGCGCGGTGTTGCCGGGATCCCGGGAGCGCTGCCTCACCACGCGAGCGGCAAGCGAGGGAGTGGCCTCGATCAGAGGATCGATGCGCACCCGCACGTTGCGCCGGACGCTCTCCGTCGTCGGCATGACGTACAGCCCCAACCCGGGAGCAACATCGATCGTCGAGCCGAGCCAGTTCAAGCCGACCTCAGTGCCGCCGACCTGGGAGCCCTTCATGAACACGACCCGTTCCGCCGAGGAGCCCGGCGACAGCGCGTCCATGATCTCCCGCAGGTAGGGTGTGCGGTCGGTCCGCCAGGGTCCGGGCTCGGCCGAGGTCGAGGGCAGCATACGGCAGGTGTCAGCCCATTCGCTCACGGTTGTCTGCGGCGGCACGTCGAGAGCCGCGAGCATGGCTCGGAGAGCCGCCGCACGATCCTTCAGCATCTCACCCATGATCGAGCCTCGGGGGAGGCAGCCGCGCAAACTCGGCGAGTTGATCGCGCACGGCCTTGTCCAGGCTCGCGAACACAGCCGTGGGTTCGCCCCCGGCAGCGCACAGCACCGGCACGGTCCGCGCAATCCAGCCGAGCCAAGCGTCCCGGTGAAGGGTTCCGAACTCCTGCAACGCCTTCAGCGTTTCGTCCCGGCTGATCAGCTCGCCCCTCTTGCGAGCGAGATCGAGATCCAGAAGCTCGTTCTCCCGATCGAGCTTGCGTGCGCGCTGATCCGCGACCTTCCCAGCCGCATGGTGCACCTGACCACGCCGTGAGGCAGCGGCGCGCCGAGCAGGGTCGAGGCGGCAAGCCATCCAGGCGTCGCCCTCGACAGGATCGATGCGACCCGTGGCCAATACCGGTAATCCCTCGCCGATCAGCTCCGTAACACGGGATTTCGCGACGCCATGTCGGGTCGCGAAGGCTGTCTTTGTGAGGCCCTGTTCAGGCATGGCGAACCTCAAACGCTGGCCAGATCCCGGGCGCAGCGCCCCCCGCACCGTGACGAGAGCGGGAAGGACCCTGGAAATCTGAATGGCGAGGGATGCTCATCGCTGACTGCCTCCTGGGTTGACTTGTTAACCGAAATCACTGCGCGCGAGGGTTGGCTCAGCTCCCTCACTGATATGATGAGTTGGGCACGTGATGGGCCGGCACCCCGAAGTTTGGCCGAACACCGCGTCAGACGAAATAGTACGGTTGAAGATATAAGTATATATCATGGAGTGACATCTAAGTGATTACCGAATACATCTTGTATGCGTCTGAAGCTATTGAGCGCAACGATAAGATAATTGTTGCTCTTGGAACGGTCGTGATAGCTGCTTTTACAGTTATACTCGGCATCGCAACATTCTTTCTTTGGAGAGCGACGGCGGATCTCGTCCGCGGCGCGGATGCGTCCTCTCGGAGGCAATTGAGAGCATATGTCGGCAAGGAACGCACCTTTATTTTAAATCTTAGAGATAACTCCGTTATCCACGTCGAGATCATATGTAAGAATTACGGTCAAACTCCTGCATTAAATTTCAACACTCATCTCTATCTTCTCGTTGAGAATACGCCTTTTACTGCGGACAGGGCTGATTTGTTTTTCGAAGAAATTAAGCCCGACATGGCGCTGATGCCAGGGGCATCAAATCATACCATTTGTTCTGTTGATGCAACATTAGTACCAAACCTATGTAATGACATTCGGTCAAGTAGAAAATGTATCGTTCTAATAGGGACAATTGTCTATCAGGATGTCTTTGGGACCGACCATGTTGCGCGCGTGAAGATGCTTGCCACCGGAGAGCGTGCGTTTGGCAGCAGCCCATTCATTTACCTTGAAGGAGATAATAGTGAGACTTGAGGCTCTGATACTCCTGACGCAAGATGAAGAGCCACAAGGTATTGCCAACGGCTTGGGTCTGCAGCTTACAGGAACCCACGAGAGCCGCCCGGACAGCCCGGACATTGGCGGCTCCCCCCTATAGGGGGGAGGCCGGCCGGACATGTCCGGCCTGTCCGGTAGGGATGGCTGGCTGACTTGGAGCCGGACATGATCACTTGTCCGGCCCTGTCCGGTCTTCTCGAACGGGCTCAACGAACTGGCCATACCAGTCCCTCATGGACGCCGATCATCCCCCTGCGCTGTAGGCTTTGAGCAGCGCGCTTGAACGCCTTCTGTTTCGCGTCCTGCTTGCCGCTCGCGGTTATGTCCTTGGCGTAGCAGAGTTTTCGCCAATCATCTTCTGACACGACTTTGACGCGAGCCGGGATGACCGTGCTGGCTGGAGGGTCGCGGCCAACATCGGCCACCGCTTCATGGAGGAGGCGATGAGCGAGCGTGTCCGCGTCGCTCAATCGGACAATCTGTTTTGTCCGGCCGTTGTCCGGCGGATCCGCAGGTATGGCAATAGGCGCGGTAGTATCCTGGCCGGACACAGGATCATGTCCGACGATTTCCGTCTCGACTGAGAACGCGAGCGAGACGGCCTCCCCATCGTTGACCTTGTCCACCTGGAGTGTGTGAAGGCCGGCTGGAGCCTTTGCGACGCGGATCGTTGTGTCTGCCGCGCCGAGTAGCGCTCCGTGGCCTCGCATCCGGTGTGGCGCATCGTGAGGCGTGTGATCCACGATCGCGACATGAGCACCAGTTTGGTCTTGAATGAGGGAGACGTGATCGACGTAGCGGGCCATGTCGCGCGCTGAGTTCTCGTCGCCGCCTCCCATAGTACGGGCTTTGGTGTCGATGATGATCAGCGCGACAGCATAGCCCGTGGTCAGCTCATATTCGGCAGCAATCCTAGCTATCTCTTCGGCATCATCCTTCGCGGTGCTGAAGTCGAAGCGGCCGGGCACAATGCCAAACGGCAAGCCGGACAAGCCATGGCGCTTCCGCCAAGCGGCGACCCGTCGTTTCACCAAGCCGGGACGCTCAGCCGCGACGTAGAGGACAGCTCCACGCCGGGTAAGGCGATCGTGCCAGGGCAAACCGGCCGCGACGTGCAGGCCGGCATCCATGATCGCCAGAGACTTGCCCTCGCCCGGTGCTCCGAACCAGACAGAGAGCTCGCCTACGCCGATGAGCCCGGCGATGGTCCATTCCTTACGGATCTCCGTCTCCACGTCATCGAAGGCAATGACGCTATAGCGCGACTGAGACGGCGCTCGCCGCAACATCTCGGCGGGCTCCAGGGAGCCCCGGGCGTGCTCCACGACATCGTAGGTATCGGGATCGAGCATCAGACGCGCCCTCCCGTGCAGTCGTTGAGATCGGCACCTAACTGTCGAGGCTGGATGAGGCGGACCTCCCGGCCCTCCGCCGCCCAGCGGTCCGCCGCCGCACGTGCGGCGGTCTCGCCTGCGGGGTCGCGGTCTACCGCGATCCACAGCACGTCTACGCCGGCCAGCACAGGGGCCGAGTATAATCCCGAGGTCCCCAGAAGGGCCCAGGCGGGCGTTTGGCCAAACTCGGGGGCCAGGGCCATGGCAAGGGCGTTCTCGACCCCCTCGGCCACGCCGAGCGCGAAGGTGACCTCCTCATCCGCCGTCAGCTTCACAGCACCGCCGGCCATAGTTCCGAGCACTCGTTTGGGATCGCCGTAGGACAGGCTCTTGTGCCCGTCAGCGGTCAGCGCTGTCCGTTGGATGCCGATCGGCTCATCGCCCCTAAGGGATCGGACCAGGGCGACCATGCATGGCGCGCGCACGCCCGGGCCGAATGGACACCGTGGATGGTAGCGCAGCACGCCAACACCATCATTGGGCAGCATGAGGCCGCGATTGCGGAGGTACAGCTCGACAGGTGTGCCGCCTGGGTCGATTGCTTCCTGCCATATGGCCAGGGCTCGGCCGACGCTGTCCGTCTTTGCTACCGCAACCCCTTCGGGCACGGGCAGGCGATCCGTGCCGCCGATCCCCAGCCGCTCCTTCACGTAATCACGCACGGCCGTGAAATCGTCGCCCGAGAACGAGTTGACGATGAAGCCGGCGGGGTTCTGCCGAGAGAGGCTGAGCGAGGCTGATCGGTCGGCGGTGCTGCGATGCCAGGGCGGTCGGAAGGTGAGGCTATTCGTGCCACTCACCGTCGCGTGCGGGATGCGGGCAGCGATGTCCCGAATGTCCAGAGGACGGCTCATTGCCAATCTCCCATCCGCGCATTCAAGCGCATGGGGAGATCCGGGTCGCCGAGCTTCATCCACGTGGACCGGAAGGCCGACTTATGGCATCCCTGAGAGCGAAGTTCTGACCGAGCCGGTTCTGACTTCTTCGCGCCGTTCCGGGCTCCAACCCCCGGGACGGCGTTTCCATTTTTCACACTCACGACAGCTTCCCTTCGTCGCTGTGCGACGAGGAACGAAGGTGAGCTAAATCATTGGCTTATCAGCGCTTCCCAAGCTGAATGTCGTCGGTTCGATCCCGATCGCCCGCTCCAATCATTGCCTTTGACATGCTGCAGTTTCTCGATCCGTGCGCGGCCGAGTTGTTCCTCGCCGCTCCCCGTGTTGCCGAGACTGATCGATTCGACCGACACCCGTTCGGCAGGTTCACCGCTGCGCATTGAGTGCCGACTTCGCGTCGGCAAACTTGTGGACGATAGGGCAAACGGAACCGGATCGGTTTTCCCAGACGAGCTGGCCGGCGCTGCTCGAGGCTGCCACCCGGATCGCCGACACCTTCATGCCGCCGGCGCTCTCGCCCGAGGCGGCGAACCTGCGGACCTGCGTGCAATTCAGGAATGATGATACTCAGCCGACGCTGCCGGCTGACGCCTTTGAGCCCGTATCCGAACCGCTGCGGCAGCAATCGATCCTGCCTGTCCTGGCCGAGTGGATCGATCGGGCATTCGAGCCGCTGCCGGCGAAGGACGGCTCGGGGTCGCAAGGAGCGGTTCAGCCGCAGCGCTGAACGAGAGATATGTAAGATGCGCTTCGGCGGACGTCATGACTGACATGAGATCTGCCGAAGTCGTGCTTCATCGGAACCGAGGTCGCCGTCGCAGCACACAGTGTCGATCGGTGACATCAGGCGGTGTGGACCGCCGCGATAGCCTCGATCTCGATCATCGCCGCAGGATCGTAGAGCGCCTTTACCTCCGCAATCGTGTCGGCTGGGTAGGGTTCGGAGTAGAACCGTCGCCGCAACGCGACCACTTCCTCGAAGTGGCTCATGTCGGTGACGAAGATCGTCACCTTGATGACATTCTTCAGGCTCGATCCACCGGCCTCCAGTGCGCGGCGTAGGTTGGCGAAGGCCTGTTCGCCCTGTGCTCGGAAGCCGCCCTCGACGATCCTGCCATCGTCGGCGGCGCCGGCCTGGCCAGAGATGAAGAGCAGGCTGCCGTAGCGGATGCCCTGCGATAGCAGAAAGGGCGCATAGTTGTCCGGTTCGGTGACCACACGTTCCAACATCGTCCATCTCCTGCTGCTGCTGCGTTGTGGTTGCGTGCCGTGCTGGAAATCTCCGCGGTCCGGCGACGGCACACGCATGCGCCGATCCGCGAAAGCGTGTGTCAGGCAGCCAGCTCGCTCGGCTTGATGTTGGCGATGGGCCCGAGGATGGCGGGGTCGAACGCGGTCACCTCCTGGTTGGCTCGGACGCGGTTCGGGAAGTCCGGGTTTGCGAGTGCGGCCTTGCCGAGCGCCACGACGTCGGCCCCCGCGGCCATGACATCCTGCGCCCGCGCCGCATCCTGAACGCCGCCATTGGCGATCAGCGTGACATGCGGTGCGTAGCGGCGAGCCAGGGCGACGAGGCTGTCGCGACCGCCGTCGAAGGCAGGCTCCCACACCTTGTGCGCGGTGACGTGGATGTAGCTGGCCCCAGCCTCGGCGAGCGTGCCGAAGATGGCCTCGGCGTCCGCATCGCGGCGCGCCCACTTGTGGCCGAAGTCGTTGACCTTGCCCTGCGAGATGCGCACGCCGACCGGCACGCCGGCCCCGACCCTTGTCCGCACGGCCTCGAACACGGCGCGCACGAGCGTGGTGCGCCGGCGGGTGTCGCCACCCCACCGGTCATTGCGCAGGTTGGCGTAGTCGGTCAGGAACTGGTCGATGAGGTAACCGTTTGCGCCGTGGATCTCGACGCCGTCGAACCCGGCCGCGACCGCCCGCGCCGCCGATGCGGCAAAGCCCTCGACGGCGTCCGCGATCTGCTCCTCGGTCAGGGCCGCAGGCATCGGGTAGACGCCCCTGCCGTAGTAGAACTCCATCTGCTGGCCCTTGGGCTGCACGGCCGAAGGTCCGACGGTGGTATCGCGAAAACGGTTGCCCTGGCTGATCGCGCCCGCATGCATGAGCTGCGCGAAGACGTGCGCGCCATGGCGATGCACGGCGTCCACCGCCGGCCGCCAGGCCCGCGCCTGGGCCTCGTCGGAGATGCCGGGCTGATGGATGTAGCCCTGGGCGAACGCCTGGTCCGTGTAGACGCCCTCGGTGACCACGAGCCCGAAGCCGCCGCGGGCGAACCGCTCGTAGTAGCGGGCCATCGTCTCCGTGGCCGTGCCATCCTCGGAGGCGCTCACCCGCGTCATCGGCGCGACCGCCAAGCGGTTGCGAAGCGTCAAGCCGGCTATATCGGTGGCGGTGAAAAGCCCGTTTGCGTCCGTGCTCATGAGCGGCGTCCGATCTGCTATCGTTGCTCGTCTGATGGCAAGGTAGCCGCCGGATCTGCCGTTCAGTAGCGGAGCTGGACGATAAGGATTTTATCGCTCACTGATAAGCCGATGAACCTCTCCGATGTGACCCTGTTCGGCGCCATCATCACGACCGGCAGCCTTTCTGCCGCCGGGCGTCAGGCGGGACTGTCTCCGATGGCGGTCAGCCGGCGCTTGGCGGCCCTGGAACATGAGCTTGGTGTGCGTCTGATCCACCGGACCACGCGTTCCGTCGCCCTGACGGCGGACGGCGAGACGTTCCTGCCGCTCGCGCAGACGATGCTGGAGGCGCAGGAGGCTGCAGCGGCAGCCTTCTCCGAACAGCAAGAGGGCTTGAGCGGGGTCCTGCGCGTGACCGCGCCCCACCGCATCGGCAGGGCCCTCGTCGTGCCCCTGGTTGTCAGGATGATGGCCGAGAATCCGCGCCTCCATGTGGACCTGACCTTCTCGGACGGAATCGTGGACATCGTGGCCGCCGGAATCGACGTGGCGGTCAGGGTGGCGACCCTGCAAGCCTCCGAACTTGTCGCCGTGCAGGTGGCGGACAACCCGCGCATCCTGTGTGCGGCGCCGGCGTACCTCGCCGCGCACGGGTGCCCTGAGCGTCTCGCCGACCTCGACGCACACGCCTGCCTGACGCTGCACGCGATGGAGGCGTGGACGTTCCGGCAAGCCGGGCACCCAGTCGCCAAGCGCATCAAGGGCAGACTGGCCGCCAGCAGCGTCGACACGGTGCACGCCGCCTGCGTCGCCGGGGCCGGGCTCGCGCTCCTGAACTACTGGGACGTGGCGCAGGATCTGGCCGACGGGATCCTCAAAAGCCTCACCCTCGACGATGCGGAGCCGGAGCAACTGGCCATTTGGGCCATGCTGCCGACCCGGCAACACATGCCGATGCGCGTGCGTCGGTTCATTGACGGGCTCAAGTCCGCGTTGAGAGCGTCTCTTCCTGCCCAGGCGCGATAGGCCATATCGTCCGCAGTCAGCCACAGTCCGGACGGTCATTTCGCGACAAGCGGAACACCGCATTCCTGAGGGTCTCGATCGAGCGTCGGGGGATCCGCTGCTCTCGCCGCGCTGCCTGACGCTGCGACGGGATCGATCCCGCGCGGATTGCGTCCAGCTCGTCACCGAATCTGCATGCCCGTGCCGTAGAGAGCAGCTGGTTCTTTCCTGAGACCGGAACCTCACCTTGCGACGCATCCTGACCGGATGCGTCGCTTTTTGCTTTCGGCGGCATCGTTCGTTCCAGATCAGCGTCGAAGCCGTTCCAGATCAGACTATTGCCGGCAAAAATACGCCACCGAGCCTCTTCCTAATCGCTGCCACGCACCTACACCATGCCTTGAGTACGTAGTACGACTTGAAATTTTGCCGAGATATCCTCAGCCCCGAGTCGCGAGTGCTTCTCGTTTCATCCCGGCGTCACACGGGCTCGTTAACGAATTGGCAATATCTTCTCCGAGCCGGGAAAATCCGGAGCGGGATTCGTGCCCCTCAACGACCGGGCGGCCTCGACCGGGCTGGCGGACTCGCGTCCCTCGCCGGGCGATGCTGCGCGCCAACCTACCGGATCCTCGATGAACACGACGCCCTTCGTCCTCGCCGGCGGCGACTTCCGGCAGGACTGGTCCGACGCCGGGCTGATCACCGGCAATGACGACTGGGCCAACGTCCCCGGCATCATCGGCTACCTCGGGCAGGACATCACCGCGGACACGGGCACCGATCCCCGGACGCTGACGGGAAGCTCATCCCTCGCCAACGACGTCGACGTGATCGCCAATCAGGCGAGCACGGGCATCAGCAACGGCGGCGTCGCCGAGTTCGCGATCACGAACCCGACCGTGGCGCTCCAGGGATCGGGCACCGCGGACGCGCCGCACCTCGTGCTCCACCTCGACGCGACGGGCCGCAAGGACGTGGTGCTCAGCTTCACGGCGCGGGACATAGACGGCACGGCGGACAACGCCGTTCAGCCGATCGCGGTGCAATACCGCATCGGCAGCGGGCCCTGGACGAACCTTCCGGACGGGTTCATCGCAGATGCAAGCACCGGCCCGAGCCTCACCGGGCTGGAGACGACGCGCCGGGTCACGCTGCCGGATGCGGTGAACGGCCAGGCCGGCCTCCAGGTCCGCATCATCACGGCCAACGCGGCCGGCAACGACGAGTGGATCGGCATCGACGACATCGCGGTCACCAGCTCCGCGGCCGGTCCTGCCCTGCCGAGCCTCTCGATCGCCGACGCCCGCCTCACCGAAGGGAACGCCGGCACGCAGCAGCTCGCCTTCACGGTGAACCTCAGTGCGGCCGCCCCGGCGGGCGGCGTCGCCATTGACGTCGCGACCGCAGACGGCACCGCCACGGCCGGCACCGACTACGCGGCCCGGACGGAGCGGCTCACCATCGCCGAGGGCCAGAGCAGCGCGCGCTTCACGGTGGCGGTGACCGGCGACACGGCGCCGGAGGCGGACGAGACCGTCCTGGTGCGCCTCTCCAACCCGAGCGGCGCCACGATCGCGGACGGCGAGGCCAACGGCACCATCGCGAACGACGATTCCGGCCTCTCGGTCGGCGGTATCGACGTCTACGCCGCCGCGCCCTCGCTACAGGGCCAGCAGGGTGCGACCCCGACCGCCGCGCCGGACGCCACGGACACCCTGCGCCTCGTCCGCCTCGGGGCCTACCTGACGACCGACGATACGGCCACGGCGCGTCGCGCCAACGCCGAGGTCGTCGCCTACGACCGGACCACCGGCAGCCTCTACGTCCAGAACACCGTGGAGAACCGCATCGAGATCGTGGGCCTGTCGGCCTCCGGCGCGCTGGCGCGCAGCGGCGAGATCCTGCTGTCCGGCCTGCCGGGCTACGGCTCGGTCAACTCCGTGGCGGTGCGCAACGGCCTCGTCGCGGTCGCCTACGCGGACGCCGCGGGCTCCGCGAACGGCCGCGTCGTCCTATTCGATGCGGGCGGCACCCTCCTGAAGACGATCGAGGTGGGCGTCGGCCCGGACCAGCTCGTCTTCACCCGGGACGGGACGCGCCTGCTCGTGGCCAACGAGGCCGAGCAGGCGACCCTCGCCAGCAACCCGGCCGGCAGCGTCTCGATCATCGACGTGTCGACGGGCGCGGCGAATGCGGCCGTCACCGCGACGGTCGGCTTCTCGAACCTCAACGGCAGCGAAGCCCTGCTCCGCGCCCGCGGCCTCGCGGTGACCCCCGGCAACGCGGCCGCCGCCGACATCGAGCCCGAGTACATCGCCATCTCGCCCGACGACCGGTTCGCCTACGTGACCCTTCAGGAGGTCAACGGCGTCGCGATCATCGACCTCGCCAATCCCGGCAGCGCCCCGATCGCGATCCAGCCCCTCGGCGCCGTCAACCACGCCCTCGCGGGCAACGAGTTCGACGCCTCCGATCAGGACGGCACGGGCGGCACGCCCGCGGTCCGCATCGCCGCGGCACCGGCCGAGACCCCGATCCTCGGCCTCCTGCAGCCGGACGCCGTCGCCTCCTTCTCGGCCGGGGGCGCCACCTACTTCATCACCGCCAACGAGGGCGACCAGCGCGTCATCGGCGGGGAGGACGTCGGCGCCGACGCCGGGCGGCTCGGCAGCGTGCCGGACGCCTCGCTCACGCCCGCCCTGCAGGCCCTGAAGCGGAACCCGGCCTATGCCCGCCTCAACGTTCTCCTGCGCAGCGGCGACACCGACGGCGACGGCGTGATCGACCAGCTCAACACACTGGGCGGGCGCGGCATCTCGATCTTCCGCCAGAACGCCGACGGGTCGGTCACCAAGGTCCGCGAGACGGGCGGCGAATTCGAGAAGATCCTCGCGCAGGTCGCGCCCGCGCGGTTCAACAACGACTCCGTGCTGGCGAACAAGCCGGACGACCGCTCGGACAACAAGGGGCCCGAGCCGGAGGGCGTCGCCGTCGGAACGGTCAACGGCCGCACCTACGCGTTCGTCGCCCTCGAGCGGCAGAGCGGCGTCCTCGTCTACGACGTCACCGAGCCGGAGAACGCGCGCTACGTCTCCTACGTGCCGCCGCTGCTGAACCCGGCGACCAGCGCGAGCCAGCCCGATCTCGGCCCGGAGGTCGTCACCTTCATCGCCGCCGCCGACAACCCGACGGGCGCGGACCTCGTCGTCACGGCGAACGAGGCGTCCACCAACGCGGTGGGCACCGGCATCACCCTCTACGCCGCCCTGGCCCAGGCCACCTCGCAGACCGTTCGCTTCGCTGACGATTCCCTCAGCGTCAGCCGCAGCGAGGGCAACGCCGGCACGACCGCCTACGCCTTCACGGTCGAGCGCAGCGGCGGCCTCCTCGGCGACGTCTCCGTCACGGGCACGATCGCCCTCGACGGGGCCACCGCCGACGATTTTGCGGGCGGGACCCTGCCGACCTTCTCGGGCACGATCCCGGCCGGGCAATCCTCCGCCATCATCACCGTGACCGTCGCGGGCGACGCGGTGCCGGAGGCGGACGAGCGCTTCCGCATCACCCTCGCGTCGGCCGTCAACACCCGCGCGGCCGAGGGCATCACCGCCGCCGTCGCGGCGACGAAGGCCCAGGCGCTCGGCACCATCACGAACGACGACGGAACCCCCGTGACCCTGATCTCGGCGGTGCAGGGCTCCGGCGCCGCGAGCCCGCTCGTCGGGCGGACCGTGACGGTCGAGGCGATCGTCACCGGCGACTTCCAGAACGGCGACGCCGACACCGGCCGGAACCTCGGCGGCTTCTACCTGCAGGAGGAAGCCGCCGACCGCGACGCCGACGCGGCCACCTCCGAGGGGGTGTTCGTCTACGAGGGATCGGGGAGCCTCAGAACGGACGTCGCGATCGGCGACCGGGTGCGGGTGACCGGCACGGTCGCCGAGTTCAACGGCGCAACGCAGCTCACCGCGAGTACCGTGCAGGTCGTGGCGGCGGGCGCCGAGGCGAACGTGGCGCGCGACTTCACGGTGAGCGCCACCCTGCCGGGCGACCTCGAAGCCTACGAGGGCATGCTCGTCCGACTGCCCCAGACGCTCGTCATCTCCGAGCAGTTCAACCTCGACCGCTTCAACGAGATCCGCCTCTACGCACCGGAGGGCGACGGGCTCGCGGGCAGCGTCGCCGAGGCGGCGGATGGCCGGCCCTACACCTTCACGCAGGCGAACCAGCCGAGCACCGCGGGCAACGCCGCGTACGCGGCCGCGCTCGCGAGCCGCTCCATCGTCTACGACGATGGGCTGAACACCCAGAACAACCCGATCGACCTCCTCGACGGCTTCCGGAGCTACGGCACCGCGAGCGCTCCGCAGATGGGCGACAGCATCACCGGCCTCACCGGCGTGCTCGACTACTATGCCGGCAGCTTCCGCGTGCGCTCGGCGCAGGACGGCTCGGCGACCGTCACCGACACCAATCCGCGCGAGGCCGCCCCCGAGGCGGTCGGCGGACGGCTGCGGGTCGGCAGCCTCAACGTGCTGAACTATTTCGCGACGCTGAACGCCGGCAGCAACCGGACGGAGAACGGCCAGACGCCGCGCGGGGCGAACAGCGAGCTGGAGTTCCAGCGCCAGACGGACAAGCTCGTCACCGCCATCAGCGGCCTCGACGCCGACGTGCTGAGCCTCGTGGAGCTTGAGAACGACTTCCTCGACGACGTGCCGACCGACGCCAACCGGGACGGCAACGCCCTCGAATACCTCGTGGAGCAGCTGAACGCCCGCGGCGGCGGCACCTACGCCTACGTCTACCCGGGCTCGGAGACCGTCGGGGGCGACGCGATCGAGGTCGGCTTCCTCTATCGCAGCGACCGGGTGCGGATCGCCGCGGGGACGCAGGTCGCCGTCAACGCGAGCAGCGCCTTCCGGCGCCCGCCCGTCGCCGCGACCTTCGAGGAGATTGCCACCGGCGAGCGCTTCACGGCGGTCGCCAACCACTTCAAGTCGAAGGGCGCGGACGGGGCCGCCGGCGCCGATCTAGACCAGGGCGACGGCCAGGGCGCCTTCAATACCGAGCGCACCGCCGCGGCGGGCGTGCTCGCGGACTGGCTCGCGACGAACCCGACCGGCAGCACCGATCCCGACGTGCTCCTGCTCGGCGACTTCAACTCCTACTACCGGGAAGACCCGATCCGCGCGCTGCGGGAGCGGGGCTACGCGCCGACCTTCCCGGGCACCAGCTACTCCTACACCTTCGACGGCCAGATCGGCACGCTGGACTACGCGCTCGCGAGCGCCAGCCTCGGCCGCCAGATCACCGGCACGACCGACTGGCACATCAACGCGGACGAGGCCGACGCCCTCGACTACAACCTCGACTTCAATCGCGATCCCGGCGACTTCGACGCGACGAGCCCCGTGCGGGTCTCGGACCACGATCCCGTCCTCGTCGGCCTCGCCCTCGACAGCCGTGCGCCGAGTCTGGTCTCGGCGCGGCCCGCCGACGACGCGACCGGGGTCGGCGTCGGCGCGGTGTTCGAGCTCACCTTCGACGAGGAGATCCGGGCGGGCCTCGGAACGATCGTGCTCGACGACCGGGCGGGCGACCGCCGCACCATCGCGCTCGACGATGCCGGGCAGGTCCGCTTCGACGGCCGCACCCTGACGATCGACCCGAGCGGCGACCTCCTGGCCGGGCGCAGCTACGCGCTGGCGCTCGCTGCCGGCACCGTCACCGATCGGGCCGGCAACGCCTTCGCGGGCCTCGCGCTCGACGTGACGACCGCCGCAGCGAGCGGCGGCGACACCGGATCGGGCGGTGGCGGGACCGCGCCCGGCGGCGGCACGGCGCCGGTCCTCACCCCGAACGCGGGCGGCGGCACCACCATCAGCCTGTCGGAGGCGGGCCAGCTCGATGCGCGCTTCGGCAGCGCCGGGATCGACCTCGTGGTGTTCTCCGGCGGC
The DNA here is from genome assembly GCF_053346035.1 of Methylobacterium sp. A54F. Classification (NCBI taxonomy): domain Bacteria; kingdom Pseudomonadati; phylum Pseudomonadota; class Alphaproteobacteria; order Hyphomicrobiales; family Methylobacteriaceae; genus Methylobacterium; species Methylobacterium sp. A54F. The sequence continues at coordinate 312,031 of NZ_JBKFBF010000004.1, read as the reverse complement.
GGCGAGCTCGCCCTGCCGGCCAGCATCGAGAACGCCACCCTCACGGGCAGCGCCGACAGCGGCGTGACCGGCAACGGCCTCGCCAACGCGGTCACGGGCAACGGCGGGCGCAACCGCCTCGCCGGCGGGGCCGGGAACGATACGGTGGCGGGCGGCGACGGCGACGACACCGCCTTCGGCAACCAGGACGCCGACCTGCTATTCGGCAACCGCGGCGCCGACAGCCTCTACGGCGGCCAGGGCGCCGACACGCTGTTCGGCGGCCAGGGTAACGACCTGACCTCCGGCGACCTCGGCGACGACGTCCTCTCGGGCGACCGCGGGGACGACGTCCTCTCCGGCGACCTCGGGGCCGATCGCTACGTGTTCGGCGCGCAGTCCGGCCGCGACGTGATCCTCGGCTTCGACCTCGCGCAGGGCGACCGGCTCGACCTGCAGGGGCAGAGCTACACGGCCGCGCTGGTGAACGGTGCCACCGTGCTGACCCTCTCGGGCGGCGGCACAGTGGAGCTGCGCGGCGTGAACCTCGACCGGGTGCCGGCGGCGCTGGCGTGAGGTCGGGGCTGCCGGGTTCCTGAAAACCCCGAGGTGAAAGCGGTCAGAAGCTGAATTTCACATCCCTGTCGCAGAACACACATAGCAACCGTGTTGCTGGTTCGTGTCTGCGCACGAAAAAACCCGATCGTCCGCGCGGCTCCATCGAGCCTCAGCTTCGCGCGGACCGAGCACACCTTTCCCGAATGGCCGAGCGACCGGCCGGAGACAGGCGTCGATGCCCTACACCCTCCAGATCCTGCACGCCTCCGACTGGGAAGGCGGGCTCCTCGCCACGCGGCGCGCGGCGAACTTCGCCGCCATCGTCGACCGCCTGGAGGATTCGACGCCGAACTCCATCACCCTGTCGACCGGAGACGGCTGGATCCCGAGCCCGTTCTTCATCGCGGGCGGCGATCCGCAGATGGCCGCGACCTACAACGGCGTCTACAACCAGGCCTACGGGCTCACCTCGGCCAACGGATACCGGGCGCTGACCGCCTCCGCGGGCCGGGCCGACATCACCATCCAGAACCTGATCGGCGTCCAGGCCGCGGTGTTTGGCAACCACGAGTTCGACGCCGGCCCGACCGAGGTCAACAACATCATCGGCAGCAGCCTCGGCACCGCGGCCAGCCCCGCCGACGACACCTGGGTCGGCGCGCAGTTTCCCTATCTCTCGGTCAACCTGAACTTCTCCCGCGAGTCAGCGCTTTCGGGCCGCGTCGGCGCGGACGGGCAGGCTGCGACCTTCGCACAGACGGGCCCGACCGCGACGGAGACCGGCACGGGCTCCGACAAGATCGCCCGTTCGACCGTCCTCACCGAGAACGGCGAGCGCATCCTTTTCGTCGGCGCCACCACCCAGCTCGAGGCGCAGCTGACCTCGCTTGGCAACGTGAGCCTCGACGGCGTCGCGGGCCGCGACGACATGCGGGCGCTCGCCGACCAGATCAACGCCGAGGTGGCGCGCCAGCTCGCCGCCAACCCGGACATCAACAAGGTCATCGTCGGAACGCACCTGCAGCAGCTCTCGAACGAGCAGGCTCTGGCGCCCCTCCTGCGCGGCGTCGACGTGCTGATCGGCGGCGGCTCGCACACCCTGCTCGCGGACGGAAACGACCGGCTCCTGCCGGGCGACACCTCCGGCGGCGCCTACCCGCAATTCTTCACCAACGCCTCCGGCCAGCCGATCGCGCTGGTCAACACGGCCTCCGAGTACTCCTACGTCGGCCGGCTCACCGTCACCTTCGACGACCAGGGCAACATCGTCCCGGCCTCGATCACGCCGGACACCAGCGGCGCGGTGGCGGTGGACGACACCACCGTCGCGCAGCTCTACGGCTCGACTGCGGCGGCCTTCACGCCCGGCTCGCGCGGCTACCTCGTTCGCGAGGTGATCGAGGGTCTCGACGCCAACAACGATGGGGTGCAGGAGACCGCCGGCATCGCCGACATCATCCGGCAGCAGGACGGCAACATACTGGGCCGCACCAGCACCTACCTCGAGGGCCGCCGGGGCGAGGTCCGCACCGAGGAGACCAACCTCGGCGACCTCTCCGGCGACGCGGCGCTCTGGTACGCGCAGCGCTACGACGCGAGCGTCACCGTGGCCCTACGCAACGGCGGCGGCATCCGTGACTCGATCGGCTCGTTCTCGACCGCCGGCGGCGGCACCGCGGAGCTGCCCCCGGCGGCCAACCCCGAGGCCGGCAAGCTGGCCGGCGACATCTCGCAGCTCGACGTGCAGAACGCGCTGCGCTTCAACAACAACCTCTCGCTGGTCACGGTGACGGCGCAGGAGCTGGAGCGGATCCTGGAGCACGGCGTGGCCGCGGCGGCGCCCGGCGCGACGCCGGGCCAGTTCCCGCAGGTCTCCGGGATCAGCTTCTCGTTCGACGCGACCCGCCAGGCGCAGGTCCTCAACGGGACCACCGGCGCCGTGACCACCGAGGGCCAGCGCATCCGTTCGGCGGCGATCACCGACGCCGCGGGCGGCGTGGTGGACGTGCTGGTTCGGGACGGGCAGCTCGTCGGCGACCCGAACCGCGCGATCCGGGTCGCGACCCTCGACTTCCTGGCGACCGCCTCCTCCACCGCCCCGGCGCTCGGCGGCGACAGCTACCCGTTCCCCGCCTACGGCGAGAATCGGGTGAACCTGCGCGAGGCGACCCCCGTCAACCTGCCGAACGTGCAGACCTTCGCGGCGCAGGGCTCCGAGCAGGACGCCCTGGCCGAATACCTCGAGGCCTTCTACGCGACGACGCCCTACGGCGTCGCCGACACCGCGCCCGCCGGCGACACCCGCATCCAGAACCTCGCCCTGCGAGCCGACAGCGTGCTCTCCGCCGGGCAGACCGGCACGGCGGGGCCGGATGCCCTCACGGGCACCGCCACCGCGGACCTGATCCTCGGCGTCGGGGGCAACGATACGCTGACGGGGCTCGCGGGCGACGACCGGCTCTTCGGCAACCAGGGCGCCGACGTGCTGTTCGGCAACCAGGGCGCCGACAACCTCTACGGCGGCCAGGACGCCGACACGCTCTGGGGCGGCCAGGGCAACGACACCCTGTCGGGCGACCTTGGCAGCGACCTCCTCAACGCCAACCTCGGCGACGACCTCGCCTACGGGAGCCGCGGTGCCGACACGCTGTTCGGCGGCCAGGGGGCCGACACGCTGTTCGGCGGCCAGGGCGACGACCTCCTCTCGGGCGACCTCGGCGACGACGTGCTCTGGGGCGACCTCGGCAACGACACCCTGCAGGGCGGCGCGGGCGCCGACCGCTACGCGTTCGGCCCGGGCTCCGGCACCGACCTCGTGCTCGGGTTCAGCCAAGCCGAGGGCGACCGCATCGACCTGCGCGGCCAGACCTACGCGGTGGTGACCCGCGCCGACGGCGCGGCGCAGCTCAACCTGTCCGGCGGCGGCCAGGTCATCCTGGCGGGCGTCGCGCCGGGCGCGGTCGGACAGAGCTACTTCGCCTGAGGACTCAGCCGGAACACGCTGGCGCGGCCGCGCCATGGCCGGCGGCCCGGTGGAGCTGGACCGGAACCTTCCCCTGTGGCGCATCCCCTAAAGGATGCGTCGCTTCTTGCATCCTCACGCCGCGAGAGACTCAAGGCCCCGGCCGTAATACCGAAGCCCCCGAAGTGGATCTTCCGCTTGCGTGCCGATCGCGCATCGGGGCGAGACCTAGCCGGGTGCTGACCTGTGAGTGGAGCGGGCTTCTGCACACCGGCCAGTGTTCCAGGCAGGTCATGCCTCCAACCTCAAGATCGACGACAGTCTCTCGCAGGTGGCGCAGGCGATCACCGGCACGAAGTGGAACGGGTCGCGCTACTTCGGACTGCGAGCGTCCCCTCTCATGCCGGATTGCTCGGCAGTGCCGGATCGGAAACGTCGGTTGTGGGCGCCCGTGCCACCTACGGCGTCGACCCTGGCGCGCAGGTTCTGCGGCCTCGATTGCGCTACGCGGCCTGCACGTAGGTGTCGATCGAGCCCATGCTCGAGCAATTCCCGCCAATCCTGCTGAAGCCTGCTACCATGTAACTGTTAGTCAACTTCATATTCGTGAGGCAATTTGTGACTGGCGGAGAGCTAGTTAGATCTTGATTTAATACATATCAGTGAGGGTATTTCTATGCAAATACCCGGATTATATGAGATATCGAGGTCCCAATAACATGCGGCTTCGAATATGCTTGCGCGTCGACATTCATCAACTCGATCAACAGATCGTATAAAACTGATATTTATCAATATTAGGACGCTATTATTTAGAGCGCTTATGCCAGACGTGCTATTGAAAAAGTTGTTTGTAAAAGTAATTTTTTGTACTGATAGGTATGATTGTCAACGCGGCACAGTCAGATACGTCCACGGCTCACGTTAGGTTTTCGATTATCGTCGGAACGTACAGTATTAATCCGATTATATTTTGACGCCTAACGAAAATTGTCGCCCTGGAATGGTGCTTCCAGCACAGATTATTGTCATCCGAATGTAAAAATCGAAATGTACCGCTGAATGAATGTGCGGAGAGCGGAGAACCTGCCGCCGCACTCGGATGCACCGTGGGCTTGAGTTGATGGTCGGTCATAGGGACTTCCAACGAAATGCGGGTGTTGATCGCGACGGATGCCTGGGCGCCGCAAGTCAACGGCGTGGTCCGGACTCTGACGTCACTCGCACGATGCGCTCCGCAGGCCGGGATCGAGATCGTTTTCCTGTCGCCGGAGGGATTTCCGAGCTTCCCGGTGCCGAGCTATCCGGGTCTGCACCTGGCGATACCCGATAGCCACGAGATCGCCCGTCGGATCGCGGCGGCGCACCCGGACGCAATCCACGTCGCGACGGAGGGGCCGATCGGGCACGCGGTGCGGGCCTACTGCATCCGGCGCCGAATGCCGTTCACCACGAGCTTCACCACGAAGTTCCCGGAATACATCGCGGCGCGCTTCCGCGTGCCCGCCACCTGGAGCTACTGGGTTCTCCGCCGCTTCCACGCAGCCGGCCGCGTCACGATGGCTTCCACCGCCTCGCTCATGCGCGAGTTGCGCGGCCGCGGCTTCCGGCGGCTCGGATTGTGGACGCGGGGGGTCGATACCGAGCTGTTCCGGCCGGACATGGCGGTCCCCCTCGACCTGCCGCGACCGCTCTTCCTCAATGTCGGCCGCGTCGCGGTCGAGAAGAACCTCAACGCGTTCCTCTCGCTCGATCTGCCGGGTTCGAAGGTCGTGATCGGTGCCGGCCCGCAGCTCGACGAACTGAAGGCCCGGTATCCCGAGGTGCATTTCCTGGGCGAGCGCCACGGGGCGGATCTCGCGGCTCATATCGCTGCCGCGGACGTCTTCGTCTTCCCCAGCCGCACCGACACCTACGGCGTCGTCCAGCTCGAGGCGCTCGCCTGCGGCGTGCCGGTCGCGGCCTTCCCGGTGACCGGGCCGCGGGACGTGATCGGCGACCGCGCCGTCGGCGTGCTCGACGAGGGTCTCCGGGCCGCCTGCCTCAGCGCCCTGAATCTGTCGCGGGCGGAGTGCCGCGCCTTCGCGCAGGGTCGCTCCTGGGAGGCGAGCGCCCGGCAATTTGCCCGCAACGTGGCGCGGGCGCGCATCCGCAGGCCGAACCGGTCCGACGTATGGGCCATGGCCTGAGTCATCACCCGTCGGGAGCTTCATTCATGGCAGGGAACGGCGCGCTACCCACCGTCGACGACATGCGGACCGAAGGGGTCGCCAAGGCCTACGATCGCTGGGCGCCGATCTACGATCTCGTCTTCGGCAGGGTCTTCGCCCGCGGCCGCTCGGCAGCGATCGAGGCGGCCGAGCGGGTCGGCGGGCGCATCCTCGAAGTCGGCGTCGGGACCGGCATCTCCCTGCCACAATATTCCGGCCGTAGCCGGCTCGTCGGCGTCGACCTGTCGGCGCCGATGCTGGAGAAGGCGCGCGAGCGGGTGGCCCGGCTGAGCCTGCGCAACGTCGAGCAGCTCGACGTGATGGACGCCGAGCACCTCGCCTTCGCCGACGCCTCATTCGACGTGGTGGTCGCGCAATACGTCGTCACCGCCGTGCCGAACCCGGAAGCCGCCCTCGACGAGTTCCTGCGCGTGGCGCGTCCCGGCGGCGAGATCGTCATCACGAGTCGCATCGGTGCCGACAAGGGCCTCCGCGGCGCGATCGAGGGGCTGCTCTCGCCGGTCGTCAACCGGCTGGGCTGGCGCACCGAGTTCTCCTGGCAGCGCTATCAGGACTGGGTGGACCGGACCGAGGGCGTGAGCGTGGTCGAGCACCGGCCGCTGCCGCCGCTCGGCCACTTCTCGCTGATCCGCCTCCGAAAGTCCGACGCGGCCTGACGGAGGGCGCTCCCCCCGTTGGCCGTACCGCGGCCCGATACCTTAACTCCCACCGAGAGGAGACGACCATGGGCGGCTTTTTCGAAGCATTGCGCGTGCAGCGGTGGGACGACCATCGCTATTATCACCACAGCCGGATCAACCAGTCGCTCCACCTGCTCAGCGCGCTGAGCTTCGTGCTCGCCTACGTGATCTGCTTCCATGACCCGGCGGTGGCCGCGCTGATCGCCTGGCTCGTCTCGATGACGAGTCGTCAGGCCGGCCACTTCTTCTTCGAGCCCAAGGGCTACGACGAAGTGAACCACGCCACCCACGACCACAAGGAAGAGATCAAGGTCGGCTACAACCTGCAGCGCAAGGTGGTGCTGATGGCGATCTGGGCGCTCTCGCCGCTCGTCTTTACCGTGAGCCCGTCGCTGTTCGGCCTGATCGAGCCGCACCAGAATGCGGGCGAGCTCGTCCGGCACGTCGGCATGCTGTGGTTCGCGATCGGGATCGGCGGCCTCGTCTTCCGGGTGCTGCAGCTCTTCGTCATCCGGGACGTCGAGACCGGGCTCGTCTGGGCCGTGAAGATCATCACCGACCCGTTCCACGACATCAAGACGTACTGCCGGGCGCCGCTCTACCTGATGCAGGGCGAACTCATCGATCAGGGCCTCGCCGACGAGGTCGCCCAGGAAGCCGCCCGCAGCGCCGCGCGCTGAAGGCGCGGCTGCCGGTCGTGCGCCTACTCGGCCGGCATCGCCTCCTGCCCCGCCTCGCTCCGGACGGGGCTGCGGCGCCCGCGCCAGTCCCGCCAGCGCGCGGCGAGCATCTCCCGCAGCACGCCACGGCGGATCGCCTTGTTGCTGGTGGCCGGCCCGGCCCACCAGCCATCCGCCTCCATCGCCCGCACGCCCGCGACGAAGCGATCGGCCACAGCCGCGAAATCCGCATCGGTGTAGTTCAGGCTGAAGATCAGGCGCCCGGTGCCGATCCAGGACAGGGCCAATCCCTCGAGGCGCAGATAGTATTGCAGCAGCCAGTTGTAGCGGGCGGGCCGCGTGTAGAGCACCGTCCAGACCGACGACATGTTGACGACGCGCACGGGCAGGTCCTCGGTCTCCAGCCGCCGGTTCAGCGCGGCCGCGCGCGCGTTCCAGCGCGCGTCGAGACCGGCGTAGAGCTCGCGGACCTCCGGGGTCTCCAGCCGTCGCAGGAAGGCGTTCATCGCCCCCATGACGTAGGGATGCGCGTTAAACGTGCCGCGGGCAAAGCAGATATCGCCGGGCCGGTCCTCGCGGAAGCGCTGCATGAGGGCGTGGCGCCCACACAGCGCGCCGATGGGCAGGCCGCCGCCGAGCGTCTTGCCGTAAGTGACGAGGTCGGCCCGGACCCCGAAATACTCCTGGGCGCCGCCCGGCGCGAGGCGGAATCCGACGAAGACCTCGTCGAAGATCAGCACGATGCCGCTCCCCGTGCAGACTTCGCGAAGGCGCTTCAGCCACTGCGCGTAGGCCTCGCGGTCAAAGGCCGCGTGGCGGCCGGAATCGATCAGCGACCCGTCCGAGGGCGCGCCGCCGTTGGGATGCATCGCCTGGATCGGGTTGACGAGTACGCAGGCGAGGTCGCGGCGCGTTGCCAGCACAGCCAGGGTTCGCTCGGACATGTCGGCGAGCGTCAGCGTGTCGTTGGCCGGCCGGGGGTTGCCGATGCCCGGCTGAACATCGCCCCACCAGCCGTGATAGGCGCCGCAGAAGCGCACGATGCGCCGCCGTCCGGTCCGGTACTGCGCGAGGCGCACCGCCTGCATCACGGCCTCCGTCCCCGACATGTGGAACGAGACCTCGTCCATCCCGGACACCGCCCGCAGGCGACGGACAGTGTCCGCCACGACCGGATGCAGCGCGCCCAGCACCGGCCCGAGCGCCTCGACCGCTCCGGCGCCTTCCGCGATGCAGGCCCTGTAGACGTCGGTGCCGAGCACGTTCACGCCGTAGGAGCCGGTAAGATCGTAGAGGCGGTTGCCGTCGAGATCTGTCACCTCGACGCCGGACGCGGCCTGCAGGAACGTCCCGGCCGACAGGTTCTCCCGGACGATGCGGCTGAACTGAAAGGGCACGCGGTAGCGCCCGGTGAATTGCAGGTCGGAGATGCCGGCCTTGGCCTCCTCGGTCTCGGCGCGGGTCCTCGCGTAGCGCTCCCGGTAGAGGGCGGACAGGCGCGCGAACCCGGCGCTGCGGCGCGCGACGACCGCGTCCGAGGCGCCGTCGATGCTCACGAACTCCGCCTCGCCGTACTCGTAGAAGGGCAGCTGGGCAGCGATCCGTCGCGCCATCCGGACATGGCCCGTCAGCGAGGGATGCTTCGCCCGCGAGAGAGCGAGGCGCCGCCTCCCCCTCACACCGAGCAACGCCAGAGCCGCTGCGGCGGCCGCGACCGAGATGGTTCCGAGAGCATCCATGCGGTCAGCGTGAACCAACGGCATGTCACGGGATGATGACGCTTCGCTCCACCCTCCTCAGCATCGCCCGCCACGAGGACCTGAATTTCCTCCTGACGAACCGGATTCCCCGCCGGTACGCAACGCGCTTCATCGGCTGGCTGAGCCGGATCGAGCAGCCGCTGGTGCGCGACCTGTCGATGTGGGCCTGGCGCCTCTTCTCCGACCTCGACCTCTCGGACGCGCGCAAGACGCGCTTCGACAGCCTGCACGATTGCTTCATCCGGGAACTGAAGTCCGGCGCGCGCCCGATCGATCCCGACGCCGGCGTGATCGTCAGCCCCTGCGACGCCATCGTCGGGGCCCTCGGACCGATCGAGGGCACCCGGCTGTTCCAGGTCAAGGGGTTCCCGTACCGTCTGGAAGACCTGCTCGGGAGCCCCGAGGCGGCCGAGCCCTATCGCGACGGGGTCTTCGTCACGCTCCGGCTGACGGCCAGCATGTATCACCGCTTCCACGCGCCCCACGACGGACGTGTCGAGGCGGTCACCTACATGTCCGGCGACACCTGGAACGTGAACCCGATCGCCCTGAAGCGCATCGAGAACCTGTTCTGCCGCAACGAGCGCGCGGCGATCCGCCTGCGGCTCGACGCGACCGGCGAGTCGGTGACGCTGGTCGCCGTCGCGGCGATCCTCGTCGCCAGCATCCGGCTGCGCTTCCTCGACATCGATCTCGACCTCCGGCGGGGCGGGCCGCGGACGATTCCCTGCGCGGCTCGGCTCGGCAAGGGCGACGAGATGGGCTGGTTTCAGCACGGCTCCACGATCGTGATGCTAGCGCCGCACGGTCATGCGCCCTGCGCCGAGATCTCAGAAGGTCGAATCGTCAGGGCCGGACAAAGGCTTTTGAACATGACAACTCAATAGTTGGACTATGTTTATAAATATCTACATATTACCAGAAATAAATATATTCTGTCACTGATAGTATCATGATTTAGAAGGGCATTTAATGCAATGGTTTTAGTCATATATGCTTAGTGCATAGTATAAATTTGCGCGCGGAAGGCAAAATCAGTGCGTTAGGCTTGAATCTACCGCGCGGCAGAGTTCCAGTCTCAGGAAAGACTCAGCCGGTCTCTACGGCACGGGCATGCAGTTTCGGTGACGAGCCGGACGCAGTCCGCGCAGGATCTATCCCGTCGCAGCGTCAGGCAGCGCGGCGAGAGCAGCGGATCTGCCGACGCTCGATCGAGACCCTCAGGAGCCGGGCGAAGGGCGTTCTGTGCGTGCTACGCCGACGCCGCGTGAAATCCTGGAAGACGGTCTCCAGGGCGACAATGCGCTCGCTCGGGATCGGGTAGGCGGCCTCCAACTCGTCGAGCGCGACCGTGAGCTTGCCGATCAGGGTGGAGTCGGCGATCCGCGCTGCGTCGCTCACCTTGCGCAAGCAGGTCTCGGTCGGGCTCATGCGTCTGCCTTCCTCGGTGCACGGCGCCAGCCTGAGGTTCCCTATCAATGACCCGTCTGCACCGAGAGGTCCATCCCCGGTGCGATCGGCAGCGGCGCGCCCGGCTTCCCCCCGGGCCCGAGCGACAGGCCGCCGCCGCGGCCGGGATCGACGGGGGACCGCCCCCTGAAGCTGGCCGGCCCCACGGGTCCGCGGCGGGCGATCACGCGCCGGGCGATGACGCCGAGGTTCGTCGAAAGGCGCGCGGGGTCGCCCCGACGTGGCGGAGGAACGCCGCCGCGAAAGCGGCCGGGCGCGTGTAGCCGCAGGCGAACGCCACGTCGGCGACCGGCAGATCGGTCGTGCGCAGCAGGCGCTGGGCCGTGTCCATCCGCATCGTCGTCAGGCAGCCGTGCGGCGTCTGGCCGAACCGCTCGCGGAAGCGCCGGCCGAAATGGTGGACGCTGATGCCGGCCTCGCGGGCGAGCTGTCCCAGGGTGAGCGGCTCGCCGAGGTGCGCGCTCATGAAATCGAGCACGCGAGCCAGGCGTCGGTCGGTGATGATCTCCGGCTGGCGGGTCTCCTCGGCCTCGGGCCAGTGCCCCGCGTGCCGCGAGAGGAGATGCGTGGCGATCCAGCGTCCGACCTGTTCGGCGTACAGGTCGGGGGCACCGACATCGAGGGCCCCGAGGAGGGCCGAAACTCCCGAGGCGATCATCGGGTCGCGGAACACGAGCGCCGACAGCGGCTGCGCCGGGGATGGTCTGCCGATCCGGCGATACTCGTCGGCGATCGCCGCGATCAGGCCGGCCGGCAGGTAGAGGTTGGCCGTCCGGAACGTCTCGTCGCCCGGCGCGCTGCTCCAGCGCAGGCGCGTCGCCTCGTGAGGCGGCGTGAGGCCCGCGGCGCCCGGCTGGTAGACGGCCTCGTGCCACCGGCCGTGCTTGAACACTTCGACGCGATGCGCGCCGCGCGTGGCCACGACCAGGGTCACGTCCGCGGTCCTGTGCGTGTCGAAGATCTCGCTTCGACCGCGGCCTTCGTGCTCGTCGACGAGCAGCGAGGTCCAACCGAAGTCCCGGCTGGAGCGGACGAGGCGATTGGGCTTGGCGGCGGCGCAGCGGGCGCTGGCCTCGGTGTAGGTGTCCGTCGTGAGCATCGGGCCTGCGCGGTGAGGATGCGTCAGTTCATCATAGGCATGCGCCATCGGGAACCGGACCTGCTCAGCGCACGCGCTGCCAGTCGATGGCGACCCGCGTGCCGTCCGGCCGATGGAACGATTCCCGCATCCGGTCGCCGTCCACGACAAGTTGAAGGTCCCCGGTCGTCCGCACGTCGCCGACCCAGTTCGGGAAGGTCGAGCCGTCCACGCGGTTGCCGCTGAAGGCTCCGTCCGGGTCCACCGTATAGGTCCCGAAGAAGCCGATCGACCCGGCCATGGCGGCACGGTTCTCCTCCGCCGTGCCCTGGCCCCGCGCGCCGGAGGCGAAGCGCGGCACGTCGGGATCGGTGAGGACCTCGATGAAGCGCATGTCCGGCGTGAAGACGAGGAGCCCGTTCGGCCGCGTCCCGTAGGCCGGCAGGTTCCGGCCGTCCGGGTCGATGCGCGCCGACATCATGCGCCACGTTCCGAGCACTTGGTTGGCGGGCTCGGCCCGGGACGGGGCGGTCGCGGCGAGCGCGGCGGCGAGTGCGGGGACGGCGACGAGCGAAGGGTTCATCGAGGGACTCCTCTCGGTAGGGCGGCAGGCGTTGGCCGGCGGCATACCGGTCACCCGCCGCCGGTCGCTGCGCGCCGGGCCGACAATCGGCTAGGGTTCGACCGCACGGTTCTCCCCCACGACAAGGCGCTCCGTGCCAGACCGGACAGCGTCTAGTCCTTTCATGCGCGGTGCATTAGCCTCGCCATTCCGCATGGCTTGGTGAGGGATCCGCACCAATCGGCAAGCCGTCCCTGTCCGACCTCACTGCCTTCGCCGCCGTCGCGGAGCATCGCAGCTTCGCCCGCGCCGCCGTCGCGCTCGGCCTGTCGCGCTCCGCGCTCAGCCATACGGTGGTCGCCCTCGAGCGGCGGCTCGGCCAGCGCCTGCTGCATCGGACGACCCGGAGCGTGGCGCCGACCGAGGCCGGAGCCAGCCTGCTGCGCCGCATCCGCCCGGTCCTGGCCGATCTCGACCGTGCCCTCGACGGGTTCGGGGAGGACCTGGGCAGCCTGTCCGGCACGCTGCGGATCAATGCCAGCGAGACGGCCGCCCGACTGCTCCTGCAGACCGCGGTGCCGACGTTCCTGGCGCGCCACCCCGGGATGGCGCTGGATCTCGTCGTCGATGGCCGCTTCGTCGACATCGTCGAGGCCGGTTTCGACGCCGGTGCCCGCTTCGGCGAGGCCGTGCCGCAGGACATGATCGCGGTACCGTTCGGCGGTCCGGCGCGGTTCGTCGCGGTGGCCGCGCCGGACTATCTGCGGACGCATGACGCCCCCCGCACGCCGGGCGAGCTTCACCGGCACCGCTGCATCCGTCACCGCATGCCGGGCGGCCGCTCCTATCGCTGGGAATTCGAGCGGCACGGGCAGGACTGGGTCGTGGAGGTGCCGGGCACGCTGACGCTGAACAACAACGGGCTGATGGTAGAGGCCGCGGCCGCAGGACTCGGCATCGCCTACGTGCCCGAACAGGCAACCCGCGCCCTGCTGCAGGCCGGCCGCCTGGCAATCGTCCTGGACGAGTGGTCCCCGCCGGTGGCGGGCCTCTGCCTCTACTATGCCGGGCACCGCCACGTCCCCGCGGGACTGCGCGCGTTCATCGATGTGCTGACCGGCCGGCCGGAGGCGGGGCAGCGATCGGCGTGACGGGGCCGGAACGCGACTTCGCCGGCTCAGGCCGGTTCGGGGATGCGGGCGATGACCTTGATCTCGAAGGCGAAGCCCGCGAGCCAGGTCACGCCGACGGCGGTCCAGTTGGGATAGGGCGGCTCGCCGATCACCGCGTCGCGCACCGCCATCACCGTCTCGAACTGCGCCTCGGGGTCGGTATGGAAGGTCGTCACGTCCACGACGTCGCCGAAGCTGCAGCCCGCCGCCTCCAGCACGGCGTTCAGCCGCTCGAAGGCGAGGCGAACCTGCGCGCCGAAATCCGGCTCGGGCGAGCCGTCGTCTCGGCTGCCGACCTGGCCCGAGACGAAGAGCAGGTCGCCGGACCGGATCGCGGCCGAGTAGCGGTGCTTCTCGTAGAGGGCCTGCCGACCGGGCGGGAAGACCGCGTCGCGCTTGGACATGTCGTGTCTCCTGTGGCGCATCGTGCCGCACGCCGCTGTCGGGCAGCCGATCTCCGGCGCCTCGCAGGGAGGCTACCGCCCCGGGGCACGGATCGCGAAGGCGGAATCATCGCGAAAGCGCGGTTGCGTATCGCGGGAACGCGGAAGCGCGGCGACGGCCCTGGCGCCCGGCCCGGATCTGTCCAGATGCCAGCGCCGAGGCACGCACCCGTGCAGGCAATACGGTTTTCCGGGGAGGATGGAGCATGGCCGCGACGCGATCCGCGATCGTCACGGGCGCCTCGCAGGGCATCGGCGCCGCCGTCGCCGAACGGCTGGCGCGGGAGGGCCTGGCGGTCGCTGTAAACTACACCGGCAACGAGACATCGGCGCGCGCGCTCGTGGACAGGATCGTCGCCCAGGGCGGACAGGCCATCGCGGTCCGGGCCGACGTCAGCGATCCGGCAGCTGTCGCCGCCCTGTTCGACGAGACGGAGCGGGCCTTCGGCGGCGTCGACGTGCTCGTCAACAACGCGGGCATCATGCGGCTGGCGCCCATCGCCGAGAGCGACGACGCCCTGTTCGACAGGCACATCGCCGTGAACCTGAAGGGTGTGTTCAACGGGATGCGCGAGGGCGCGCGCCGTATCCGTAAGGGCGGGCGCATCGTCAGCTTCTCGTCGAGCGTCGTCGGCCTCTACCAGCCGGCCTACGGGGTCTACGCCGCGACCAAGGCGGGCGTCGAAGCCCTGACGCACATCCTCGCCAAGGAGCTCGGGCCGCGCAGCATCACGGTCAACGCCATCGCGCCGGGGCCGGTCGCGACCAGGCTTTTCCTCGATGACAAGACCGAGGAACAGGTCGCGCGGGTGACGGCGATGATCCCCCTCGGCCGCCTCGGCGAGCCCGACGACATCGCCGCCGCCATCGCCTTCCTGGTCGGGCCGGACGGCGGCTGGGTCAACGGCCAGGTGTTGCGCGCCAACGGCGGGGCCGTCTGAGGAGGGGCACCCGATGGCACTGATCGTCCGCGTCACCGGCGCCTCGAGCGGATTCGGGCAGATGATCGCCCGCGACCTCGCGGCGGCCTACCCACCGGGCTTCGCGGACGGGGTGCAGGCGGCGCCGTCGGCCACCGTGCCGGACGAGGGGCGATCCCGGCGCGGTGGCCCGCGCCGTCCGAGGGATCGTGAGCTGTCCGTCCGGCAGCCGGGATCGACGGTCCGTTGCGGGTCGCGACCACCGTGTGCTCGTGCTGAACCGTGGGGGCGCGTGGGCGGCCGTAGAGGGTCCATGGATCGTCAACCCTCCTCGGCGAACGCGGCGCCCAGCGACAGGAACGGCTCGACGGTGAAGACCGCCCCGTCGGCGATGATCCGCCGCTCGGAGGCGTCCGGCCACGTCGCGATCTCGGTCGACTCCTCGTGCAGGGCAGAGGCTTTGGTGGAGGCACCAAAAATTCGTTTGAACCCATGTCACATTCGCCCCGAGTGCGTCGTCATCCTTGCGGACCAAACGCAGGGTGAGAGGACGATGAGCAAAGCTATTCCAGTGCTGGCTGGCCTCTTCGGCGCAGGACTAGCCGGCAACGGCATTTTCATGCTCGCCTCACCTGAGGCATGGTATTTCGCGGTGCCGGGGGTGACTACGACCGGCCCATTCAATCAACATTTCCTGCGTGATATCGGCCTAGTTTTCGTGCTGATCGGCTCAGGATTTGTTTACGGTGCGGCGCGATCGGGCCCGCGTGTACTGCTTTGGAGCTTGGGCGCGATCTGGCTCTCAGGGCACGCACTGTTCCACGTCTGGGAAGTTGCCGTAGGCATTTGCGGGCCGGAGGTGCTGCCTCGCGACTTCCCCGCGGTGACACTTCCTGCTCTTATCGCAGTTGCCTTCAGCGTCTGATCGCTTCGCCATGTCGACCATTGATGATCCGACCCTCGCCTTCGAACAGGAGCGCACGCGGCTCGTCCGGCTCGCCTACCGCATGCTCGGTTCATTCGGCGAGGCCGAGGATGTCGTACAGGATGCTTGGCTCCGCTGGCGGCACGTCGACCATGCTGGTGTAACGTCAGCCGGTGCATTCCTGTCGCGCACGGTGACCCGGCTCTGCCTGGACGTCATGAAGTCCGCCCGCGCACGGCGAGAAACCTACTTCGGAACGTGGTTGCCCGAGCCCGTCGCCATGGCGCCGGACGATGCCTCTGGTGACGACCTGACGCTCACGCTGATGCTCGCCTTGGAGCGGCTCTCGCCTCTGGAGCGGGCTGCGTTTCTCCTGCATGACGTCTTCGCAGTGCCGCTCGCGGAGATCGCCGCGACACTGCAACGTGAGCCGCCAGCCGTCCGTCAACTCGCCGCGAGAGCCAGGAGACATGTGCAGTCAGCACGTCCGCGTTTTCCCGTCGACAGGGAGGAGGGGGCACGCATCGCGCAAGCCTTCTTCGAGGCGTCGACGACAGGCGACATCGCGGCGCTCCGCAGCATGCTCGCCGATGCCGTCGTCGTGCACTCCGATGGTGGTGGGAAGGTACACGCCTTCCCGCGGCCTATCATCGGCATCGACAAGGTGATGCGCATGTTCGAAGGGGCAGCGCGGAAGTCGTGGATCCAGCATGCCCAGAAGCTGCAGGACCTCTGGATCGATGGCTTGCCGGGCTATCTCAGCCTTGAGCCGGGCGGCACACTTCAGACCGCGGCCCTGGATATCCAGGATGGTCTGATCGTGGGCCTTTACTTCACCCGCAATCCGGACAAGCTTGAACGTATGGCGAGGCTGTTCGGAAGGGGAGCCGGAGCGCCGATGCCTCACTGAGCCTCAACGCCGGGCGATTGCGAGCTCCCTGCGGCAGATCGTCGAGAATGCGCAGAGCGGATCGAGATCGCCGGCATGGTGGATGTCCGCGAAGGCGGACAGATCCTTATTCGGGGCGAAGTACGTCTCGCCGATGCGCTGCATGACACGCTCCGCCTCTTCGAGCGTCTCCGCCTCTCCGAAGAGCCGGATCTTGTTCACGATGGCGTAGAGGTTCACCAGTTTGGCCGGATCGTCGAGATCATGCCGGAAGGCGTCGCCGAACAAGGTCGACGCCTCCCGAATGAATTCGCCGTAGAGCGCTTCCCGTCGCGCGCGATCCTGCACCAGCAGAGTTGCGCGCTCCTGGCTGTGTTGCGTCAGCCACGTCGTCGCGAAGGAGGCCATCGCGCCGATGGCGGAGCCCGCCAGCGCGGAAAGCGCCGAGGCGTAGGTCGCATCCATCGGCAGCGTCCCTCAGCCCACGCGCTTCGGCTGCGCGGCCAGCCAGTCGCCGTAGCGTCGTTGCGCCAGCCATGCGTCACCGCTGGGTGTCAGCCAGCGGTCTTCGAGGAGCACGCCAAAATACGGTGCGGTGTCATCCGTGATGACGTCGCGCGTTTCTCCGATGCCGTCGAAGTGGCGCTTCACCAGCTCGACCATCGGCAGCCGCTCCGGGCCGGCGATCTCGATCATGCCGTTTTGGGGCGGCGCGAGTGCGGCCTCGGCGACCTTCGCGGCAACGTCGCTCGATGCGATCGGCTGGATCGAAGCGGAGGTCACTCGTGCGGCGCCGTCGGTGATCATAGATTCCGCTATCGTGCTGACGAATTCGAAGAATTGCGTGGCGCGGACCACCGTCCATGGCACCCCGGCGGAGGCTATCAGCTCCTCCTGCGCAAGCTTGGCGCGGAAATAGCCGTTATCGAGCAGAAGCTCGGTCCCGACCACCGAGAGCGCCACGTGATGCGTCACGCCCGCCGCCCTCTCAGCCGCCGTGAGGTTCCGTCCGGCGCGGACGAAGAAGTCCATCGCCGCATCGTCAGCAAAGGACGGCGAGTTCGCGACGTCGACGACGACGCTGGCGCCCTGCAACGCATCTGCGAGCCCTTCGCCCATGACCGCGTTCACCCCGGTATTGGGCGACGCCGCGAGCACCTCGTGGTCGGCGCTCCTCAGGTTGGCGACGACCTGCGAGCCGATCAGCCCGGTGCCGCCGATCACCACGATCTTCATGTGACGCTCCATCTCAGCTGCAGTCCCATTGGGACCGTCATGGTCATGACGAGGCGCGCGCCTCGCAGTGTGACATCGGCGCGGAAGATCGATGCCCCCGACTCTTACCTGGCGAGGGTTTGATCTTGGGGATTGCTCGAGGCGGGGCGGTCCTGAAGGAAGCCCTTCCGGTTCGAATTTGCCGGGACAGCGCACGGCCCCCCGGAAGTGCATCCTCGGGAGAGATCCCAAGGATGAACGATCGTCATGAGCCGTTCGTGTGCAAACCTGGTCTCAACGGACGACTGGGTCAGCACAGCCCGACGCACTCAATAATCCCAGAAGACAGGAACCCACCGAAACGCGTCGCCATCGGCCGCGACCCGACCGACGGACGGGAAGGGCAGATGCGTCGCAATCAACTGCTCGCCGGTCGCCGCCAGGTCTCGCAGTAGCCGGATGCGAACGCGAGCCGCCTCTTCGGGATCGTGTTCGAAGCCATTGTGCCAGTCGGGGTGCTCGAACCCGACCGTGAACACGGCGTCTCCGGCGAATGTCAGCCGGTCGCCGCCGGATGCCAGACGGACCACGCTGTGCCCGGGCGTATGGCCGCCGGTGCGCTGGACGACGACCCCTGGGGCGACCTCGTGCTCCTCCTCGAACAACCGCAAGTGACTGCGGTACTCGTCCGCAGACCGCGTAGCGGCCGCCCGAAGCGCGTCAGGGAACCCCTGTGGCATGTCGACATGCGTGAAGTCGGGCGCTTCCCAGAATCCGACCTCGGCGGCCGCCACGTGAATCCGCAGATCCGGGCGCAGCCGCTCCTTCACTCCGTCAACGAGGAGCCCGCCGACATGGTCCATGTGCATGTGGGTCAGCACGACATCCGTCACGGACGCGAGATCAATACCGACGGCCTCCAATCGCCTGATCAGCTGCCCGGCCCGTGGCAGGTTTAGGTTCGGATCCAGCCCCAACCCGGCGTCGATGAGGATGGTCTGGTCGCCACTGCGGACCACGACCGCGTTGAG
The DNA here is from genome assembly GCF_053346035.1 of Methylobacterium sp. A54F. NCBI lineage: Bacteria > Pseudomonadati > Pseudomonadota > Alphaproteobacteria > Hyphomicrobiales > Methylobacteriaceae > Methylobacterium > Methylobacterium sp. A54F. The sequence continues at coordinate 293,476 of NZ_JBKFBF010000004.1, read as the reverse complement.
CGACCAGTCGAACGCGTCCGGCGGCAGGAACATGTCGTTCAGCCAGGACGCTCTGACGGCCTGTTCGACGTTATGTCCCAACATCTTGGTCGGGAGCGGCAGCACGCCATCGCTGACGACCAGCACGTCGATCTCACCGATCCGCACCGCGTAGCGCGAGGGCACCAACTCCTCCCCTCCTGCACGCGGAGGGCGGGCATGCCCCATGTCGGTTCGGCCGGCATTGGCGGGTACTACAGTCATCATCGTCATCCCTTCCGTGGGACGCGCGTGCATCTGGATTGTCGAGATGATGAAACGCGCGTCATGCCGCTTGGACGAGATCGGGTCGGCGGATGTGACATGAGCAATGAGAAGGCGAGTCTATCGCCCGTGGTTGGTCGGGTTCCCTCGACAATTCCTGGGGCGGACGGTTTCGTCGCCCCTGCTCCCGTCGTCCGAAGCCGCTTCACCGAGGGCCTGAGATTGCAGACCCTCCTCGAGCCCTCAGGAGGTCGGGAATAGGCTTTGCGGCGACGTCCGTTTCCATGCATTGCCGCCTGAAAACGGACCGGCGGAAATCCACCGGCCCCAGTCGTGTAGCACTGCCCGTCTTCGGGCTCGAAACTGGCCGGTCAGCTTCAAGGTTCGGGGCTCCCGCCGGCGGACGTTGAGCGCTGTTTGAGCGGCCATGGATTCAGCCCGCATGGTGCAGGCCACCGCACAGGCGAACATCAGCGCCGGCTAGCGTTCGACCTTGAAGGCTCCGACCCGCAGCACGTCGGATCGGACGAGTCCAATATCCGCGAGCTCGCGTTCGCTGAACTGGGCAAGCTCATGCGTCGTACGACGGCGATCGAGCCAGCGTCTAAAGATTGCGAGTGCTGTCATTTCGGGATCCTCCTCCGTTGAGGGGATCGACATGCCCATGACGACTGCCAGCGTCTGTGACGGAGATCACGGACGCGGGCAGGCAATCTGACGAATGCAGGTGTGGGTCACCGCACGTCGGGCCGGATGCATGCCTCGGTGCACGGCCGACCACGCTTCCGTCGAAGGAAATCTCCCATGTCGCATGCAGTCCGCATTCTCTACGCCCTCGTCTCCTATACGATCTTCCTGGCGTCCTTCTTCTACGCAATCGGCTTCCTCGGGGGCGGCTTCGTTTCGAAGGCCATCGACGATGGTCCCATCATCGAGCCGGCGCTCGCCATCCTCACGGACGTCGGCCTTCTCACCATTTTCGCGCTTCAGCACAGCGTGATGGCACGCCCGCGCTTCAAGGCGTGGTGGACGCGCTTCGTCCCGAAGCCCATCGAGCGCAGCACGTTCGTCCTCATGGCAAGCCTCGCGCTGCTGCTGCTATTCTGGCAGTGGCGCCCGCTCCCGGCGACCCTTTGGTCGGTCTCCGAACCGGCCCTGGCGTCTCTCCTGGTGGGGCTCTTCTGGGTGGGCTGGCTCGTCGTCCTCGCCAGCACCTTCATGATCAGCCATTTCGACCTCTTCGGACTGAAGCAGGCCATTCGGGGCTGGGGTTCACCCGCACGGGGTGAACCTGCGTTCATGACGCCATTCCTCTACAGGCACATCCGGCATCCGATCTACCTCGGCTTTGTGATCGCGTTCTGGGCTACTCCGACGATGACGGTCGGCCACCTGTTGTTCGCAGCGGTCGCGACTGCTTACATCCTGATCGGTATCCAGTTGGAGGAGCGCGACCTCGTCGCCTTCTTCGGCAACCGGTACATCCGTTACAAGCGCGAGGCGGGCATGCTCCTGCCGCGCTTTCGCGGCGCGCGTTGACCGCGGTCACCGGATGAACTGAGCGGCGTCGAGGTTCCTACTCGATCACCACGTCGGCGCTGCTCAGGATCGAGAGCGGCAACGTCACGCCAAGGCGGGAGGCTGCCTTCAGGTTGGCAAACAGCTCGACCTTCGTGACGAGCTGCACCGGCAGGTCGCGGGGCTTCTCGCCCTTGAGGATACGGCCCGCGTAAACGCCGGTCTGCCGATGCGACTGCGCGAAGTCACCGCCGTAGCTCATCAAACCGCCGGCCTTGGGAAAGTCGCGGGATTGCGTGATCGCGGGAAGGCCGTGGCGGGTGGCGAGCATTGCGAGGTGCTCGCTGCGATACACGAAGAACGGGTCGGAGGTGAAGACGAGGCCGGGGGCCCCGAGCCGACGCGGTGCCGCGAACAAGGCCTCGAACGCGTCATCGTGGCTTGCCTCCAGCACGTGGAGCCGCAGACCGAGGCTGCCGGCGGCGACCCGGAGACCGGTCAGCTGCGAGCCGACCGTGGGGCTGGTGGGGTTCACGGCGACGCCGAGGGCGTCCGCTGTCGGAAACAGCTCCTTCATCAACTCGAGCCGTTTGTTCGAGACCTCGACGCTCAGGCTCGACACGCCGGTGAGATTGCCGCGCGGCCGGGCGAGATCGTCCACCACGCCGAGAGCAACCGGATCGCCGCCCATCTCGAAGACGATCGGGATCGTCTCCGTCGCGGCCCTCGCCGCGAGCACCACCGGCGCTCCCCCGGGGGCGACCAGGACATCGATGCCGCGGCTTACCAATTCCCGCGCCAGCGCGGACAGCTGCTCGTAGCGCCCGTCCGCCCAGCGGTACACGATGGCCACGTCACGATCTTCGATGAACCCGGCCTCGGCCAGACCCGCGCGGAAAGCGTCGAGGCGGCTTGCAGCGCGAACGGGCGTCTCGGAGCCGAGATAACCAATCACCGGCAGGATCGGCGACGCCGCCCGCGCACGCGTCACGCTGGCCACTGCGCTGCCGAGCAGGACCCCGGCAGGTCCGATGACGATATCGCGTCGTCTCATGCCCTTGCCTCTCGTCGGGCCTCGGCATCCTGTCTGGCGGCCACGGTGAAGACCGCGACTGGATCGTCGAAGCCCTTGAGTGAGCGCGTTCCAAGTGACAGGAGGGGGACGCCACTGCCGATTGCCTCAGCCGCTACGCTGTCGATGAGGATCTGGCCGTCCTGAGCCGAGGCACACAGGCGCGAGGCGAGGTTCGTCACCGTGCCGATGGCTGTGTAGTCGAGGCGACTGTCGGAGCCGATCCGGCCGACCGTGGCGGGTCCCATCGCCAAGCCTACCCCGAAGCCGAGCGCGTGACCGCGCGAGCGCCAAGCCGCGGCCAGGATCTGCACGCTCGCCTGCATCTCGATCACCATGCGGGCGGCCCGCAGCGCCGGGTCAGGGCAGGCGATGGGTGCGTTCACCAGGATCATGACGCCGTCGCCGGCGAAGCTTAGCAACGTCGCGTTGTGCCGATCCACGATCGCGCCGACCGCGGCATGGTACTCGCTCAGGACACCCATGATCACCGCGGGTTCCGACCGGGCGGAGAACGGGGTGAAGCCGCGCAGGTCACCGAAGACCACGACGACCTCGACGCGCTGTCCGTCGAGGACGCTGTCGTCCGCGGTCCGATCAACGAGTTCGGCGACCTGCGGTGCGAAGAAACGCTTGAGCCGGTCGATGCGCTCCGAACGCTCTCGGGAGACCGCGACCTCGCGCGCCATCTGGTTGAATCGGGCTGCGAGCCGCCCCAGCTCGTCTCGTCTCGTGACCCTGATGCGATGATCGAACCACCCGGCTCCGATGCGAGCGGCCCCTTCCTCCAGCAAACGGATCGGCCCTGTCATGCGGCCGGCGAGCCAGTAAGCAAGCGCGGCGGCGAAGCCGGTGCCGGCCAGGAGCAGGCCGAGGAGGCGCCAGAAGGCGGCATAGATCGGTCCGAACGCCTCGGCCATCGGCTGGTGAACGATCACGCTCCAGTCGATCCGCTGGACCGGCGCCATCGCCGCCACGACCGCGCGCCCCTCCAAGTCTTGCCCCGTGACCGCGCGCCCGTCTTGTCTGACGATGGCCGTCCGCAGCGCCTGAAGGTTCTCGGTCCTGCGATCCTCGGCACCGCGCAGGACGAGGCTGATGTCGGGATGCGCGATGAGCCGGCCTGGCCGGTCGAGCACGAAGGCTTGGCCGGTCTCGCCGATCCGGATGCCTGCGACGACGTCCAGGATGAGCTTCAGGTTGATCTCGGCAACCGCGATGCCGGCCGCACTGCGGTTTCCCGCTACGGTCACGGTCATGTAGGGTTCGGAGTTGCGGCGAAACGTGACGTCGCCGAACCGGGCGCGCTCCGTCCGAGGCCCAACGACCGCCGGGTCCGCCGAGGCGTCGGCGCCGCTCTCAACGCGATTGAGACCGACACGTGACACGGAAAGCCGCTCCTTGAGCGCGCCGTCGATGAGCCTGAGGCTCATCACGGCGGGTGCTTGACGTAGCAGACGCAGAGCATCGATGCGGCGGCGCTCGTCGACAGCCTCCGTCCAAGGTAGCTGGACCATCCACGCGAGCTGGTTCTCGATCTCCTCGATGAAGTGCGCGATGCGCGCGGCCGCGGCTCGGGCCTCGGCACTGAGAAGGTCGTTCAGGCGCGCCCGCTGGTCTCGATAGCCGAACCATGCCTGACTGCCGCCGGCGGCGAGCAGCGGAACAGCCACGGCTGCGAATAAGGCGAGGAAGTACTGCCGGAACAGCGAGCCCCGGGGAGGGATCAGGGAGCGGGTCATCGCCGCATCCTCTCCAAGTACCGTCGATCCGCGACCCACCGTCTCGGTCGCGGCCCCTCGGGTACGGCCGATGTACGGGCCTACGGTTGAGAATCATCCTAGCCCGTTGCACGTTGGGCGATTATGTCCCGGACCTGTGGGCAACGCCAGCCCGTCAAGTCGTATTCAATCGAGTAGATCGTAGCCCCTCATAGGATCGGGCAGCGTTCTACGATACCCTTACCCCTGCATCGCAATTAACGCGATGGAAGCGCTCTCATGACGAAGCATTCGTTGCCGGCCTCGACAACGGGTTGCTGGTTTACGGCAAACGAACACCTCGAACGCATATCGATCTTGGAACTTCGGGGTGTGGTTCGACGCAACGCCGAGCCTCCCCAAAGAGAAGCAGGAGCAGACGACAGAATACCGCTCCGAACCCGGCCCGCCGCTTCTCACCGAGCCGCGTCGTGTGCGCCGCCGCTGCCAGCTCTTGCGTCACCCGATTGGTGCTCCGGCTGGAGGACGCCGAGGGCGGTCGTCGACAGCTAGATATGTCCGCTTCGAAGACGCGGACGAAGGCCGCTGAATGGCCGATATGGGCGCGAAGCCGAACGTCCGGTTCTGCACGCGATGGCAATCCGGCATGACGAAGTTAGGCGGAAAGCCGCCTGTCCGGTTCGGAGACGAGCCGCCGGAACAGCAGACAGACTCTTCTCGAAAATCGCGCGAGGCGGCATGCCTAGAGAGCGGCACGTTGGATCGGCGTGTGTGGACCGTCCTCGGCATGCGCCGGGGCGTCCGACAGGCGCATGCCGCGTCTTGCGCCCAGTTCGATAAAAATCCGGGCGTTTGCCGCGCATTTGGGCGCGTGCGGTGCAAAAGATCACCACGCAGTGCAGCATTTGACGGTCGCGACGGTTTCTCCTTCTATGCGAATAGTTCGATTAGTATGCTTTTGTCGCGGGCGAGGAACGGTGGAATGCAGGATCGTCGTCAATTCCTGAAAGCCTCGCTGGTGGGCGCCCTGGGAGCGTCCGGGCTCCCCCTATCCGGTTTCCAGCGCGGCGCCTTCGCCGCCGATGGCCCCCTCGTCATTGGCGCGCCGCTGCCAATCTCCGGGGCCTTCGCGGCCAACGGCAAATACGCCTCACTTGGAGCCGCCTTCGCGGCACGGGAGGCCGGCACCGTCCTAGGCCGTATGATCACGGTCATGGACATCGACACCGAGGGCAAACCTGCTCCGGCTGCCCGCAAGATGCAGGAGGCGATGGCGCAGGGCGCGCGGCTCTTCGCCGGCGGCATCCTCTCCTCCGAAGCCCTGGTGATGGGCAAGGAGGCGGCGAAGGCCGACAGCGTCTTCATCACCACGGCCGGCGCCGACGAGATCACCGGAACGGACTGCAATCGCGGCACCTTCCGCTGGACGGTGCCGACCTTCGGCGCCATCGCGCAGACGGTGCGCCCCCTGATCGCGCAGATGCCTCAGGCCAGGCGCTGGTACACGATCACCCCGCAATACGTGTTCGGCGAAGGTCTCCTCAACGCCGCCAAGGCAGTCTTCAAGGAAAAGGAGATCGAGCATGTCGGCAACAGCTACCACTCGCTGGCCGAGAAGGAGTTCAGCGGCTACCTGACCAACGCCATCGCGGCCAAGCCCGATGTCCTGCTGCTCCTCAACTTCGGCTCGCAATCCTCGGATGCCTTGCGCCAGGCCGTCAGCTTCGGCCTCAAGAAGCGCATGACCATCGTGCTCGCCTGGGCCTCGGGCCTGGAGCAGTTCGAGGCGCTGGGCGCCGACCTCTGCGAGGGCGTCCATTTCGGCGCGCAGTACTGGCACGTGATCGACTCGCCCCTGAACAAGGCCCTGGTGGCCAAGGTCCGGGAGACCGCGAAGATGACGCCGAACTACTCCTTCGCCGGCTCGTACCAGATCACCAAGCTGCTTCTCGACGCGGCCACGAAGGCCGGCAGCGCCGATGGCCCCGCCGTGATCAAGGCCCTCGAAGGGATGCGCTATTCCGGCCTGACCGGCGAGGAGGAGATCCGCGCCGCGGACCATCAAGTCATCAAGGATTACTACCTGCTCAAGGGCAAGGCGAAGTCGGCCATGAAGGACAAAGACGACTACGCCGACGTCGTCCACTCCGGCAAATCGTTCCTCTCGCCAGAGGCGGCCGGCTGCAAGATGGCGTGAATGGCGCGTTCCCGACCTCCGGCGGACGAGGAAACCGCCGGAGCGACCGACGCGATGCGCACCCTGCCCGGGAGATGATGTGACCTACCTGTTCCAGATCCTGAACGGCGTCGGGCTCGGGATGCTCTACTTCCTCCTGGCGGTGGGCCTGAGCATCATCTTCGGGTTGCTGCAGTTCGTGAACTTCGCTCACGGGGCGTTCTACCTTCTTGGGGCCTATCTCGCCTACGAGGGCGTCGAACGGGGCCTGAGCTTCTGGGTTGCGATGCCGCTGGCCGCCCTCGTCGTCGCGGGGCTTGCGGCCCTGACCGAGCGGCTGCTGCTGCGGCGGGTCTACAAGCTGCCCCACACCTTCCACATCCTCGTCACCGTCGGGCTCGCCCTGGTGGTGCAGGAACTCGTCATCATCGTCTGGGGACCCATCGGCGGGAACGTCGCCCCGCCAGAGGACCTCAGCGGCGTGCTGATCCTCGGGGACTTCATCTACCCTGAGTACCGGCTCTTCGTGATCGGCTTCACGGCGATCCTGGCCGCGGGCCTGTGGTGGCTCCTCGATCGGACGCGCCTCGGCGCCATCGTGCGGGCCGGGTCGGAATCGCCCTCGAACATGGCGCTGCTCGGCTACGACACCCTGCGCATCAACACCGCCGTCTTCGCGCTTGGGGCCGGGCTGGCGGGACTGGCCGGGGCGCTCGCCGCCCCCATCCGCGGCGTCGAGCCGTTCATGGGCGTCGAGGCGCTGGGCATCGCCTTCGTCGTGGTGGTGATCGGCGGCATGGGCAGGTACGTCGGGGCGCTCGCGGCGGGCATCCTGGTCGGCGTCACACAGAGCCTGATGACCACCCTGTGGCCGGAAGGAGCCCGCCTCGTCATCTATCTCGGCATGGCCGCCATCATCATGGCGATGCCCCGCGGCCTGTTCGGCCGGGCGTGAGGAGGATCCCGCGATGATTTCCTTCCTCGACCGGCCCCTCGTGCAGTTCGGCCTCGCGGTCGCCGCCGTGCTGATCCTGCCGCTCGCCATGCGCTCCGGCACGCTGGCCTGCGAGATCCTGATCTTCGGACTGGCCGTCGCAGCCTGCAACCTGCTGCTGGGCTACACCGGCCTGCTTTCCTTCGGCCAGGGCATCTTTTTCGGCCTGGGCAGCTATGTCGCCGGTCTCGGACTCATCCGCGCCGGCCTGCCCGCCCCCGTCATGCTGCTGCTGTCGCTGGCCCTGGGCGCCCTCGTGGCGGCCGTCGTGGGCTGGGTCTCGATCCGGCGCCAAGGCGTCTACTTCGTGATGCTGACCCTGGCCTTCTCGCAGATGTTCTACTTCCTGGCCTACACCTTCAGCGGCATCACCGGCGGCGACAACGGTCTCCTCGACATCCCGCGTCCGCGCGTCGCCGGCACGGAGCTGGCCGATCCCTGGACCTACTACGCCTTCGTGGCCGTGCTTTTCCTCGTGGTCTTTGCCGCCCTGCAGCGGGTCGCGCTATCGACCTTCGGTCGCACCTTGCTGGCCATTCGCGACAACGAGGGCCGCGCCGGGGCGATCGGCTATCCGGTGCGCGCCTTCAAGGTCGCCGCCTTCGCGATCTCCGGGGCGGTCACGGCCTTCGCAGGTGCGCTGCACGCCATGCTGATCGGCGTCGCGCCGCTCTCGAACATCGACTATCACACGAGCGAGACGCTGCTGATCATGACGATCATCGGCGGCAGCGCGAATCTGTTCGCCTCACTCCTCGGGGCCGGGGCCTACCTCCTCGCCGCGGACGCCCTCTCGGCCATCTGGCCGCGCTGGCTCCTGCTCCTCGGGCTCCTCCTCATCGTCATCACCCTTTTCATGCAGCGGGGCCTCTGGGGTCTCATCGAGCGCGCCGTCGCCCTCGTGACGCGGACGCCGCCGCCCGGCGACCCCGCTCCCGACCGGCCGGTGGTGGCCGATCCCGAGGTCGCTCCTGTGGCGGAGGGCGCCCGCGCCCCGGAGGTCGCCCGATGAGCGCGCCGATCCTCGTCACCGAGGGGCTGGGCGTCCGCTACGGCAGCTTCGTCGCCCTGCAGGACGTCACTCTGCGCATCGCCGAGAACAGCGTCCACTCGATCATCGGCCCGAACGGCGCCGGCAAGACCACCCTGTTCCACGCGCTGACCGGGCGGATCGCCCCCTCGGCCGGGCGCATCGCCCTGGCCGGACGGGACATCACCCGCAGCGCCGACCACGAGCGCGTGCGCCTCGGCCTCGCCCGCTCCTTCCAGGTCACCAGCCTGTTCCCCACCTTGAGCGTGCGCGAGAACCTGCGGCTGGCCGCGCAGGGCAAGACGCCCTGGCAGGCCCTCGCCCCCTGGCGCCGGACCGAGGCGAACCGGCCGGCGCTGGCCATGGCGGAGGCGATGCTGGAGCGCCTCGATCTGGTCCGGGTAGCCCTGCGCGCCGCCGGCGAGCTCTCGCATGGCCAGCAGCGGCGCCTCGAAGTCGGAATGGCGATGGCGGCGGCCCCGAAGGTCATCCTCCTCGACGAGCCAACCTCCGGCATGGGTATCGACGACATCGCCGCGATGACGGCGCTGATCCGCGACCTCGGGCGCGACCACACCGTCCTCTTCATCGAGCACAACATGGGCATCGTCATGAACATCTCCGACACCGTGACGGTGATGCGCGCCGGCCGCGTGCTGGTGGAGGGGCCGCCTGCGAAGGTCCGCGACGATCCGGAGGTGCGGCGGGCCTATCTCGGCAACATGATCACCGGCGACCTGATGCCTGCCCGGGCACACGCCTCGTGAGCGGCCGGGTCGCCCTCAGCCTGGACCGGGTCCAGGGCTTCTACGGCAAGAGCCACATCCTCCAGGGCGTCAGCCTGGAGGTGCAGGACGGCGAGATCGTCTGCCTGCTCGGCCGCAACGGCGCCGGCAAGACCTCGACGCTGAAAGCGATTGGCGGCCTACTCGCTCCGCGCGGCGGCCACGTGCGCTTCCGCGGCACCGATGTGACGGACTGGCCCGCCCATCGCATCGCCCGGACCGGCCTCACCCTCGTGCCGGAGGATCGCGGCATCTTCAGCCTGCTCAGCGTCGAGGAAAATCTGGGCATCGCCGTGCGCAAGGGATCGCCCTGGGCCCTGCCGGACATCTTCCGGATGTTCCCGCGCCTGTACGAGCGCCGCCGCAACGGGGGTGCCCAGCTCTCGGGGGGCGAGCAGCAGATGCTGTCGATCGCCCGTGCCCTCCTGTCCGGGCCGAAGCTCCTCATGCTCGACGAGCCGGTGGAGGGCCTCGCGCCCGTCATCGTCGAGGAGATCGTGACCCAGATCCGGGCCATCCGGGATGCCGGGGTCCCGATCCTCCTGGTGGAGCAGAACCTCGCGGTCTGCACGAGCCTCGCGGATCGCCACTACATCCTCGAACTCGGTCGCGTCGCCTACGCGGCCGCCAATGCCGATTTCGTCGCCGACGAGGCGGCGCGCGACCGCTTCCTCGGCGTCAAGGCTGCGTGAGCACGCCCGCAGCCTGATCCCCGATCCTGAACAAGGCGCGTCCCATGCGTATCGTCACCGCCCGGATGAACCACGAGACCAACACCTTCTCGCCCCTGGCGACGCCGCTTGGTGCGTTCAACCCGCTCTGGGGCGCGGCGGCCCTGGGGGCGGGACGCGATAGCACCACGGCGCTCGGCGCCTTCATCCGGTTCGCCGAGGCGCGCGGCGCCACCGTCGCGGTGCCGGTCTCGGCCCATGCCAACCCGAGCGGGCAGGTGGCGGACGAGGCCTTCGAGACGTTGTGCGCGGCGATCCTCGACGCGGTCCGCCCCGGCTGCGACGCCATCCTCCTCGATCTGCACGGGGCGATGGTGACGGAGAGCCACGATGACGGCGAGGGCGAACTCCTGGCCCGCGTCCGCGCTCTGGCGCCCGGCGTGCCCCTGGGTGTCGCCCTCGACCTCCACGGCAACATCACCGGCCGCATGGTGGCGAACTGCGACGCCATCGCCGGCTTCAAGACCTACCCTCACGTCGACATGGCCGAAACGGGCGCCCTCGTGGCCGGCATCGTCGGGCGCATGCTCGACGAGGGTTTGGCGCCGCGCCGGGCCTGGGTCCATCCGCCGATGCTCGCCCACACCCTGCGCATGGACACCCGCGTCCCCGGCCCGATGCGGGCGGCCGTCTCCGCCGCCCGGGCGGCGGAGGCACGCCCAGGCGTCCTGGCCGCGACGATCTTCGGCGGCTTCTCCCTGGCCGACCTCTCCGAGACCGGCGTTTCCGTCACGGTCACGGCGGAGACACAGGACGCCGCCGATGCCGCGGCCCGCGACCTCGCGGCCGAGCTCTGGAACGCCCGCGAGGATTTCCTCTACACGGAAGCGCCACTCGGCACGTCCATCGCGGCGGCGCAGGCCGCGCTGTCCGGGCCCGGCGACGGTCCCGTGCTCCTTCTCGACCATGGCGACAACTGCATGTCGGGCGGCACCTGCGATGTCATGGATGTGCTCGCCGCCGCCCTGGAAGCGGGGCTGGACGGCATTCTTACCGGCCCGATCTGCGATCCGGAGGCCGTCGCAGCCCTGCACGCGGCGGGCGTCGGCGCCAGGGTCGAACTCGGTCTCGGCAACCGCGTGGCCCTGCCGGGCTTCCGACGCCAAGTTCCCCTTGCCCTCGCGGGCACGGTGACGGCCGTGGGCGACGGCGAGTACATCATCACCGGCCCGACCTACACAGGTCAGCGGTGCCGCATGGGCCGGGCGGCGGTGCTCGACACGGGGGCCGCCCATATCTTCGTCACGGAGGAGCCGCACGAGCCCTGGGACCTTGGCGTGTTCACGGGGCTGGGCCTCGACCCGGCCGCGGCCAGTGTGCTGATCCTGAAGTCGAGGATGTATTGCCGGCCGGTGTTCGAGCCCATCGCCCGGGCGGTGGTGGAATGCGCGAGCCGGGGCGTCACCAGTTCCGATTACGCGCTGTTCCCGTTCGTTAAACTCGCCCGCCCGATCTTCCCCCTCGATGCCGACGTGGCCTGGCCGCCCCGATGAGGACGCGGGAGGCGGACGGCCCGCCCGTGCCGATGCGGCGGATCAAGTTGTCGGACCAGATCGCGGAGGATCTCTGCAACCGAATCGCCCGAGAGCGTCTGGCGCCCGGCGACCGCCTGCCGAACGAGCGTGCCCTGATGCAGCATTACGGCTGCGCCAAGGGCACGATCCGCGAGGCCCTCAAGTCCCTCGAGGTCCAAGGGCTGGTCTCCATGCAGTCCGGCCCCAATGGCGGCCCGGAGATCCGCCCGATCTCGGTGGACGCCGTCGCGCAGCAGCTGCGCCGGTTCCTGCATTTTCAGGAGCTCGACTTCACCCAGGTCTATGCCCTGCGCCGCAGCCTCGAAGTGACGCTCGGCGTCAGCGTGGTCGGCCGCATCGGAGAGCCGGAGTTCCGCCGCCTGGAGGACAACATCGCCGCCTGCGAGGCCGCGAGCGCCGCCGACCACCGCAGCCTCGGCCGGATGGTCGAGGTCGATTTTCACGACATCCTGTGCGACGCGAGCGACAACCCGCTCCTCGCCTTCATGTGCCGGTTCCTGAACAGCCTGCTGCGGGACATGGTGGAGTTTCGCAGCGACAGTCTCACCGAGCACGAGGCCTTCGGCGCCCACAATCTCGCCAGCCACCGCGCCCTCCTGAGGGCCTTCCGCGCCGAGGACGCCGAGTCCGTCCGGCGCGAGATGCACGACCACATGTGCTGCGCCGAACACTTCATGCAGCGCCTCGATGCCAAATTCCGCAAGGATCTGCTGAGCTTGCGGACGAGGCCCGGGCTTCTCGTCCCTTGAATTCCATGGGAGAGCACCCAGGGCAGCGCGTCGCCCCCTTAGGCCTGTGATCGTATCGAGATTCTGCAATCCGCTCCCGTCCCCTCACCGTCGAAGAGGGACCGGACACGCCGAACGGCCGCGCGGTTTTGGAAGCTCGCTGACGGCGAGAGGAGTTGCAGGCCGATCCGGCGGAAACGCAAGCTCCGATGTCCGCTCTGGAAACGCAGCTCTCCATCATCGCACGACCGGAATGGGCGCGAAGCGGCCGGCTGTTTTTGACCGGTTGCGGCCGGTTCGCTTCGGGATTCCGATGATTGCGGGCCGGTTGCAGCAATCGAAATGCGCCGTGTGACGCTCCGCCTGACCTAACCTTTGGCAGCTGCGATCCGCAGCGGCTCGTTGCGACCCCGGATGGTGCGGACGCCCAACTCTGTCATCAGGATGTCGCTCGGCATCTTGCCGAGGCGGTCGAGTAGATCGCCGGAGATCACGACAGTCTCGCCAAGTTCCTTGGCCAGCCCTTCCAACCGGCTCGTCGTGTTGAGCGCGTCTCCGAAGTAGGCGATCTTGCGCCGTTCGAGCCCGATTTCGGCCGTCACGACCTGACCGCAGTGGAACGCGGCTCGGAAGGCCGGAACTTCGCCGAAGCGCGTTCTCCAGCGCTCAGCGTCCGCCTCGATCACGCGGAAGAAATCGAAAGCGCAGCGCAGACACGCCGCGTTTGGCAATCCTTGTTCCATCGACCAACTCACGAGAGCCATGTCTCCGACGTAGTCGTCGATGGAGCCACGGGAGCGTTGCACCGGAAGGGCGAGGGCGTTGAAGATCGCGCCGAGCCATCGCTGGGCGGCAAGGTCGCCATGTTGCTCCGCAAAGCGCGTCGATCCCGCCACGTCCAGAAAGAGGAAGATGCGCTCCTCCATGATCGGCCGGTGGTAGCGCCCGACGAGAAGACTCGCGAAGACCCGCGGCCCCATCAGGTCACGGACACGAAACACGAAGGTGGCGAGGGCGGAGATGGCGAGGGCGTAGGCAAACCCCGTCTCCGACATCCTCATCGCGACCTGGGCATTCGCCATGTAGCCGAAGCCATGATGCAGGATCGTGCCGGCGATCGCGTTACCGAGGATGATCATCCCGATGTAGGTTGCTACGGTCGCGACGGCGAAGATCGGCGTGGCGGCCCGGCGGATCAGATCGCGCCAGCGTCGGAGCAGGAGACCGCGCTCGTAGAGGAGGACGGGCGCCGCGATGAACGCACCGCGCACGGCGGAGACGAGCACATCGACCTCGAAGACGAGGCCGTAGAGCAGCCCGGCGACCGCTCCGACCGCGGGCGCGAGAAGCCAAGTACCGGTTCGGAATGCAGGCATCACCCGCGACTAGCGTAAACGCACGGGCAATGCAGCACAGGGCGTCGAACCGTCATCGGGCATAGCGGGTGAAGACGAAGTCATGACCCTTCACACGTGCCTCGTGGCAGGCGAAGCACGTCTGGTGCTGCGCCTCGTCGACGGGCTTGCCATCCACGAAGCGACCGAAGCCCCAACCGCCGGTCGCGGCGAAACGCTTGGCGTCCTTGACCATGACCTGGACCGTTGTGGCCGCGCCGGGCACGAAGGCCGGTTCGAACTCGGACGATTGCACATGCTGCCAAGCGAGCTTCACGAGGGTCGTGCCATCGGGGAAGGGCAGCGTGCCGGCCCGGTAGGCTCGTATGGCGGTCGGATTGCCGACGATCGCCCGTAATTCGTCGAGCGCTCCCGTCTCCTGGGCCACGCCGACGAGCTGCCACTCCCGATAACCTGCCGGCAGCGCGACACCAAAGATCGGCGAGGTCTCACTGCCTTTCGCCTCCATCTGCGAGGCGGCGATGCCGCCCAGTCCCATCACGGTGATCAGGCAGGCCAACCACAGGGGAGTCCAACGCATCACATCCTCCCGGATCAACCAAAGGTGGCGCTATAGAGGGACAGACCAGGCGTTTCGGCTTCGAGAACAAGTTCGTGCTCGGTGTAGGTCGTGCCGTCAAAGAGCGTGTAGAGCGTGGGCAATTCTATCGTGACGGCCTGATCGGGACCGCGATCCACCGCTACCCGTATCGTGGCGACGGTTGGGGCTGAGGCCACCATGTGAAGCTTGGCAGCCGAGAAGCGTACGCGTAGACGTCCTCGCTGCGAGCGCAACACTAGAGCTTCGCCCTCCCGAGCCCAGGTGCCGTCGAGCTGGTAGACTCCGTTCGGCGGTCCGGCGGTGGGCAACGTATACGTCGTCTCGCCTTGCCGCGGACGCTGAACACGGTCCTGAGGCGTCGGGTGCAGGGCGCCGAAGTAGATCTCCGGCGTCGCTATCGGCGCAAGGTCGGGATCGTCGCCCGTCGTCGCCACCGCGGGCGGCAAGCCGAGCAAGGCCCGGATCGCGCTTTCCATTTCGTGCGCATGGCCTTCACCTTCACGCTGCAGCACGATCCGGCCATTTCGATCCAGCAGATAGAAGGTGGGCCAAGCACGATTGCCCCACGCCGCCCACGTCTGGCTGCGATTGTCCTGGCCGACGGGGAAGCGGATGCCGAGTCTGCGCACCGCATCCGCGACGTTGGTACGGGCGCGCTCGAAGCCGAACTCCGGCGTGTGAATGCCGACGACCTGCAGGCCCTGCGTCCCGTACTCGGCCTGCCAGCGATTGAGATAGGGGACCGTCCGCCGGCAATTGATGCAGGAGTAGGTCCAGAAATCGACCAGGACGACTCGGCCGCGCAGCCCTACCAGGGTCAGTGGTGCCGGGGCGTTGAGCCAGTCGTCCAGGCCGACGAATTCGGGCGCGGCCGATGCGCCGGCTCCGATGGCGGGCAGGACAGCCGCCGCGGCAAGGGCGACGGCGAGCGTCTGAAGGATCGCGCGGCGATCGGACATAGCAACCTCGTCTGTGCGGACGAAAGGCTCACGCGGTGGCGACATCAATGACGGCCTGCGCGAAATCCCGGGGCGCCTCCTGCGGCAGATTGTGGCCGATGCCCCCCGTGACCAGCCGATGGGCGTAGCGACCCGTGAACTTCCTGGCGTAAGCGGCAGGCTCGGGATGAGGAGCGCCGTTCGCATCCCCTTCCATCGTGATCGTCGGCACGCCAATGACCGGTGCCTGGGCGAGCCGAGCCTCCAGTGCGTCGTACTGGCGCTCACCGTCGGCCAGACCGAGACGCCAGCGATAGTTATGCACGACGATGCTGACATGGTCGGGATTGTCAAAGGCTGGCGCGCTTCGCGCGAAGGTCGCGTCGTCGAACGCCCATCTGGGCGAGGCGGTCTGCCAGATCAGGCGGGCAAACTCCTTCCGGTTGGCTTCGTATCCCGCCCGGCCCCGGCTCGTCGCGAAGTAGAATTGGTACCACCAGGAAAGCTCGGCACGCGGCGGCAACGGCATCTTGCCCACCTCCTGGTTGCCGATGAGGTAACCGCTCACGGAGACGAGAGCCCTGCAGCGCTCTGGCCAGAGTGCTGCGACGATGCAGGCTGTGCGCGCGCCCCAGTCGAAGCCGGCAAGGACGGCTCGGTCGATCTTCAGGGCATCCATCAGCGCGACGACGTCGGTGGCGAGCGCCGCCTGCTGACCGTTGCGCACGGTCTCTTTGGCAAGGAATCGGGTCGTGCCGTAGCCGCGCAGGTAGGGCACGACGACCCGGTAGCCCGCCGCCGTCAGCACCGGGACGACCTCGGTGAAACTATGGATGTCGTAGGGCCACCCGTGCAGGAGGATGACCACGGGACCCGCAATCGGCCCCGCCTCGACGTAACCGACATCGAGCCCGCCGGCCTCGATCTGCTTCACGGGGCCGAAGCTCGCGGGCGTGACCGGATCGAGCGCTGTCTGAGCGAGCGCGAGATTGTGGCGACCGAACCCAGCGGTGGTCACGGCACCGAGCGCTGCGCCGAGCAGAAGGCGACGGTGTGGATTATCGGGGGCGTCGGACATGGGAAAGGTCCCTTCGTCGAAAGAGCACGGCCTGTATGCGTCGGTCCCGACGGCCGCGCTTTGAGAAGCCCTGGAGAGAATCTGGAGATCGCCATGATTTCTGCGTCGGAGGCCGTTGTGCTAGGGAGCCGCAACCAGCATACGGCCCTCCCGTGATCTACCAATTCGGGTCCTTCAGTCTCGATGTCGCCCGCCGTGAATTGCGTGAGGGCGAAGGCCTCGTGGCGGTCGAGCCGCAGGTCTTCGACGTACTGAAGTTCCTGATCGAGGCGCGCGACCGGGTGGTCAGCCGCGACGATTTGCTGAATGCCGTCTGGCACGGCCGCATCGTGTCCGAAGCGACCTTGAGCAGCCGCATCAACGCCGCCCGCGTGGCAGTCGGCGATACCGGTGCAGCGCAGCGGCTGATCCGGACCCTTCCGAGAAAGGGAGTCCGGTTCGTTGCGCGGGTCAACGTCATCGAAGGCGAGGATGGCGCTGCAGAGAGGAGCGCGGCTGCGCCCTTCGCTGGGCGTCGTCCCTCCCGGCTGCCTGCGCTGGCCGTTCTACCGTTCACGAATCTCAGCGGCGACCCGGCGCAGACTTACTTCGGCGAAGGCATGGCCGAGGAGATCATCACGGCCCTATCCCGCAGCAGCGGCTTGTTCGTCATCGCGCGTAATTCTTCCTTCACCTACCAGGGCGGGACAGCCGACGTGCGCCGGATCGGGCAGGAGCTCGGAGTCGGCTACGTGCTCGAGGGCAGCGTGCGCCGCGGGGCCGGGCGGCTGCGCATCACCGGCCAGCTCGTGGATACGGCCTCGGGCGCCTATCTCTGGTCTGAGCGCTTCGATGGTGACCTGCAGGATGTGTTCGACCTGCAGGATCGGGTGGCCGAGAGGGTCGCTGCCGTCATTGAGCCTACGCTCCAGCGCGCGGAGATCCGCCGCATCCAGCAGGAGACTCCTACCCCTCCCGACGCCTACGACCATGTCCTGCGCGCCTACGCGCAGCTGGGTGAGTTCACTGCGGCGAGCATGATTTCGGCGCTGGATCATCTCCAGCAAGCGCTCGCCTTGGACCCCCACTACGCCCATGCCCTGGCGGCTGCCGCCTACACGCGCGCGCAGTGCCATTTTCAGGGGTGGGCGTATCAGACGGAGGCCGACCGCCGAGAGGCCGTCAGCGCTGCGTGGCGCGCGATCGAGATCGCCCCGGAGGATGCCCAGGTGCTCTGGATGGCGGCCTTTGCCCTCTGGAACATGGCTGGCACCGAACGTGAGCGGGCACGCACGATCTTCCGTCGCTCGCTGCTCATCAACCCGAACTCAGCGATGGCATTGACGCTGACGGGCTGGATCGAGACGATGTGCGGCAATGTCCGCGAAGGGCGCGCGATGGTGCTGCGCGCGCAGGCGCTCAACCCGCGCGACCCACACGGCTGGCTTACGGCTGGCGTTTTGGCACTCGCCGCAATCATCGACGAGGATTATCCGGAAGCGATGCGCTTGGCCGAGCAGGCGCTGGCGCAGAATGCACGGTTTGCAGTGGCCCTGCGCGTCCTAGCCGTCGCACTGGTCAGGCTCGGCGAGGTCGAGCGAGCCCGTACCATCGCCGGCGAGCTGCTGCACATCGAGCCGGACCTGACCGTGAGCACGTTCTTCGCTCGCATCCCGATGCCTCTCGCCAGTATGGCGAAGGTCTATGCCGAGGCCTTGGGGAGCGCTGGTCTGCCGGAGTGAAAACAACGCGAAGTTCGAAGGTGAACGTGTATCGTGGTCACGAGGCACCTCTCCGGCGGAACACTCGTAATGTTCATCCGGCTGCGCCCTCACATCCCATCAGGGCATGTCCGCTCTGTGGAAGTGGTTCACCACCTCCATGGGACCCGTATGGGCGCACAGCAGAACGACGGCTCCGCAGTGTCGCTGTTAGCGCTAGGCTGATGTAGTCAATGGGGCTCGGGGAACACCACACGAAGATTCCAACAGCTTACCTCAGCTTCCCAAGCTGAATGTTATCGGTTCGATCCCGATCGCCCGCTCCCGTCAAATCCTTTTACAGATTGTGGTTTCTCGGCCCAGGAGCGGTCGAGGTGTTCCCCGAGTTCCCTTCGGTGTTCGGCCCTGAACCGGGCCTTCGACTAAGCGCTCATTGCTGACACGAGGCCAGATACGATCCGGTCTAGGAAGCAGACGTCCTTGAAAACGGGATCGAGAACCTATTGCAAACCTTCCCGCCTCAATGACGGCACGAGAGAGCAACCGCACCGGCGCCCCGCTCAGCCGAGCCCAAGGCCGCGGATGAGCAAGATGGCAGTGATCAGCAGTACGAGGAGAGAGGCGGTGACCGCCATCGTTACCCGACCGCCGACCTGTGCCAGCATACGCACATCCACCCCGAGGCCGAGCGCGGCCATCGACACGATCGTAAGGAAGCCGGCGAGGCGGGAGATCGGCGCGATCCAGGCGTCCGGGATCAGCCCGAGCGAGCGCAGGCTCGCCAGGGCCAGGAAACCGAGGATGAACCACGGAACGAGCTTGAAGAAGCCGAGCCGGCTCGGTGAGCTCCCCGGAGCGGCTTTGGCTCCCGCCGCCGGCAGGCGCGGGGCGAGGAGCGAGAGGGCCAGCACCACCGGCCCGAGCATCAGCACCCGAACCAGCTTGACCAGCGTGCCCACCTGCGTGGCGAGCGGGCCCACCGGGACGGTCGCGGCCAGCACCTGCGGCACCGCGTAGACGGTCAGGCCCGCCAGCACACCGTACTGATGCTCGCTGAAGCCGACGAGCGGCACGAACAGGGGCAGGCCCAGTACCATCAGCACGCCCAGCACGGCCGTGAAGGCGATGGCGGCCGCCACGTCCCGGCTGTCCGCCCCGATTACCGGCGCCACCGCCGCGATCGCCGAGTTGCCGCAGATTGCGTTCCCGCAGGCGATCAGCAGCGCCATGCGCACCGGCAGCCCCAGGGCACGGCAGAGGGCGCTGCTCGCCAGGATGGTCAGCGCCACCGCCCCGACGATGCCGGCCAGCAGCGCCGGACCCGAGGCGACGATGGCCCCGAGGCTCACCGCGGCGCCGAGCAGCGTGACGGCCACTTCCAGTACCTGCTTGGCCGAGAAGGCGATCCCGGCCTTGAAGCGCGCGCCCGGCACCCAAACGGTCCGCACGGCCGTGCCGATGAGGATGGCTAGCACGAGGGCCTCGACGTAGGGATGGCCGGTCAGGTGCTCCTCGCCGGCCTGCAGACCCTGTGCCACTGCGGTGATACCCAGGCACAGGAGCAGGCCCGGGAGCAGAGTGCCGGCTGTCCCGGCCCAGGCGGACGCCCGCCGCGGCCTCGTCGGCGCGGCCCCGGGCTGATCCGGCACGACAGTTTTGGCGATCATCGCGCGGCCTCCTGCTCGGTCTCGGCGCTCAGTAGGCCGCGCCGAGATCGGCGGCGATAGCCCTGGCCTGCCCCTCGGCGATCGACGCCCGGTAGACCTTGATCATCCTGGCGACCTCGGCGTCCCAGAAGGCCCGCGGGTCGATCTCGGTCGGGATGTCGGCGAGGTGGTCGCGGACGAAGAAGGCGTCGTTGGGCGTGATCGCGCCTTCGTCGAAGACCGCGAACGGTGTCTCCAGCTGCGGCGGGCGGTCATCTGCAGGAGCGGCCTTTTGCCCGGATTGGCGATGAGCCGCCGATCGCCGCTGCCGAAGGGCAGCGTCGCGGTGTCGCCCGCCCGTGCGTGCGGCACGTCCCCAACGGCGGCGAGAGCGCCGAGCGCGGTCAGCCGCATGAAGTCCCGTTTTCCGCGATCGGTCATCGCGCGCTCCTCGTTCAGGCGGTCGCAGCGGCGTTCCGTTTCGGCGCGCGCCATCCTCGAACGCGGGGCGACGCCTCAGAGGAGACCCCGGTCAGCGAAGGACCGAGAGGTAGTGGATGTCCTGCGTCAGGCAGGTCGAGAGGCGCCACTCGACCGGCCGTTCCTCGAGATCGATGGCGACGCGGTCGATCTCGAGGGCGGGGGTCCCGGCGGGCACCTGAAGCAACTCCGCCTCGCCGAGCCCGATCGCCACAGCCTTCAGGCGTTCGTTGGCGGTAGCGATCGTGATGCCGTAGCGGGTGGCGTAGAGGCTGTAGAGGGTGTTCGGCAGCTCGAGCTGGGCGATCCCCGGGAACAGGCCCGCGGGTACGCTGATCGTCTCGACCACGCACAGCTTGGCGTCGACGGCGCGCACGCGCTCGATCCGGACGACCCGGGCCGATCGCACGAGGTCGAGGCGCCCGCGCTCGTCGGCGCTGGCGGCCGCCTCCGCGATCCCCGTGACCCGGCTCGTGGGCATACCGGTGCCATCGCCGTCCGGCCGCAGCTTCAGGAAGCGGAAGACGCTCTGCTTGTCGTCATGATCGGCCACGAAGGTCCCGCGGCCCTGGCGGCGCACCAGCAGGCTGTCGGCGGTGAGCGCGTCGAGGGCCTTGCGCACCGTCCCCTGGCTGACCCCCAGCTCGAGGGCGAGCTGTCCCTCGCTCGGCAGGATCTGGCCGGGCTGCCAGACCGCATCGGCCAGGCGTCTCAGCAGCGTATCGTAGACCTGTCGGTAGAGCGGCCGGAAGCCGACCGTGCCGGCGCGTCCCGAACCTGCCTGCCCCTCGCCTGACCGTTCCATCGCGTGACGACGCAGAGCCCCATCCGTGGGTAGAGCGTCGAAGGATGTGTCCAGCACCTCTCCCTCCTCTCGCTTACGTGGCTCCGCCGACAGGAGCAATCGCAGGGTTTTCCTCCGCACAGGCGATCCGCGTCACAGCGCTCTGATCTCGGCGACGAGGGCTTCGGCCACATCGAGCCCCGCCTCGGCGGCGCGGCGGCGCAGCGCCAGACGGCGGCTGCCCGGGAGGCGGGCGCCGTCCTGCGTTTCAATTGCGCCGGCCAGCGTCGCGAAGCGCTCCGGCGCGTCCGGGCTGAGCGCCGACGCGTCGAGGGCGAGGATCAGCTGCCCGGTCCCCGGTGGGTCGCCCACGGCGTCGAGGAACGAGGAGGCTTCGCCGGCGAAGCGCGCGCCGACGAGACCGGCGGCGAGCAGCTCGACCATCAGGGCGAGCGCCGTGCCCTTCGCCTCGCCCAGCGGCGCCATCGTGCCGCCGAGCGCCGTCTTGGCATCGGTCGTCGGGCGTCCCTCCGCGTCGAGGGCCCAGTCCTCGGGGATCGGTTCGCCGCGCTTGGCCGCCCCGACGATGTTGGCGCGGGCCACCTTCGACAGGGCGAGGTCGACCACGATCGGCGCGCGGCCCGGCAGCGGGCAGGCGAAGGCCAGCGGGTTGGTGCCGAACACTGCCTGACGCCCGCCCCAGGGGGCCATCGCGGCGGGCGTGTTGGCGAAGAGCAGCGCGACGCAGCCCTGCTCGGCCAGGGCCTCGGCCGGGCGTCCGGCCGCGCCGCAATGGTGCGACCGGCGGATACCGGCTGCCGCAACGCCCTGCTGCCGGGCGAGGCCGGGCAGCGCCTCCAGGGCGAGATCGAGGGCCGGATAGGCGAAGCCGTGTGCGGCGTCGACTGCGAGCAGGCCGGGCCGCGGGCGCTCCGCCCGCGGGACCGCGTCGCCCACGACCTTTCCGGTGCGCACCTGCGCGCCGTAGGGTGCCACCCGCGACAGGCCGTGGCCCTTGAGCCCGTCCGCCTCGGCGCCGACCAGCGCCCGGGCGACGCTCCGCGCCGCGGCCTCGGCCGTGCCGCAGCGGATCAGAGCCGCCTCGGCGAGGGCCTCCGCCTCCGACAGAGTGAGGTTCGGCACGGTTCAGCGCTCCATGAGATGGCGGCGGACGGACTGCGCCGTGACGGCGGAGACCCGCACGTTCGATTCCTGCGTCACCCCGGCGATGTGCGGGGTCAGGATCAGGTTCGACACGTCCGCGAAGAGGGCGCCCGCCGCCGCGTCGAGGGGTTCCTGGTCGAACACGTCCAGCGCCGCGCCGCCGAGATGCCCCGACCGCAGGGCTTCCGCCACGGCGGCCTCGTCCACCACGCCGCCCCGGGCCGCGTTGATCAGGATCGCGCCCTCGGGCATCCGGGCCAGCGCCGCCGCGTCGATCAGGTCGCGGGTCTGATCGGTGAGCGGCACGTGCAGCGAGAGCACGTCGCTCTGGGCGATCAGGGCGTCGAGCGCCTGTCGCTGCACGGGGCCGTAGGCCGGGTTCCAGGCCGGGTCGCCCTCAGCGACGAAGGGGTCGTGGGCGGCGATCGCCATGCCGAGGGCCGCAGCCCTCTGGGCGGTCTCGCGGGCGATGGCACCGAAGCCCACGAGGCCGAGGCGCTTGCCGGAGATCTCGCGGCCCATCAGGGCGTTGCGCGGCCACGTGCCGGCCGCGACGCTGGCCGTGGCCCCGTAGGCGCCCCGCAGAAGCAGCATCGCGGTGGCGACCACGTACTCGGCGACCGCAACGTCGTTGGCGCCGGTCGCCGGGTAGACCGCGATGCCCCGCTCCCGGCAGGAGGGCACATCGATGTTGTCGAGGCCGACGCCGAGGCGACCGACCACCTTGAGATCCCGGGCGGCATCGAGCAGGGCGCCGCGCACCTGCGTCCGATTGCGCACGATCAGGGCGTCGGCCTGCGCCGCGGCGGCGGCGAGATCCCCCGGCCGGTCGACGAGGCCGGGATCGTACAGGACGTCGAATCCGGCGAGTTCGGCCGTGATCGCCGCCTCGTCCATGAACTCGCTGATGATGACCTTGGGCATGGAGCGTCTTTCTCAGGTCGCCGGCACGGCAGCCGGGAGCGGGCGGCGGAAGGCCGCCGGCTCGCGGGCGGGGATCGCGTCCGCCGCCTCGTCCTCGTCGTCGAGGAGATCGAGATTCGGGGTGATGCGGCCGTCGAGCACCGCCTGGGCGTGGGCGAGGTCGATCTTGCCCTCCCAGCGCGCGATCACCAGGGTCGCCACCATGTTGCCGACCGCGTTGGTCACGCATCGCAGCTCGTTCAGAATGCGGTCCACCCCGATGATCAGCGCAATGCCCGCCACCGGCAGAAGCTGCGAGGCTTGAAGCGTCGCAGCCAGCACGAAGAGGATGGCGCCCGCCACGCCCGCGACGCCCTTCGAGGTCACTAGCGCGATAGCCAGGATGCCGAGCTCCTGCTCCCAGGTCAGCGGCACATTGAGGGCCTGCGCGATGAAGCCGATCGCCATGGTCAGGTAGATGCAGGAGCCGTCCATATTGAAGGACAGGCCTGCCGGCATCACGAGGCCGGTGACGCTCTTCTCGACTGCGAGCCCGTTGAGCTTGGCCATGATCCGCGGCAGCACCGATTCCGAGCTCGTGGTGCCGAGCAGGATGAACAGCTCCTCGCGGCTGTAGCGGAGCAGCTTCCACAGGCTCAGACCGACATAGAACCGCATCACGCCGCCGAGGAAGACCGCGATGAACACGATGAAGGTCAAGTAAAGCGAGACGATCAGCATTCCGTACTGGGCGAGGATGCCGAGCCCGAACTTGCCGATGGTGAAGGCCATCGCGCCGAAGGCTCCGATCGGCGCGAAGTGCATGATCAGGCCGACCACCTT
The DNA here is from genome assembly GCF_053346035.1 of Methylobacterium sp. A54F. Lineage (NCBI taxonomy): Bacteria > Pseudomonadati > Pseudomonadota > Alphaproteobacteria > Hyphomicrobiales > Methylobacteriaceae > Methylobacterium > Methylobacterium sp. A54F. The sequence goes on along the minus strand of NZ_JBKFBF010000004.1, from coordinate 269,451 downwards.
CATCAGCACGTCGCCGAAGGCATGAACCACCTTGAGCGGGAACTCGCCGCGCCGGCCCAGCATAGCCAGACCCATGCCGACAAGCACCGAGAAGAACATCACCTGGATCAGATCGCCCTTGGCGAAGGCGTCGACCGCGCTGTGCGGGATGATGTTGGCGATGATCTCCATCGGCGACTGCGCGTGGGCCTTGCCGGCGATGCCAGCCACCAGCTTGGCGTCGAGGCTGTCGACGGTGGCGTTCACGCCGTCGCCCGGCCGCAGCAGGTTGACGAACAGGAGGCCCGCAGCGAGCGCCACCGTGGTGGCGACTTCGAAGTACAGGATGGTCTTCAGGCCCATCCGGCCGACGCTCTTCATGTCGCCGACATGCGCGATGCCGACTACGACCGTGCAGAAGATCACGGGGGCGACGATCATCTTGATCAGGTTGATGAACATGTCGCCGAGGATCTTGCAGCCTACCGCGAAGTCGGGCGCGACCACGCCGACGCCGATGCCCAACGCGATGCCAAGCAGAACCTGGCCGTAGATCGACCGAAGCAACCTCATGCGTTCCTCCAGAATGACCGGACGGAGGCCGCCGCGGTTTCGCCCGCGGTCGTGCGCTCCATCGTGGTCCTGACCCCGTGGCGTCGGGACCGCCCCCGCGGACCGGAGCGCGGTCCGCGGGGGCGGGACTTGTGAGTCGACGACTTGCGCGTCAGGCGCTGCGGTAAAGCTTCGTCATCACGAATTCCCGGTGACCGAGGGCCTCGGCCGCCGTGAGCCGGCCGTTGGCGGTGCGCACCACCATGTCGATCAGCGCGTCGCCTGCCTGGGGGATGGTCATCTCGCGGGTGAGCACGCCCGAGACGTCGACGTCGATATGCTCGCCCATGGTCCGCACGGTCCGGGGATTGCCGGTGATTTTGATCACCGGGACGATCGGATTGCCGATGACGTTGCCCTGACCGGTCGGGAAGGTGTGGACCACGTAGCCGGCCGCCGCCATCAGCGTGACGCACTCGGCCGCCGCCGAAGACGTGTCCATGAAGTAGAGGCCGGGTCCCTTTGCAGGGGCCTCCGCAGGCTGCAGCGCGTCGATGAACCGGCACTCGTGCCCGATCTTCTCGAGGTTGCCGAGCGCCTTCTCCTCGATGGTGGTGAGGCCGCCCGCGATGTTGCCCTTGGTGGGCTGCGAGTCCGACAGATCGTCGGTCTTGTGGGCCTCGATCACGTCGTCCTGATAGGCCTTCCACATCGTGTACCATTTGTCGGAGACTTCAGGGCTGATCGCCCGCTCCCGACAGAGATGCTCCGCGCCGGTGATCTCGGAAGTCTCGCCGAACACCCCGTAGATCCCGTGCGGGATCAGCTTGTCGTACATGTTGCCGACCGTGGGGCAGGAGGCGAGGCCCGTGGTGGTGTCGGACTCGCCGCACTTGGTCGAGACCCAGAGATCGGTGATCGGGCATTCCTCGCGCTGGAGCTCGGTGGCCCACTGCACGAAGCGCTTGGCCTGGTAGCTCGCCTTGGCGACGATCGCGATGTCGCCGTGGCCCTCAATGCCGAAGCCGACCACCGGCTTGCCGGTCTTGGCGATGCCCTCGACCACGCGGTTGGTCCACTGGTCCTCGATGCCGATCACCACGACGGCGGCGACGTTCGGATTCGAGCCGATGCCGATCAGGGTGCGGAAGTGGAGATCCAGATCCTCGCCGAACTGCAGCCGGCCGTAGGCGTGGGGCAGCGCCATCGTGCCCTTCACGTTGTTGGCGACCGCCTCGCAGGCGGCATTCGAGAGATCGTCCAGCGGCAGGAGCACGACGTGGTTACGCACGCCGACCCGGCCGTTCTCCCGGCGCCAGCCCATGAAGGTGGCGGACGTGTAAGTCTCCGAGGCGCGCTTGGTCGCGAGCGCCTTGGTGGCGAGCTGATCGGGCGCACCGCCGACGAAGGGGGTGGCGATCTCGTGTTCGAGCTGAGCGGCTTCCTTGAACATCGTCACCTCACCAGCGCTTCGTCTTAACGTTGTGGACGTGGACGTGCTCGCCCTTGGCGACGTCCTTGATGACCTTGCCGATGTCCTGGCCGTACTTGATGGCCGTATCGCCGGCCTTCAGGTCGGTGAGCGCGACCTTGTGGCCGATCGGGATGTCGTGGCGGACATGGACCGCGAAGGTGGTGTCGTTCTCGGTGACCACCCCAAAGGCGTCGGTGTTCGCGCTCAGGCCCTCGATCACCGCGACGGCGACGTTGTCCTGGGGGGAATGCGCGAGGAGATGCGGCTTGCGGTGCCCCTCGCCGGACGCGGCGTGGCTGCTCATGCGGTCCTCCTGGTAGCTGTCGTCGGCTTCTTGGCGGCGACTAGTCTTATATAAGACCTATTAAAGTTGGGCGTCAACGGCCGATCAAGGGAGGGGAGCGAATTCGTCGATCTGACAGTTCGAGCGTTCAATGGCTCCGAGGCCGCAGGCGTCAGGATTCAAGCAGCCGACTCAAGCTGGTGATCCAGTCGATCGAACGGGCCCCCAAGCGACCGGACCCCACCGCGCTCGTAGCAGGCGGCGAGGGTGCGTGATGTGTCTGGACCGCCGGTCCCAGCGCGCAACCGATGCAACCTGCCAACGTCGTTGCGAGCAGTCCGCAAGGATCCAGTTCCCGACCCGCTGTGCTGTCCCGCATCTTGTCGCGCACGGTCAGTCTTATATAAGATACATTCTTGTGGGATCCTGTTTAAGGCAGGACGCTGGCCGGGAGGACGAGGATGATAAGCGTGCCCGCGCAGGGCATTGGCCGGGCAGGGCGCCCGCGGTGAACGAGACGCTTCTCCTCATCCTGTGTGTCGGCTGCGCCGGCGTGATCTCGGGCCTCACGGGCTTCGCCTTCGCGCTGATCGCTTCCGGCACGCTGCTGTCGATCCGCACGCCCGTCGAGGCGACCGCTCTAGTACTCGTCTGCAGCATCCTCTCGCAGGTGATCTCGATCCTGCGGCTGCGCACCTGGCCCCCGCGGGGCACCGCCGTCGCGATGATCCTGCCCGGCCTCGTCGGAGCGCCGATCGGCATCCATCTGCTTCACGGTCTGGATCCACGCTTCATCAAGGTCGCGATCGGTGCCTTCCTGGTCCTCTACAGCGGCGGCATCTCCCTGTTGCGCGCCGATTACCGGGTGGGCTTCGGTAATTCATGGAGCGACGGCGCGATCGGCTTCCTCGGCGGCGTGTTGGGCGGCATCGCGGGTCTGTCCGGAGCCCTGCCAACGGCCTGGAGCCTCGTGCGCGGCTGGGAGCCGCGCACCCAGCGGGCGGTCTACCAGTCCTTCACCCTGGTGATGCAGGTCTGGGCCTTCTCGATCCTCGTCTACCTTGACCCGATCCCGCCCGAACTCGTCGGCGACCTGGCGCTGGCGCTGCCCGTGGTGCTGGTGAGCGTGCTCGCCGGTCTCTCGTTGTTCGCCCGGATCGACCAGCGGCGCTTCCGGACCCTCGTCCTCGCGCTGCTCGGGGCGATCGGGCTCACCACCACCGCCTTGGCGCTGCCCGGCCTGCTGCAGGGCTGAAGCCGGCCGCCGTTGCGGGTCAGCTCCCAGGCTTGCCGTGGACGCCCGCGAAGATCAGGTCCTTTCAGCTGTCCGGGCGGCGGCGGATCGTGCCGGTTCGGGCCATGAAGTCCGCGAGCGTGCGCGCCTTCGGATTTCTGGTGTTCATCAGGAGCGGCACGCTGTTCATCGCCGATCGGCCGCCCGTCCTTCGTCTCGCTAGACGGAACATACGACGCAGGCCCTTCGGCGGGTTCGAGGGACACACCGTGCTTGATCTGCAGCCGCGCGACCGAGAAGGTGGGTCATGGCCCGCAAGCGCATCCACCTGACGACCGACATCCTGGCCGATGCCCTGCATCGGCTCGGTATCGGAGCCGCTGCGGTCGACCGCGAAGCCTTGCGCCTTCGCATGGGCTTGCCCGAGCACGACGGATTCGTCGAGGACGAAGCGGTCGCGGCCGCTCTCCGGGATGGCGATGCACGACGTGCCTTCGTCGAGACCGGTGTCGCGGCCCTTCGTTCCGCCATCCCGGCGCTGCGGTCCGAGCCTCGGCGCGACGATGACCTCGTCTGGCGGCTGCGGATGAGCATCCCACTCCTGGACGATGGCCGCCTCGATCTCCGCCTCGACGTTCCGCCAGACGAGGCTGCGGCGGAGATCCTGGAGGAGATGGCCTTGGGCAACGACCCGGCCCGACGGCTGGGCGACCTGCGCGCGGCTCTCGCGGCGACCGCCGCGCAACACGAAGGCCCGTTGCGCCGGACAGTCGCCCGGCTCCGCGACCAGATCCGCGACGATCTTCACGAGACCGGCGCGGATGCGCCGACCTACATCGCCCATCTCGATCGATCGCTCCGCTCAAGGATCTTCACGCCGTCGCCGAATCTCGCCCACGCCATCGGCGACACACTCAAGACCGTCCGCACCCGGGCGAAGGTGGTGGCGCACGAGGAGGCCGGCCGGCGGCGCCTGCGCGACCGGGTCGGCTTCGGCGGCTACATTGACAAGTTCGTGCCCGCCCGCCGGCTGAACCGGCGGATCGTCTTCCACATGGGCCCGACCAACTCCGGCAAGACCTATGCGGCTCTGGAAGCGTTGGCGAAGGCGCCGAGCGGCACCTATCTCGCGCCGCTACGGCTGCTCGCGCTGGAGAACTACGAGGCGCTGCTGGAGCGAGGGCTGCGTGCCGGCATGGTCACCGGCGAGGAGGTTCTGGGCGAGGCCGACCCCAGCCACACCGCGCGCACCATCGAGACGGCGGATCTGCGCCGCCCGGTCGAGGTCGCGGTGATCGATGAGATCCAGATGCTGTCCGATCCCGATCGTGGCTGGGCCTGGACCAACGCGCTGTTCGGGATCCCGGCCAAGACCGTCATCGTCTGCGGCTCGGACGATGCCCTGTCGCATGTCCGCCGCGCGGCGGAGGCGGCCGGTGAATCCCTCGACGTCGTCACATTCGAGCGCAAGACGCCGCTGGTCGCACTCGATGCGCCCGTCCCGCTCGAAGCCGTTCAGCCGGGAGACGCCGTCGTCGCCTTCTCGCGCCGCGCCGTGCACGAGATCCGCGAGACCCTGGTGGTGGCCGGGCGCAGCGTCGCGACGATCTACGGTGCCCTGTCGCCGGAGGTGCGCAGGGCCGAGGCGCGACGGTTCCGCGACGGCGAGGCGGAGGTGCTGGTCACCACCGACGCGATCGGCATGGGCCTCAACCTCGGGCCGCTCAAGCGCGTGATCTTCTCGGCGGTCACGAAGTGGGACGGCACGACCACACGCTCGCTCACCAACCCGGAAATCCGGCAGATCGCCGGCCGCGCCGGACGCTTCGGCCATCAGGACGAGGGACACGTCTCGGCGACGGACGACGCGAGCCTCGGTCCGATCCGCGACGCGCTCGCCGGTGCCCCGACGGCCCCCGCCGCCGACACCCGGTTCTACGTCAGGCCGGACCTGATCGCGATCGAGGCGGCGGCCCTGGAACTCGGCACCGCATCGCTTGCCGACGTGCTGACCCACTTCTCCCGCACGACCTTCTACGACGGCTCGCCGTTCCAGCCATCCGAGATGGAGGAGGCTCTTGAAGCCGCGCGGGCGGTCGACAAGGCGCGGCTCCCGATCCGTGAGGCTTTCGTCTTCGCGGTCGCCCCGATCGACCGGCGCGACGCGACCTCGACAGCCGTGCTCGAGCGATGGGTCCAAGCCCACGCGGCGGGCGTGTTCGTCCCCGCGTTGCGGGCCAGCGTCGATGGCGAACTCGGCCACCTCGAGCGCACGGTCAAACTCGCCGCCGCCTATCTCTGGCTGGGTCGGCGCTTCCCCGACACGTTCGACGAGGTCGAGGCGACCAAGGCGTTGCGCAGCCGTGCCAACGCAGCGATCGAGGCGCAACTCCAGAAAACCGCGTCGAACAGGGTCGCCGCGTAGTCCGGCTCATCGTGGCCTCGGGCTCCGTAGCGGCCCGGCTCGCTGCTTCGCGCTGCCGCTGGTCGGGCAAGGCCCACGCCAGCGTCCAGCCCGGCATACCGGCGATCGTGATCACCCGCCCCGTGCTCGACGCTCTGCTTCCTTGCTGCAAGCGGTGCGATGCCGCGGTCGCTGGCGATCTCCGAGCGCGGTTCCACCTCATGAGGCAGCGGAGCTCGGACCGCTCGGCACCTCGAGCGTACCTTCGTCAGCGGGATCCATGCCGGTCTTCTTCGTAGCAGACACCCATTTCGGCGATACGGCGCTCGTGCGCCGTCGCCGCACCATGTTCGGGTCGGTGGAGGAGCATGACGAGGCGCTGATCGGCCGATGGAACGCGGTCGTTTCCGATGGCGACGAGGTCTGGCACCTGGGGGACTTCGCGGCTGACGCAACGCGCGAGCACTGCGCCGCGGTGTTCTCCCGGCTCAACGGCATCAAGCGCCTGGTGCGCGGCAACCACGACACGAACCGGGTGCTGGAACTCCCCTGGGCCGCGCCGCCGGTCGAGACTGCCCGCGTCACCGTCGAGGACGACAGCGGCCAACCCTGGCGGCTGTTCCTGTCGCACTATCCCCACAGGAGCTGGCCGGGGTTCTGGCGCGAGACTCGGCACCTCTACGGCCACACGCATGCCTGCCTGCCCGACACGAGCCGCTCGTGCGACGTCGGAGCCGATGCCTGCGACTACCGTCCGATCGACCTCTTCGCCGCCCTCAGGCGCCAGGCTGCGGCGGAGCAGGCACCGGAGGAGATGGCGCTCCGTGGCCTGCGATAGGCCGCGATGGCCGGACCGCATTCGACTGCGGAGCCCCTGATCGGTTGGTTCCCGGCCATCCGGCTCGCGAGGCTGGCTGTCGGATCGCTATTGCAGGTTGCGACTGGCGCCATCATTGGCGAGAGTGCTGGCGGACCAGAGGTTCAACCGATGGACTTCAGGCGGCGGAAGAAATCCAATCGGGCATGCACTTGGCGGTTGCCCGGATGGTCTTTCGGCCTGACCCGAAGCCCTGCCGCCCGAAGGTCATCCATGAGGCGTCGTCAGAGCACGCGAACACGGAGGACCGCCTGACGTGAGAAAGTCGGATCGCGCGTGACGGTGTTGGATCGTTGCTATCAGCTCGCGCTGTGGTGCGCCTTCCAGGGCTTGCGGGCCTGGTGGTTCATCAGGCGTCCGAACCAGCACGGCGCCCTCGCCATGATCTGGTTCGAGGACAGAGTGCTTCTGGTCCGCAACTCCTATCAGCCCCGCTGGTCTGCACCGGGCGGCTCGGTCGAGCGGTCCGAGAGCTCACGCGATGCTGTCGTGCGTGAGATCGGGGAGGAAATCGGCATTCAGGTCAGCGGTGCCGAGTTCAGGTTCGTGCGCGATGTCGAGTTCAAGTTCAGATACCGCCACGACCGCGTGAGCCTGTTCGAGTGGCATCCGTCAGTGATGCCGAGCATCAAGGTCGACCACCGGGAGATCGTAGGGGCGCAGTGGTTCCCGCTCGACCAGGCGTCACGCCTCCCCCTGCCGCCTCACCTGGCGGATTACTTTGCGCGGCTGACGGGTTCCGGCAATTGCCCCGGCCCTCGCGGGGCGGGCTGACGTGGCGCACCGCAGGGACTCCAGGACGCGAACCGATGAGCCAACTCCGGGATGGCATCGCCCAAGCCCTTGCGACGGCGACGGACTGCATCCAGGCCTGCGAGCCGGGCGCGAAGGAGCTTTCGTCCCAGGTCCCGCGCCGGCTCGACCGGCCCTCTCGGTTCCTCGATGCGCACCCCGGGATACGGAAAGTTCGACGTCCGCTCATGGAGCGCATGAGCGCGATGGCCGAACTCGACGATGCGACGGTGGATGCTCGTCGGAGATCCGAGGCGACCGCGCGCAATCTGACGCTTCCAGCCCTCGCCGATCTGCTTGTGACGACGCTCTCGAACGGGCGGGCCTCGGAAGCTGCCGACCGCTTCGGACAGCTCGGCAAGCCGATCCAGCCAAGGTTCGACGACAGCCACCGGCGAAGGGGCACCTGAAATGAAACGGCTCACATTGGCTGCCTTGATCGCGCTTGCTCCTGGCGTCGAAGCCCTCGGCCAGGGAGCGCGGGACGTTCCGATCCAACGGGACCTCAACCGCATGGATCGGATCGATCGGCGCCTTGATCGGAGCAGGCCTCCACCGGTCGACCCGAATGTAACTCCGGACAATCCGGACGGTGTCGTCGGCTTCGATGGCCCACCAGGCACCTACGGCGAAGATGTGCTGGACAGTGGACCGCTTCCGCCAGGCTCTCCCGCCGATGCCGATGACGACTGAGCTGCCGGCGGGCGGCTTCCGCGAAATCCGCCCTGAAAACTTCAACGCGAAGGAATACCGAACATGGGCCGGGGGCTGAGCGCCTTCCTGATCGTGGTGGCTTGCACCGGCGGTGCATCGGCTCAAGTGGATGCCCGGTCCGAGAAGATCGACGGCTTGCTGCGCATCGTGGGCGCGCAGGCCGGCATCGTCCTCTACTGCGGCAAGTTCTACACGGTCGACCAAACGGTCTCGGACGCCCTGTCCCGTACCGTCCGCAAGACCCTCGACAAAGCACTCGGCCGTAAGCAGGCGCAGGCTGCCATCGACCTGGAGGGCGCTCGTGTCAGCAGCGAGATCGAGCGCGTCGGCGTGGAGGAGTGGTGCGCCGATCAGCGCGAGATCCTCAACGCCGACGGCACACGCATCTTCCGCGATTGATCTCGATCCGTGGTCCAGCCCTGCGATGGCCGGTCGAGGACGCATTGTCTGAATCGGCGCTTCAGGTAACAGCGCTCCACCCATGGTAGTAGGGCCGACGGCGCCGCCGCGGCCTGCGGCCGCTTCTCACCCCTCCGGCGTCCCAGCAGGATCGCGCATGCGCACAGCAACCGTCATCACCGGCATCTGCCTGTCCCTGTCGCTCTCCTGCGGGGCGTTCGCACAAGCCGCGCCGCCCGCCGCGAAGCCGGCGGCCGCGGCGCCGGATGCCGACACCCTGAAGGCGGCACGCGAGGTCGTGACGCAGATGCAGGGCGACCGCGCTACCACGCTCAACGCGATGGCCGCCCCCATGACGGGCATGATGCAGCAGATGGGCATCCGCGAGCCGGACCGCGCGCAGACACTCGTGCAGGAGGTGCTGCTGCCCATGCTCGGCGCGCACTACGACGAGCTCCTGGACGTCCAGGCCCGCAGCTTCGCGAGCGTTCTCGGCAAGGAGGACCTGCAGGCCGTGAGCGCCTTCTACGCGTCGCCGGCGGGCCGCCGCCTGGCGGCCGCGCAACCGCAGCTCGCGCAGGCGCAGATGACGGGCGTGAGCCAGTGGATGGCCGGCATGATGCCCGAGATGCAGACGAAGATCGCCCAGGCGATCAAGGCGCACGGCTGGGCCGCCGGCGGGAAGGCCCGGTAGCGGGGCGGGCGGAGGGACGTCCACCGGGTCAGGTGTCGACCGCGGCGCGAACCTCGTCCTCGCTGACCGCCTCGGCCCTGTCGAGCTTGCCGAGCGTCGGGTTGTCCGCCACGCCGTGCCGTCCTCAGCTGAGACGACGCGGAAGCTGCAGGCTGAGGCGCGTGCCCTGCCCGACAACACTGTGCATGGCGACGCTGCCCTCGAGCCGGTTCACGATGAGGTTGTGGACGATGTGCAGGCCGAGGCCGGTGCCGCCGCGTGCGCGCGCCGTGGTGAAGAACGGATCGAACACCCGACCGAGATGATCGGGCTGGATGCCGACCCCGTCGTCGACGACGTCGATGAGCAGACGCATACCCTCCGACGTCACCGTGATCGTTACGTTGCCGCCCTGCCGCTCGCGCAGGCCGTGATCGATGGCATTCTTGATCGCGTTGGAGAGGATCTGGGCGAGGATCCCCGGATAGGTGTCGAGGACGATGTCGGCCGGGCAGATCGCGACGATCTCGTGCCGGCCAACCCGCGCGAGGGCACGCAGGCTCTTCAGCAGTTCCTCGATCCAGGCCCCGAGGTCGATCTCGCGCCGCTCGTCCAGGACCTGATCGGCCGCAACCTGCTGGAAGCTGTAGAGCAGGTTGGAGGCCCGCAGCAGGTTCGTGCTCAGGAGGCGGGCCCCCTCCCGCATCCGATGGGCGTAGTCCAGGAGGCGCGAGCGTGAGAGCCGGTTCTCGCCGACCAGTTGCTCGAACTGGGCAGAGTCGGCCTCGACCTGCGTCGAGGTGGTCAGGGCGATCCCGAGCGGTGTGCTGATCTCGTGGGAGACGCCGGCCACGAGTTCTCCGAGCGAGGCCAGCTTCTCCGCGCGGATGAGATCGTCCTGCGTCTGGCTGAGCCTGGTCAGCGCCTCGTCGGCACGTTGCGCTGCGTTCCGCCAGCCCTCCTCGCTGTAGCGCAGGCGCTCGGCCGCCGCCTCCCGCTCGGTGACGTCCCGGTCGATGCCCCGGTAGCCGATGAGGTTGCCGTCCGATCCGAGCAGCGGGATGCCGCTCGTCTCCAGGACCAGGATCCGGCCGTCACGGCAGCGGTTACGGTTCAACAGGTGTGAGAAGGCTCGCTTCTCGGCGACGATCGCGGCGAAGTCCGCCCCCACCCGGGCCGCCTCATCCTCCGGCATGAAATCGAAGGGGGTGCGTCCGAGCATCTCCGCCGGCTCGTACCCGAGGAGCGTGAGGCAGTGGCCTGAGACGTAGGTATAGCGACCTGCCGCATCGACCTCCCAGATCCAATCCGAGTTGAGGTCGAGCATCCCACGCAGCCGCTCGACCTCTCGCTGAAGGGCCGAGAGTTCGGCTCCCGCAGCGCTCGCTTCGGCGGCCTCGTGCGAGCGTTGTCGGAAGGAGGGCGACATTCAGCTGAAAACCGAGGCTCGGAGGCCGAGCATAGCCACATACGCGAGAGCGCTTACCAGAACGGCTTGATCCTGTTGAGGGTGGCGCGGTCCGGAGCTCGGCGGGTGCGGGCATCCGGAAATCAATGCGTGTTTCAGGGCGGCCGGTGTCATCGACAAGAAAGGTTGAGCCGGCTCTGCGCTTGACCTGACAGCCTCGCGGCCGCGACCAAGCTACCTGCGGCCGCCCCTTTCCTGACAGGGTGAATGCCGGGCGCGAGCCGAGGTGCGGCCGTGGAAAGCGGCGCGCAACAATCGACGAAATCGACGCGCAACCGAGCTTAACCATAACCTCGTCTCAAGACAGCCGATGCCGGCTGATCAAGCGAGGGGATGATCGATGTTCCGGCCTGTTGCGAAATCTCTCTCCATCCTCGATCGCGTCGCTGCCATCTCGATGATGGCAAGCCTGTCACTGGCCGTGGTCGAGTACATGCGACTGCTGGCCCTGCCCGCTCACTTCGTGTGACGTGCGGTCCTCAACCCTGTTCAGTTCAATGTGCACGGATCAGCTCGGCTGACGTCGCGAGCCTGCGGTGTCCCCCGGTCTCGCCGGATCGTCATCGACGTCGAACTGAGCCGCGGCACATGCGCTCAGATCCTGCTCGCCCGTCCGGCACACCGAGGCCGTCCGGCCGTAGCGGTCGGTGTCGCGCAACTCGCACACGACGTTTGCCGCGCCGATGTGATCAGCCAGCACGAAGGCGCAGGACACGTCATTGCTCCGTGACGAGCATCACGGTTGCCCGGCATCGTTTCGCACATGGTCACGCTCACAACCGGAGCGCAGCCATGTCACGTCGGAAGCTCAGTCTGCTGCTCCTGCTTCTCGTTGCGGACGTGATCGCGGTGGAGGGGCGAGGCCCGCGTCCGAGCTCGATCGTACCGCCGGACGCAGCGGAGGCGGCCTATCAGGTGCGACGGTACGAGTGGTTCCACGACTGATCCGACCGCGACCCATTTGCCGCTCGGCGCCGCGTCGCTGCCCGTCACGGCATTGCCGCCGCAGTCGCCATCGATCGCCCCGCGGGTGACGTGTCGGAAGCCGCCGGCCTGCCCGCTGAACGCGTCCTGCGGCGGGGAAGTCACCGGCAGCCCTCGGCAGACATAGGCCTGCTCGGATATGGTCGAAACTAAGCTTTGGCTTCGCGCAGCAGGTTGGGCACCTCACCCGCGATCTCCCGAGCCAGAAAGCCTATCGGGCCGACCGACGCTGCCAATCGCTTCCCAGCCTCCCCGTGCAGGAAGACGCCCCACAGGGCAGCCGGCATCGGGGCGACGCCGCGTGCAAGCAGCCCGACGATCAAACCAGCCAAGGCATCTCCAGAGCCCGACGTCGCCAAGCCGACGCCGCCGCCTTCGTAGAGCCAGCGTGCGCCGCGTGGCTCGACGATCCAGGTTCGTGCGCCCTTCATGACGACCACCGCCTGCAAAAGGTCTGCCGCACGGAGGGCCGCGTCGAGCGGATCCGCCTCCACCGACTCCCGGCTCATGTCCAGAAGCTGCGCCATTTCACCGGCATGGGGCGTAATCACCGTCCGGCCGGCACAGGCCCGAACGTCGTTCGAGCGCGCGCCGAGGCCGCAAACGGAGGCGGCGTCGAGGACGAAGGAAGCGGAACGCTGCACCTGAAGCAGGCCCACCGACAGTTCAGTGGTCGCATCGCCCTCGACCATGCCGGGCCCGACCAGGAGGGCATCGCACCCGCCTGCAAGCTTTGCTAGCTGATCCGATGCGCTCCCCGTGTCAAAGCCGCCCTCCGCGTCCTCGGCGAGGCCAATGACCATCGCCTCGGGTACCGCCAGCGCCATCACAGCGGCGACGCTCTCGACGGTCGCGATCTTCAATTTCCCCGCGCCTGCGCGCAGCGCCGCCACGCCAGCCAAAAAGGCGGCTCCTGCGACGGACCTCGAGCCACCGACAACCAGAACGCTGCCGCGCTCGTCTTTGCTGCCCTCCTTTGGTGTCGGTAGCGGGCAATGCCGCAGGCACTCGGCGGTCAGCGTTGGGTGGGGCGTCATCGGGCGGTCACTTTAGCGTCGGGCTCGGAGGTGACCGGCGCCCCAGCCGCTGCCACGGGTGCCACGAAATTATAGCGCTCCAACGCCAACGTGCCGGTGGTCCCCTCACGCGGCCTGAAGGCGTACTCCGTCACCGAGCAGTTCGCGACGTCCCCCTCCGCGTCGATGGCGAGGATCTCCGCCTCGGTGAGCTCTTCCAGCAGGTAGCGCAGGCAGAGCACGACCACCTGGTGGGCCACGATGAGGACACGCCTCTCGCCGTGGTGGAGAGAAACGGTGTCCAACGCACTCCGCAGCCGCAGGATGACGTCGCACCAGCTCTCGCCGGATGGCGGGCGATGGTAGAACTTGCCCAGGCGGTGCCGCATTTCGGCCTGCTCGGGATGCAGTTGCTCGACGCCTGTCCGCGTCAGTCTGTCGAGGATGCCGAGTTCCTTCTCACGAAGTCGCTCGTCGACCACGTGCTTCAGCGCGTCCGGAGCGAGGCCGCCGGCGATTCGAATGCGGTCCGCGGTCTGCCGAGCGCGAAGGTAGGGCGAGGTCAGCACTGTCTCGGGGCGGTTATCCGACGGCATGTCCGCGAACCAGCGTCCGACCGCATCGGCCTGCTGTTCGCCACGCGCGCTGAGTGAAACATCGACATCCCGTTCCGCAATGTCGATCCGCGCGAGCCTGGCGCCGTGCGCAGCCTCGGCAGCGACGTTGCCGGCGCTCTCGCCGTGACGCACAATCCACAATCGGCTCGGCCAACGCTGCTGCATGTGGTGCCTGACCCTCACGACCTGTGCGGCAACGCCCACCAACCTTGCCGGTTCGGCGGTCTTTTGAGGAGAGCTACGGTCGGATGCTCGCGCAGGACAGCGCGAACGGCTGTGCGACGCTGTGCAAGACGATGTCCGCTTCGGCGATGCCTACAGATTTCGTCGAATGGCCGAGATGGGCGACAGCGAGGACGCCGGCCCTGATGCGCCTGACAGCCGGATCGCCTGTTCGATCCGGCAGAGGCTCCGGCAGCGCATCCGCGGGCCCCGAAACGAATGCGCGAGACGAGTGGTCCTTCGGCAACGGCCTGGCGTCCTACGTCAAGGACGATGCATCCTGACATCCGATGCCACCCGGCAGGCCAGGCGCCCGCCAGGGGATCGGCTCGAACGAGCGCCCGAGCGCCTCGAGAAACTTCTCCGTCCTCGCCGCGCGCGACCGCCGCTCCGAGCCGAGCAGGGCGACGACGGGTGCCGACGGCAACGCATAACCGTCGAGCAGGCGCGTCAGTCGCCCCGCCCGCAGGTCGTCCGCGATATCCCATTCCGAACGGACGATGACGCCGAGGCCGGCGAGGGCCCAGCCCCGCACCACCTCACCGTCGTTGCTGACCAGGCCCGCATCCACCCGGACGCGCGCCTCGCTGCCGTCCACCGCGCGGAAGCGCCAGAGCGTCACGTCCTCGTCGTTCTCGCGCAGCGCGATGCAGGCGTGGTCCCGCAACTCGGCCGGCGTGCGCGGGGCCGGATGCCGGGCCAGGTAGGCGGGTGCCGCGCACAGGATGCGGTCGTTCGGTGCGAGGGCGCGCACGGTCAGGCTCGGGGTCGCGTCCCGGATCTCGCCGACGTGGATCGCGAGATCCCAGGTCTCGGCCGGGATGCGGCCCAGGCGGTCGGAGAGCAGCAGATCGATCCTGACGCCGGGATGGCGGACGCGGAACGCCGCCGCGACCGGGGCCACGTGGCGGCGCCCGAAGCCGAGGGGCGCGACGATGCGCAGGTGCCCGGTCACCCGCCCAACTCGCTCGGCGAGGGCGTCGTTGAGGTCATCGAAGCCTCCGAGAAGGGCGCGGCCGCGCTCGGCGAGCAACTCCCCCTCGTTGGTCAGCGTGAGGCCGCGACCGGACCGGTCGACCAGGTGAACGCGCAGCCGCTTTTCCAGGCCACGCAGCCTCTGCGTCACGGCGGGCGCGGTCACGTTCAGGCTGCGGGCGGCGGCGGCCAGGGATGGGCTGGCCGCCACCGTGACGAAGAAGCGGAGATCGTTCGTATCGAGCATTAAGGCGGACCTTAATCCAGGATGCGGGACAGATTAATGGCGTCGCCTTGACCGCCGTGGTCTTTCAGGCTGGGCCAGCGAGGGAGGCGCCGACATGCTGGGCACCGGACCAGATATGCACTTGCCCACCGCGGATGCCGGAACGGCATCGCTTCCCCTGTCGACGCCGTGCCTTCTTCTGGACGAGGCGCGTCTACGGGCGAACATCGCGGGGATGCGGGCGCATCTCGACGGACTGGGGGTGGCCTTCCGGCCGCATCTGAGGACCGCCAAATCCCTCGACGTGGCCCGGCTGGCGATGAGCGGTCAGGCCGGACCGGCAATGGTCTCGACCCTGCGCGAGGCCGAGTACTTCGCCGAGGGCGGGGTGCGGGACATGATCTACGGCGTCGGCATCGCTCCGGGGAAGCTCGACCGCGTCGGCGCGATCCGGCGACGGTGGGGGGCGGACCTCGCCGTAGTGCTCGATTCGCTCGAGCAGGCGGAGGCGGTGGCCGCCTGGGCTTCGCAGGCGGCGGATCGCCTGCCTGTGCTCATCGAGGTCGATGCCGACGGGCATCGATCCGGCGTGAAGCCGGCGGATGCAGCCTCGCTGCTGGCGATCGGGCGCGCGCTCGGCGCGGGCGCGGAACTGCGCGGGCTGCTCCTCCATGCCGGCGACAGCTACGGCCTCAGCGATCCTGAGGCTCTCGCCGCGGCTGCGGAGCAGGAGCGCGCGGCCGCGGGGACGGCGGCCGCCCAGCTGCGCGGCGCGGGCCTGCCGTGCCCGGTGGTGAGCATCGGCTCGACGCCGACCGCGCGCTACGCCCGGGACCTCGCCGGCGTCACCGAGGTCCGCGCCGGCGTGTTCATGTTCGGCGACCTGTTCCAGGCCGGCGTCGGCTCCGTCGCGATCGACGACATCGCGCTCAGCGTGCTCGCCACGGTGATCGGACACCGCCGCGACAAGGGCTGGATCATCACGGATGCCGGCTGGATGGCGCTGTCGCGCGACCGGGGCACGGCCCGGCAGGCGGTCGACCAGGGCTACGGCCTGGTCTGCGACCGCGCCGGCCGGCCCTACCCGGACCTGATCGTCGCCGACGCCAACCAGGAGCACGGCATCCTGGCCCTGCGGCCGGGTTCCGGCGCCGTCCCACCCGACCTCCCCATCGGCGCCCAGGTGCGGATCCTGCCGAACCACGCCTGCGCCACCTGCGCCCAGCACGATCGCTACCACGTCCTCGATACCGACGGGCGGGTCGGTGCCGTGTGGCCGCGGATCAACGGCTGGTAGGCGCTGCCGGCCATCGTCGGGCGCGCGGCGGAGGGGAGCCGGCCCGTGCGGAAGGAGATGCCCCCCATGACGCCCCAACGGTTCGACGCCGTCCTGTTCGATCTCCTGACGGCCCTGCTCGACAGCTGGTCCCTGTGGAACGCGGTCGCCGGCGACGCGGGGGCCGGAGGCCGGTGGCGGGCGGAATACCTGCGGATCACCTACCGGACGGGATCGTACCGGCCCTACGAGGCTCTCGTCGCCGACGCCGCGGAGGCGGTGGGGCTGCCGCGCCGCCTCGCGGCCGACCTCGAGGACCGCTACGGCGAGCTCGAACCCTGGCCGGGGGTGACCGAGACCCTGCGGACGCTCGCGGGCCGCTCCGTGCGGCTCGGCGTCGTGACCAACTGCTCCGAACGGCTGGGCCGCATCGCCGCCGATCGCGTCGGCGTCGCGTTCGACGCCGTCGTGACGGCGGAGCGGGCCGGATTCTACAAACCGGATCCACTTCCCTATCGGTTGCGGCTGCAGGCGCTCGGGGTCGAACCGGCGCGCTGCCTGTTCGTCGCGGGCTCGGCGTACGACCTCGTCGGGACGGCGCAGGTGGGCCTGGCGACGTACTGGCATGATCGGGTGGGCATGGCAGCTCCCATAGGCGTCGTGCCCCCGCTGGCGCACGAGACCACGCTGGATGCGCTGCGCAGCTTGTTCGATCGAGGCGCGTGAGAGGTCGCGGGAGATCTAGGACCGTTACAGACCGGACCGTCCTGGCCGATGCGCTCGGCGACCGATCGGCGGATCCCGCGTCCTCCGATCGTTCAACGCGAACGCGTGCCGACAGATGAAAATCCAGGGGCGGCGTGGGGCAGGATGTGGCTCAGCGGACACGATCCACAAACATGGGTTTCGTGAGAGGCGCACGCGAAGCCGAGGGAGGAGAACTGAATGCGGTGGAAATGCAAGTTCGACTAACACCTTGGAAAAATCATTGTAACCATTCCAGAATTCTGAGTTTAGACGTATTCAAAATCTCCGCTGTTGCCGCAAGATCACGCAGACAGGTAGTGAAGCGTCGATCGCCGGACTTTTTAAGCGGAACCTCGTGAGATGTGCGCAGCTATTGGTAGTGTCTGCGAACGCTGGAATTGTCAGTTCGTTCTGATGGCCGGTGTCGCATCCGCCGCCCTCGTTGTCGGCATCGTCTCCGTGCAGGCGCAGGCCTCGAAGCCGCCCGGCACCTCGAATGCACCGTCGCTCGTCGGGGCCGCGCAGGCGGGTTCGGTGATCCTCGACGAACTGTCCGTCGAGGGTCAGCAGCCGACCTTCGGGACGACGGGCTTCGTCGCGACCCGCTCGACCGCCGGCATGAAGGGCAACGACTCGATCCTCGAGACGCCAGCGACCGTCAGCGTCATCACGCGCGAGGAGCTCGACGTGCGCGGCGTGCAGGATCTCAACACCGCGGTGGCCTACACGCCCAACATCCAGGCGGTCGACTATCCGGGCGGCCAGGGCGGCCCGACCTTCACCCTGCGCGGCTTCAACGCCAACAACTTCGACAACGTCTACGAGGACGGCCTGCGCTACGGCTTCAATTCGTTCGACCAGAACGTCGAGCCCTACGCCTACGAGCGCATCGACGTCATCAAGGGGCCGATCTCGGTCCTTTACGGCGCCGGGCAGCCCGGGGGCATCATCAACCTCGTCTCGAAGCGCCCGAGCTTCGTCCCCTTCAACGAGGTCTTCATCCAGGGCGGCAACCGCAACCGGATCCAGGCCGGCTTCGACCTGACCGGGCCGGTAGAGGGCGCACCGCAATTCGCCTACCGGGTGACGGGCCTCGTCCGCAACGCCGACAGCCAGTTCCGCTACACCCCGGACGACCGCACCTTCATCGCGCCGGCCCTCACCTGGCGGCCGGATGCCGACACCTCGCTGACCGTGCTCGCCAAGTATGCCGAGTTCCGCGGCGGCGGCTCCGAGCAGAGCCTGCCGATCGTCGGCTCGCTCATCCCGAGCGCCCGCGGATTCTACCAGCGCGACCTCTTCGTCGGCCAGCCGAACTTCAACACCGGCCTCCTGGAGAACAAGGAGATCGGCTACGTCCTCGATCACACCTTCGGGCCGGGATGGCTGCTGCACTCGGCCTTCCGTGCGTTCGAGACCACCTCGAAGTTCGATGCGGTCGGCGCCTCGCCGGGGTTCACGCCCCCGAGTTTCCTGGCGGTCGCGGTCTTTCCGTACCTGCGCGACCAGTCGAGCCAGGGGCTGCTCGCCGACAATCACGTCGAGGGCCAGTTCGCGACGCTCGACGTCCAGCACAACGTCGTCTTCGGCGTCGACTTCCAGAACTACTATCGCCGCGACGCGCGGACCTATCCGAACGGGTATCCGACCGCCGCGGCCAACCGCCTGATCGACCTCTACAATCCCGTCTACAACCTCGCCATCGCCTTCCCGCAGCGCACGAACTTCTCGGCGCGCGCCCTGCAGCAGCAGACCGGACTCTACTTCCAGGATCAGATGAAGTGGGATCGCTTCATCCTCACCGGGAGCGTGCGCAACGACTGGGTCGACCAGGAGATCCGCAGCACCTTCAACTTCCCGAACCTGCCGGTCCCGACGCTCAACCGGACCACCGTCGACCAGCAGCGCTTCTCGGCGCTGAGCTATCGCGTGGGCCTCGGCTACGAGTTCGACTTCGGCCTCGTGCCCTACGCGTCCTACTCGACCTCCTTCAACCCGCAGATCGCGGGTCAACGCGCCGACGGCTCGGCCCTCAGCCCGCGCGAGGCGACCCAGGTCGAGGGCGGCGTCAAGTGGCAGCCGCCGGGCAGCAACGCCCTCTACACCGCCTCGTACTTCGAGATCACCCAGACCAACATCCCGCTGGCCGACCCGCTCAATCCCGGCTTCTTCATCCAGACCGGCGAGGCGGTCGCCAAGGGCTTCGAGCTGGAGGGCAAGGCCAACCTCTTCGAGGGCTTCAACCTGATCTTCGGCTTCGCGCATCTCGACACGCGGGTGACGCGGAACCCGTCCGATCCGCGGCTGGTGGGCAACCGCCTGGCGAACGCGCCGGAGAACACCGTGTCCCTGTTCGCGGACTACACCTTCCCGCTCGCGTCGCCGCTCGGGGGCCTGCGCGCCGGGGCCGGCGTTCGCTACGTCGGCTCGCGCACGGACGCGACCAACGTCGACTTCATTCCCGGCTACGCGCTGGTCGACGCCTCGCTGAGCTTCGACCTCGCCCGGCTCGATCCTGCCTGGAAGGGCGCGAGCCTGTCGATCAACGCGACCAACCTGTTCGACCAGCGCTACTACACCTCGGGCTTCTACACCGGCTACGTCTTCGAGGGCTTCCGGCGCAGCGTGTTCGGAACACTGGCCTATCGCTGGTAGGAGCACCGGCCTTGGCTGAGCGCGCGCGTGGACGGAACGGGGCGGGAAGCACCGTCGTCGCCGGGGCGACGGCCCCGCGCTTCACGGCCTCGCGCACGTTCCGGATCAACCTCTGGCTGCACCGCTGGTGCGGGCTGATCGCCACACCGTTCTTCCTCGTCCTGTGCCTCACCGGCACGGTGCTGATCTTCCACGAGGAGATCGATGCCTGGACGGGAGCCGAGCCGGCGCTGGAGGCGACGGGTGATCCGATCCGGTCGCTCGACAACCTCGTCGCGGCGGCGCAGGCGTTGCACCCGGGCAAGCGCATCGTCGCGGTCGATCTGGACGAGGATCACCCGGAGCACCTGACGGTCAACCTCGCCGAACCGGGCGCGCGCGCGCTGGCCGGTTCGCAGCCGGTCGTGCTGGACACCCGGACGGGCGCGGTCCTGCCACGCCCGGACCCACGGACGACCGTGACCGGCATCCTGCTGACCCTGCACGCCAACTGGTTCCTCGGATTGGCCGGACAGCTCGCGGGCGGCGGCGTCGGCCTTCTGGTGACGGTCTGCCTCGTCTCCGGCATCGTCGTCTACGGCCCCTATGTCAGGGGCCTCGCGTTCGGTGCGATCCGGCGCGGGCGGGGCGAAGCGCTGCGGCAGCGTGACCTGCATAATCTGATCGGCGTCGCCACGTTCGGCTGGACGGTGCTGGTGTCCGTCACGGGCATCGCGCTCGCCCTCGGCGGCGTCGCCCTGATGGCCTGGCAGGCAACGGAGCTGCGCAGGCTCACGGCGGCCTACGTGGCGACGGAACGGACGGTCGGCGAGGGCGCGACACCCGCGGCCTCCCTCGACGCGATCCGAGGCGCCGCGGAGGCCGCGCGCACCGGCTGGCGCGCCACGCTGATGATCTATCCAGGCACAGCATTCTCGACCGACCAGCATTTCACGGTGCTGCTGACGGGGCCGACCGGTCTGCAGAAGCGCGTCTTCGAGATCGCCCTCGTCGATGCGCGCACCGCCGGCGTGGCGGAGGTCGCCGAGCTTCCCTGGTACCTGACGCTCGTCAGGCTCTCGCAACCTCTGCATTTCGGCGATTACGGAGCATGGCCGCTGAAGGTCCTCTGGAACCTGCTGGCCTGGGCCGCCCTCTTCATCACCGGCAACGGCGCCTGGCTGTGGTGGACGCGGGCCCGGCCGCGGCGTGTCCGACGGCGCGCGGCGGGCGCGGTATGACCCGGCTCGCGACGGCTTGGCAGAGGCGCCCGCTGGCGTTCGTGCTGAGCCAGGCGAGCCTGACGATCATCGGCCTCGTCGCGATGCTCGCGGAGGGCGGCATCTGGAAGCCCCTGGGCTTCGTCTGCGCGTGCCTGCCGTTCGTGCTGGCGGGCCTGAGCTACAGGCGGCAACGCGCGCCATGAAATGCGCGGCGTCCTGGATACCGTCGGAATTCAGCCCCGTGATCGGCGTGCGCCGCGCAGTCCGGCTCACGGAGCTCGTCCGGCAAGGAGACCCGCGACCGTTGCACACCGGTTGCCGGGATAGGCCGTCCGCTTCTCCGCCCGTCTCACGCGCCTCCTGCCGGTTTCGAGGTCGAGCGCTACGACCGAGACGTGGTAGCCGCGGCCACCCTGCTCGATCGCCATGACCCAACGATCGCCGTTGCGCCACACCTCCATCAGGCGCCGCGTCGGAATCCCGGGCTGCACGATATCGCTCGGGTTGAAGGGGCCACCCGGCCAGGACAGGGGACCGAACCGCTCGCGGATCTCGGTCGACACCGCAGCGGGCAGATCCTCGGCGGGGATTCGGCCTGCGATGCGGCACTCAGGCGACGTGTCGGCTCGAACGGACGGGACGGCCGCGAGGGCCGCGACGAGCAGGATGGCGTGTCGCGTTGCCGTCATGGAGCTTTTCTGCCGAGAGACCTGGCCCAACGGGCCGCGAGGAACAGCGCGCGCCCCAACCAGACCAAACCGGTCAGCGCCATGAAGGGAAACGTCACGAGCATCAGCCATCCGCTCACCGCGAAGCTGTAGAGAACGGTCCCGACATCCAGTCCGAGGATGAGGCAGGGATGGGCGTTGCCTTCGTCCAGGCGGCACTCCGCCAGGCTGCTGACCAGAATCGCGATCGTCAGCAGGATCGCGGGAAGCCAGATGACGATGGTCGCGACCGCGAGCGGGAACCCTCGCCACCGCAGCAACCGCGCGGCCGGACCCCAACGTCTCATTGGGGTCGCAGCCTCGATGCGGAACCGACGCCCAGCGCGCCGAGCACCGCGAGGATGCCGAGGAGCAGCATCAGGACCGAGTAGTATTGCATCGGGATCCAGAAGAGCGTGTGCCTGCGACGCAGGATGACCCTTTGTCCGGTCGTCGGGTCGATGAGCTCCCGGCCCTGTCCGCCGTTGAGCCGCGTCCCGACCCACCCGTTGACGGCGGCCGCGGCGAGCCAGCCGACGATCAGCCCGCTCTGGGCCGGAAGGCCCAGTCGGGCAAGGAGTGGATCGAGAAGTACGCCGGCCACCATGCCCAACCCTCCGAAGAGGACCGGCAGGAACCCCCAACCCGACCAGATGATCATCGCTTCATCGCTCCCCTGTGTCTCGGCAGCCCCCGGTGCCGCCCAACAGCCATGAACCATCCAGAGCCGGTTTCGCGATGTCGGCATCCCGACGCCCGCGGGCGCGCCCTGGTCCGGATCGTCGCCGCGGGCTCGAACCGGTGGCTCGGGATGGCCTTTATGGCCGGCCGGGCCGCGAACGGCTCGTTCCGCACGCCGGGTAAACGTGGTCCCGCGTCTCCGACCCACCCTGTTCCCGATCCCGACGCAGTCCTATCCTGTGCTCATGATGCTGCGCGGCGCGATACATGCGGCCCGGGCGGGGTGGCCGGACTGATGCCGGACCGCCGCGCCGCGAGCGAGAGGCCGCCCCGGGGTGCCCCGCGGGAGCCGGTGCCGGACGAGGGTCGCATCGACCTGCCCGTGGCGCGCCGACGCCTGCTGGGCCTGTTCGCGGCCGCTGCCGTCTTCATCGCCGGGATCGTCTTCACGCTCGCGTCCGGAGCCGGACCCGTGGCCGCGGTCGTGCTCGTCGGCGGCGGTGCCTTCTTCGGCCTCGGCGCCCTCGCGGCGTTGCGCGACCTGCTGCGGCGAGGCCCCGTCGTGTCGGTCTCGGCGCATGGCATCCTCGATCGGCGGCTCTCGACGGACTGGATCCCGTGGTCGGCGCTCGACCACGTGAGCGAGGCCGGGATCGGCGCCCAGGCCTTCCTCCGCCTCCACCCGCGGGCCGACCGCGATGCGACGCTGCCCTGGACGCGCCGGGCGCGTCTCACCGCGCGCCTCAACCGCATCCTGGGCGGCGGCTACTGGGTGCCCGGCCAGGGCGTGCAGGGCGGCATCCCGGCGATCCTCAACGCCATGGCGCAGGTGCGGGGCAGGCGGCGTCGCTAGGGTCGGTCCAGGAGAAGTCGCGACCGGACCGCCCCTACGGACAGTCCGGTGCGTCGGGAACCGCCTCGAACGCCCGGGGTCCCGGTCCGGCGCGGGGGCGGTCGACGAGGCGGACCGCGACGCGGCATCCCCCCGCCCGCACGTGGAAGCGCCCGTCCTCCGTGCGCTCGACCGCATCGATGGGGCGATCCCCGAGGACGCGCGCAGCCGCCTCCAGTACGGCCTGGAACGCGCGGACGCGTTCCCAGGACGGAGGCAGGGCGGCCAGGGCGGCCGGCGGCTGGAGGAGCGGCAGGAGGAGGAGCCCGGCCGCGGTGAGGGGCCGGCGCAGCGGGACGAGCATGGCCGACCGCCTCACCGCTGGGGCGTGAAGGCGGCGTCGCCCACGAAGACCATGTCGCGGTCGATCGCCGGCGGATCCCCGTGCGAGGCGAAGGCGAAGAACAGGCGCCGCACGCGCCCGTCCGCCGCCGTCAGGGTCAGGGTGTGGCGGTCGAGGGCGTAACGCCCGCCCTCCGGCGCGCGGCGGCTGGAGACGGCGGAGCCGACGCCGCTGGTCGCCCCCGAGTTCGTGGCGCCCACCGAGCCACCCCGGCCGTAGGTTCCGTCCGCCCGGAAGTCGTACTGGTTCGAGACCGCGATCATCACGTCGCCGCCCAGCGCGGTGTTGCCGCCCCCCGACAGGTTCCGGTAGCTGCGCGCGACCGTCTCCCCCGCGCCGGCCGGGAAGGCGCGGAAGAAGCTGCCGTCCTGGAGCTTGTAGGATTCCGCGCGGCCCCGATCGTCGGTGAGCGCGAAGGTGTCGCCGGCGCGCGTCCAGCAGCCGAACCGGCGGGGCTTGGCGACGCGCTCGGCGGGCAGGTCCACGTCCTCCAGCGCCGCCGACGCGACCTCGTAGGAGGTGCCGTCGCGGAACAGGATCAGGGGCTCGAAGCGCAGGATCATCATGCCGCCGACCCCGAGGCCGTAGGCGGCGCGGAAGTACACGCCCTCGACGGCTGTCCAGTTCTCCGGGAAGCGCGGCACGGCCGGCAGGTCCGGCTCGGGCGGTATCGCGCGGGCGGCGCGCGTCGGAGCCGCGGCGACGGGCGCCGCCGCCCGGGCCGGGCCGGCCCGCGGCACCAGCCCCGCATCCGTCAACGCGAGGGTGCGCAGCGTCGCCGGCGCGAGGACGTCGCTCGGCAGCGTCGCGAGGAAGCGCGGCAGCGTGCCCGCGCGCTTGGCCGCCTGCCAGCCGGCGTGGTGCAGGACGGCGCGGAGCTTCACCTCCTCCGCGAAGGCCGCGCGGGCGGCGGGCTGCGACAGGGGCGGCTTGCCGGCGAGGGGCGCCGCGAACTGGCGGCGGATGGCCCGCAGCGCCGCCGGGCTCGGCTCCGCCGTTGCGTCGTTGGCGACCATCCATTGCAGGGCGACGAACGCGGCGAGCACGTCGCCCGCATCGGTCTCGCGCAGCTCGGTCCCGTCGAGGAAGCCGCGGAAGATGGCGTCGTAGTCGTGGCGCGCGAGTTCCCGTGCCACGGCCGCGGCCCCGAGGGGATCCGTGGACTGCATCCGCCGCACCCGCTGCGCCACCGTGCGGGCGCGCAGGTCGGGCGTCGAGGCGAAGGGCAGGTCCGGTCCCGCATCCGCCGCGCCGGGCTCCGGCGTCGGTCCGGCGCGGTCCACCTCCGGCGACCGGGCGTATCCGGGCGCGGTCTCTCGGAGGCTGTCCGGTCCCAGCGCCTGTGCGGCGACGGGGGCGGGTATCAGGAGGAGGAGCCCGAGGGCCCCGAGGCGTCCGCGCATGCGCATCTCCCCAGGTCGGCGGTGTGGGCGGGCCTCAGCGGACCGCGAAGACGGCGGCCGGCGCGCCATGGCGCCGGCCCCAGCCCTCCCAGGCGACGTCGGTCGGCCCCACCGCGAAGTCGACGACCCGCCAGCCGCTTCCGTCCCGGCGCAGCAGCGCCGCGTAGTCGCTCGAGTCCAGGTCGTCGGCGGCGCGGCGGAGGGCCCGGCCGTCCGGCCGCTGCATCCGCGCGAAGAGGAAGGCCCAGCCGCCCTCGCGGTTGAGGGCGTGAACGACGAACTGCACGGGCTCGCTGCGGCCGGCCTCGGCCGGGCCGCGCGCAGCGTCGAGGAGCGCGCGGCGCTCCGGCCCCTGCGGCGTCGCGGTGCGATCGGGCGGCGACGGTGCACCCCCGTCGCCGCAGGGACGCCAGGCGCGCTGGGCGCCCAACTCTCCTGGACGCCCGTAGCACCAGCCTGCGGCGGCGAGGCGGCTGTCGAGGGCGTCGCGCGCCGTGCAGGCGGCCTGCGTGCGCGGGTCGTCGCCGCTGCCGCCCCGGCAGAGGCCGTTGAGCGCGGTCCACTCCCGCAGGAGTCTCGGGACCGCCTCGGCACGGGCCGGCGGCGGGGCGACGACCGACAGGGCGATGATCGCGCCGGCGAGGACGGTTCGCATGCTCAGCTTCCTCCGGCTCTCAGGGGTGTCGCAGCCGCGGCGGGCGGCCCTGCGGGGTCGTTCCGCTGCGCATCAGTCCAGACCCGCGAAGTCGGCGAGTTCGGTGGCACGGCGCTCTCCGTGGATCCTGAGGCAGGTGAGCACGGCGTGGTTCCGGCCGGTGCCGCCGGTGAAGGCGACGGGAACCTCGCCCTCGCAGCGAGCCCGGACGTAGGACCGCCACGCCCGCTGCGTGCGCTCCAGTGCCTCGAGGGCCTCCGGCCGGGTGCCGGCCGCCTCGATCGTCCCGCTCCGGGCGATGGCCGCACGGGCCTTGGCGAGTCCTGCGCGCACGCGAGCCTCGCTGCGATCGGCAAGCCTGGACAGGCAATCGATCGCGTCCTCGGCCTTGGCACAGGCGGGCGTCTCGCCGGGAATATCGGTGGGGCCGGCCGCCGCCGGCAGGCCCGCGAGGCACAGGAGCGCGACGGCGCGGCTGCGAGACGGGGTCACGGCCGCGTCACCGCAGCGCCAGGGAGGCGGCCACGCGCTCGATGCCGTCCAGGGCCCGCGCCTGGTCGGGGCCGGCGACGCCCACGAGGCGCAGGTAGCCGGACTGGGCGAACAGCATCGTCTGCGTCACGCGCAGCGGACGCCCGGACCGTGCATCCTTGGCGGTGCCCTGCAGGCGCACGACCGTGGCGCCGTCGCGGGCCGAGCGGTCCTCCCCGGTCACCGCCACGTCCTTGATCTGCGGCAGGCCGCCCAGGAAAGCCTTGCGGGCGAGGGCGCCCTCGCCGCCGGCGGGCACCGAGACCTGACCCATGGAGGGGGTGACGATGGCCAGGGCCTGGGTTCCCTCGGGGTCCACATCCTTCGGCCCGTCGGTCAGCAGGAGGCTGCTTCCCATGAATACGCGCACGGGGCGCAGCCCACCGAGATCCCCGACCCTGTAGGGCAGGCCGGCGATCTGGTCGGACAGGCTCGCGGGCGCCCGGAAGCCGATGGTGCGCAGGGCGGCCTCCACCGCCGGCGCCGGCACCTGGGCGTCGGCCGATTGCGGCACCTGCACGGTCACGAGGCCGGTGCCCGGGGCGCCGCGGACGATCGCGACCCACTTCGCGTAGGTCTGGCCGTTCGCGGCCTGGCTGCCGCGCAGGATGCGGCCCTCGCCGCCCGCCACGGGGAGCGGCTCGCCGGCCCCCTTGGCGGCGAAGCCCGTCGCGCGCAGGGCCTCGGGCGTGAAGCGCTCCACGAGCTGCGGGTAGGCCTCGGGCGGCATCTCGGCGATGAGGATGGAGGCGCCGGACCGGTGCTCGAAGCCCGCGAAGGTCTGCGAGGGCGTCATGCCCGTCGGCGGCACGAGGCCGACCGAGGCGTTGGTGGGAAAGACCGGCTCGGCGGCGCGGGCGGCGAGCGGCGCCGCGAGCAGGGCGAGGAGCGCGGCGAGCCGGAGGACGGGGCGGGTCGGACTGGGGTGAGCCATCGGCGGGTCCCTGACAGGTTCGCGGTGGTCAGCGCGTCGCGACGCGGCGCACGACGATGGTGTTGCCGGAGAACTGGACCTGCCCCGGCGCGCTCATGTGGTCGAGCATCAGGCGCAGGTTGCGGGTGAGGCGGGCGGCGTCGGAGCGGGTCTCGTACCAGTACTCGGCCGAGGAGCCCCCGGCGCGCACCGTGCGGTGGTGCTCGTAGCAGCGGAAGGCCGCCATGTACTCCTCGGCGGCCTGCACCTCCTGGGGCGAGAAGCCGTCGAGGCGCACGCTGTAGGCGGTGGGCAGGCCGCCGCAGCCCTCGCCCCCCGCGGCCGGGGCGCCCCCGGCCAGCGGCGCGGGCGACGCTCCCTCGCCCGCCGGCGCCCCGGCATCCGCCCCGCGGCGGGGCGCGACGAAGCCGTCGAGCTTCGCCGTCAGCGCGGCGGCGACGTCCCCGGCGATCGTCCTCGCCTCGGCCCCGACCCGCTCCAGCAGGCACTCGCGGTCGCAGCCCTGCGGCAGGGGCGGAAGCTGCAGGCTCGCGACCTCGAACGAGCCGAGCGACTGGCCCGTCCGGACGTTGAGCAGCCGGCCGGGAATGCGCACCTGCGGGCGCACGATGTCCGCGTAGGCGGACTTCGAGGCCGAGGCGTAGATCTGGAAGATCGCCACCACGTCCAGCGGCGGGTTCGACACGGCGCGGGCGACCTCGATCAGCTCGGCGTCCCGCCGCCTGACGCGGTTCGGCTGCGTGAAGCCCATCGCGACCGCGGTCTCGTCGTAGACGTTGTAGCCGCGCAGGTTCATCGTCTCGGAGAGTTCGCCGATGACGCGCTGGAAGATGCGGTTGCCGCGCGGGACGGCATCCTCGTCGGCATCCTCGCCCATCACCACGATGTTGGGCTTGGGCTGCGCCAGCGCGGGCGCGGCGGACAGGGCGAGGACGAGGGCGAGGCCGGCCGATACGGCGGCGGAGAGCGTGCGCATGAGGTTTAGGCTCCTGTCTCGGGTCTCATGGGGCGGCGGATCATCAGTCGGCGCAGGGCAGCGGCGTCGGGGCCGCGTCGAAGTCGTCGAGATCGAGGGCGACGCGGCGCCGGGGATCGGCAAGGTCGCGCCCGGCGCAGGCGTCGAAGGCGACGGGCTCGCTCCACGAGCCCAGGGATGCGGCCCGGGGCGCGATCAGGCTCACCTCGACCCGGCGGTTGACCCGCGCGAGCGGCGCATCCGGATCCTTGAGCCGGCCGGGGCCCCAGCCGTGCACGCGCAGGCGGGCAGGGTCGATTTCGTAGGTCGCGACGAGGTGCGTCCGCACGGCGCGGGCCCGGGCGAGCGACAGGCGTCGGTTGTAGCCCCAGCCCCCCGCCGCGTCGGTGTGCCCGGCGATGAGGAAGCTCTGGCGGGCGAGCACGCCCGAACGCAGCGCCTGACCCAGGGGCTCGAGCTGGATGCGCGCCTCCGGCGTCAGCCGCGCGCTGTCGTAGGCGAAGAACACGGTGAGATCGACGGCGCGGGCGGCGTCGACCCGGATCGGCGCGCCCCCGTCGGCGGGGGTCACGGCGAGCGGCCTGGCGGGCGCGCCCGGATTGCCGTCGGCGAAGGGGGCGAGCGAGCGGATGATGGCGGTGGCCGAGGGGTTGGCGGCGCGCGCCTCCTCGGCCTCCGCGGACACGTCGCGGGACGGGGGCAGTTCGTCGCGGACAGACGGCGCCGGTGCCCCGGACGCGGTGCCCCGCTCGCCCGGCACCTCGGTGAGCGGACCCGCCGAGGCCGGCTGCGCCGCGAGCAGCACCGCGACGGCCAGGATCAGGCTGGGGCGGGGCGCGAAACCCTTGCGCATGGCGTAACTCCTCGTCGCTGCGGGCCGTGCCTCGGCCCCTCGTGCCCCCTCCATGGGGCTCGCAGAGCGGTTTTCGCCGCTGGCCGGCCTCACCGGCCCCGCAGGATCGCGTTCATCCCGTCGGTATCGAGGGGACCGCCCGCGGGCGGGGCGGCGGCGGCGGCGGCTGGCGGAGCCGCCGGTGGGGCCGGCGTCGAGGTTTTGGCGACCGGGCGCGCCTGCGCGGCGAGGGCCTCGGCGAGGACGCGGCTCTTGCCGAGGATCGCGGCGAGCCGCGTGGCGCCGTTGAAGCTCGTCGCGTCCTTCGGGTCGAGGCCGCCCTCCTTGTGGAGGGCGACGCCCGCATCCGCGTCGAACATCAGCGAGCCCGACGACCCCCCGAGGGTGTCGCAGCGATGGCGCAGGTCCGGCCCCTCGGCCTGGTCCTTGAGGGCGAAGCAGCGGAAGCGGCTCATCACCTTCGGCCGCCCGAGCGGATGGTGGATCACCAGCATCGAGCGGTTGCCCGGGACGGCCTCGCCGGACAGTCGCACCGACCCATACGTCGCGGTCGGGTGCCCGGCGACGCGGGCGATGGCGTAGTCGAGGCGCGGGTCGAACTCGACGGGGCGCGGGTCGATCTCGAAACGCCGCGCGCCCTTCCCGTCGAGGGTCAGGTAATCCATCAGGATCGAGGCCTTGACCGGCCTGAGGTCGCCCGATTGCGGCAGGCAATGGTGGTTCGTGAGCACGTAGTCGCCCGCGACGAGCTCGCCCGTGCAGGAGGCCCCGGCCGTCTGGCCGCTCGACCCGTTCCGCATCACGATGTCGACTCGGCCGATCGGGCGGGCCAGGGCCGCAAGCGTACTGCTCGGGTCCAGCTCGGCGATGGGCTCGAACGCGCCCTTGTTCTGATCGACGTAGGCCGCCGCATCGCCGGTCGTCTGGCGCAGGGGCAGCTGCGCCTTGCCGTAATCGGCGGGATCGAAGCCGACGCTCTGCGCCCGCGCCCCTCCCGCGGCGCAGACGGTCAGCGCGACGAGCGTGGCGAGCCGCGCGCAGCGCCTCCGGTGGCGGGCCTCAGCCATTCCTCTCCTCCTCCCCATGTCCTTCCGGCGACGCACGCATGCATCCGCGCGACGACGCTTCTTTGACGCGCGGCCTCATCGACGCTCGAGCGCGTGGGTGATGCGGCGCGCGGCGCCCGCTTCCGGCACCGCCTGGACCGCGTAGACGAGGTTCTGGCGCGCGCCCTCGCGCAGGAAGTACGCCCGGGCGCCGTCGTCGAGCGCGGTCGGCGGCAGCGACGCCGCGCGCAGCTCCGGCCCGACCTCGATCCGGCCGCCGGGTGCCGCGGGGCGGAAGGCGAGGCCGCACAGCTCGGGCGTGAGGCGGCTCGGGCGCAGCCGCGCCTCCGATTCTGCCGGCACCGGGCGGCGCTCGGGTGGATCGGCCCCGAAGGCGACCCGCCGGCAGGAGGAGCGGGCGGGCGCGACGAGCTCGTCGACGAGGACGCCAGATCCGGGCGTGGCCTCGGCCCGGGCCGCCGGCAGCTCGGTGCCGCCTTGCCCGCCCGCCAGCGGGCGAGGATCGGCCGCCGCGGGCGCCGGCGCCTCGGCGGCGGGCGGTCGCGGATAGACGGCTGCAAGCGCGACGCCTGCGAGGCCGAGGGCGAGGCCGCCTGCGGCAAGCCCGGCGCCGCGCCGCCGCAACGGCGGGCGCGGCGCCGGGCCTGCTGTGGGGACTTCGGGCGCCGCGAGGGCGTCGAGTGCCGCGGTCACGGAGGTTGCCGGCAGGAGACGCGGCGGGCTCGCGCCGCCGAGGGCCTCGATGGCGCGCACGGCCTCGGCGCGTTCGGGGCCCTCCGGCAGCAGCACCGCGCAGGCGGGCCGCGACGGGCCGGTGAGCAGCGCGCGAGACCGCTCGATCTTGTCGAGCAGGGCGTAGTCGCCCGGCAGCACCGCGAGATCGAGATCGACCGCACCCGTCGCCCAGAGCACGCAATCCGCCTCGCCAGGCTCCGCGACCAGGCGATGCCCCCGCGCCAGGAGGCCGTGCGCCAGGCAGACCGGCACCTCCCAGGAGCGGCCGGCATCGAAGGAGCCGGACAGGCGCAGTTCGTGCGGGGCTGCCGTTCCGGTGAGACCGGCGAGCGGCCCCCCCGGGGCGGCGAGCCGTGCGTAGTCGCCCGACCAGGGCAGCGGCCTGTAATCGCCCTGCGCGAAGGCAGCCGACGCCGGGAGGCCCTGGCGGACCTTGAGCGAGCGCACCACGAGCAGGCCGCCCGTGGTCGGCACCACGATCAGGATCGCGGCCGGCCTCGGCGCTCCCGCGCTCACAACAGGAAGACCGCCGAGGCCGGGTCGCGCAGGAGCTGCCCGAGCCTGTCGGCCTCGGGCGCGGCCGGGTCCAGGGCGATCACGATCGCGCCCTCGACCGGCTCCGGAAGCGCGAGCCGCACCACCTCCCCGCCGAGGCTCACCTCCAGCGCCCGCGTCGGCCGGCCCTCGCCCCCGCGGATGACGAGGAGCGGCGGGGCATCGTCGTCGGCGGGCACCACCTCGAGGACGAAGGGCCCGACCCTGCGTGCGGCGAGGGCGCCGTCCGAGGCGGCGATGGCCAGCGGGGCGTGGGCCACGGCCTGCGCGCCGAGCAGCGTGCGGTAGCGCCGCGCGGCCTCGGGATCGCTGCGGATCGCGCGCGCGACCTCGAGATCCACCGGGGCGCCGGCCTCGCGCACGGCATGGGCCCAGAGCGCCGCCGCAGAGGGCCGCGCGGCGGCGGGTGCGGGCGCGCCCACCAGCGCGCGGGCCGCGTGGATCTCGGCGAGCAGGCGCGCCGCCTCGCTCACGCCGCCGCCTCGTCCGCGTAGGCCGCCGAGAGGGTCTCGGCGAAGACGGAGCGGTCGGCCGCGAAGGCGGCCGCCAGCGGACGCTGCCGCCCCAGCGCATCGAGGGACCGCTCCAGGCGGCCGACCTCGGCGGCGAGGCGCAGGAGCGCGGCGTCCGCCGCGGCGAAGCCCGCCTCGACCCGCGCGCGATCGTCGAAGCCCGCCCGGCGCACCCGCTTCAGGTCGGCCTCCGCCGCCGCGAGCGCCGCGCGGACCTCGGGCGAGAGATCGTCGGCGGCGGCGAGCCGAAGGGCCGCCGCGATGCGCAGCATCCGCCCGAGATGGGCCGACAGCGCCCCGGCGCGGGCCGCCAGATCCTCGTAGCTCTCCGCCTCCGCGCAGGCTGCGCGCTCGGCGAGGCCGGCCCCGCCGCCACCGCGGCGCAGGCGGTTCGCGAGGCCGGCCTGGACGCGCCCGAAGCTCACCGCGCGCAGGCTGGTGAGCGGGCGCGTGCGGTGGAACGGGTCGAGGCGCAGGAGGTCGGCGAGGTCGTCCCGCTCCGCGCCCGTGAGGATCTTGAGCCCGTCCGGCAGGTCGGCGAGGAGGTCCGCGAGCCCCTCCGCCGGCTCGGCGGCGGCGAGATCCGCGAGGGAAGCGTCGAGGCGCTCCTCCCAGCCCGCCACCGCGTCGAGGGAGGCGGCCGACCCGAGGCTCGCGAGGCTGCCCACAAGGTGTCCGGCCACCTCGAAGGTGACGAAGTGCTCCGCGACCGT
The DNA here is from genome assembly GCF_053346035.1 of Methylobacterium sp. A54F. NCBI lineage: Bacteria > Pseudomonadati > Pseudomonadota > Alphaproteobacteria > Hyphomicrobiales > Methylobacteriaceae > Methylobacterium > Methylobacterium sp. A54F. Next base: position 237,125 of record NZ_JBKFBF010000004.1, on the reverse strand, counting down.
GCGGAAGCCCGGCCGCTCCTCGCCCGCCGCCATCACGCCTTGCCAGAACGCGACGATGTCGTCGTCCGTGAAGGCGGTGCGGCCGTCGAGATGGGCGAGGATCGCCCGGAAGCGCCGCTCATAGGGTGCGAGGGGCAGGTGGGCGTTGCGGTAGGCCGAAAGCTGGCGCGCGAGGCGCTTGCCCAGCAGCTCGGCCGCGGCGGCACCAGGGGCGGCCACGAGCTCGTCGAACCAGCCCGACACCGTGGCGAAGGACGCGAGGTCGTCGGCGGTCAGCAGAAACTCGCCGACGGCGAGCAGGCGCGCGAGCCCGGCCCAGGTGCAGTGCCAGTCCCGTTCGGCCGGGAGCACGAGGCCGCGCGCGTCCGTGGCGGCGGCCTCCGCCTGCGCGTCGGCGAAGCGGGCGGCGGCTGCGCCCGGCCTGGCGAGCCGGGGGTCGAGGACGAGGGTGACGAGGTCGCGGCCCTCGCGCGCCCGGGTGAGCGCAGCTAGGGCGGCGAGCGCGTGGGCGAGTTCCCAGAGCGGCTTGTCGCGGTTCGGCCGCACGCCGCCCGTCACGACCCGGATGAGCCACGCTCGATCCTCACGCGTCAGGTCGCGCCCCTCGCCGACATTGGCGAGGTCGGCCGCGCAGCGTTCATCGTAGCCCCCGATGAGTCGCCCCCCATGGTTTGCTTCACGCGCCCGAAGGCCCAGCCCACCGATAAACTTTACGTGACCCTCCGTCATCCCCCCTACAACTCCCACGTGAGCTGCTCTCCTCCCAACGATGGGCGGCCAGAGCAGATCTCGCACGCTCAGCGGACAGTGATGCGCGCGGTCGCCTCCGTCACGCCGGGCACGCGGCGGATCCTGTCGAGCAGATCGAGCACGTCGGCGGGCTGAAGGAGGCGCGCCTCCGCGTCGACGGCGGGGGCGGCGTCGAGCCAGCGCGCCGCCAGCTCGGGCGGCAGCCCGCCCTCGACCCCGAAGCAGGAGAACAAGTTCTCGAAGGGCTCGCCGGCCACGATCTCGTCCAGCCCGTAGCCGCGCGGATAGCGCCGGGCCGTCCCCGGGGGGAGGGGTGCCTCAGTGGCCGCGTTGCCCCGCACGGGCAGCGCCACGAACGCGGTCTCGTCTGGGGCCAGAACCCAGCAGTAGAGGCTCTGGCGCGCCTTCGCCTCGATCCGCATCTCCAGGCGCTCGCCCCGCGCGAAGGGCGCCGCGGTGGCCGAGACCGCGAGCCGGGACCCGTCGGTCGGGGCGGTGGCCGCCACGTGGTCGAGGAAGGGGCGCGGTGTCGGGTCGCAGCCGAGGCCCTCGATGCCGATGCGGCGACGCCCGGTCGGGGCGACGACGGCCCCGTCGCGCTGGAATTCCAGCTCCATCCAGGACTGACGGCCTTGGTCGGTGAGGAAGCGCCCGCGCGCCGTGAGGCCGGCGGCGGGGCAGGTCGTGCCGGGGGGCTGGCGCCGCACCTCCAGGCGCCCGCCCCTCAGGACGCGGTTCGGCGCGCGCGCCTCCGCGTCGAGCGCGATCACGAGGCGGTCAGTGAGGACCCCCGCGCAGGAAGAGTGCCCCCCATCGGTGGCAAAGGGACAGATGTCGACGCGGCCCGCGTTCGGCACCGCGGCGTCGAGCGCCCGGACCGCGCCCTCCATCACGGCGTCGACGTCCGAGACGCCCGGCCCGGTGCGGATCGGCAGGACCACGAGCTCGCTCGTCGCCTTGCAGTCGGCCGCCCTGGTGATGGCCTGGAGGCGGAAGGCGGCGGTGTCGCCCGCGCGCCGGGCGTCCACCAGGAAGACGCTGGCGTCGCCCGCGAAGGCCGCGCGGATCTGCGCCTCGGCCTCGGTGGCCGCGAGGCCCGTGGTGCCCTCGCGCAGGGCCTTGATACGCACGACGTCGGCGGCGGCGGCGAGGCGCGCGCGGCCGGTGGCCTGGAGGCGAGTCTCGGCCGCGAGGCGCACCTCCTCGGCCTGCTCGCGCGAGAACGCGGTCTGCCCCGGGTCGAGGCCGACGACGGCAAGGGTGAGGGCCGACCGCCCGGCGCAGGCCACCACGGCGTCGAGGAAGGGGGTCAGCGCCGCGGTGCCGGGATCGGCGCGGGCCGGCGACGAGGCCGAGAGGAGCGCCGAGAAGAGCGCGACGCGGAGCAGGGTCGGGGCGGCCCGCAGCGCCCGCGGAGTCCTGCTCATTCGACCTCGTTGGCGCGCGCGTACTGGTCGAGCGCGCGCACGAACACGGGGTTGAAGCGGCCGTCGACGGCACCGGGGTAGTAGTCCGCCTGCTTCACCGCCTTCTGGACCTCCCGGATCGTCTCGGGCTTCAGCTTCTGGGCCGCGGTGTCGGTCGCCGAGACCGAGGCCGCGCCGAGCTCGCCCCGCTTCAGGGCTCGCATTACCATGTCGGCGGAGCGCACGCCGGGGAAGAAGCGCGCGAAGCCGTTGTCGATGAGCGTCGCCATGGTGGCCATGGCGACGGGGTCGCCCCGGTCGGCGGCCTGCCGGAACAGGTCGAAGCCCTGCCGCAGGTCCTTCGGGAAGCCGTAGGCGCCGGTCGCGTAGTGGGGCACGAGCTTCGAGATCGAGGCGACGTCGCCGCCCTCCACCGCGCGCTTGTAGAGGCCGACAGCCTGCGCCTCGTCCTTGGGGACGCCGTTGCCGTACTCGAGCATGCGCGCCGCATTGGCGAGGGCCACCACGTTGCCACCCTCGCCGGCCTGCCGGTAGAGCCGGAGCGCCTCGGCCTGCGAGCGCTTCACGCCCTGGCCGTTCTCGTAGAGGGTGGCGAGGTTGTTCATCGCCGAGATGCTGCCAGCCTTGGCGGCCTGATCGTAGGCGGCGAAGGCCTCCCGGTAGCGGTCCGCGCGGTCATAGGCCCGGCCGAGCTGGTAGGCGAGGCGGCGCAGCTTCGGGTAGGCCTCCGCCGCCGCCCGACAGGCTTCGATGGCCGAGGCGGATTCGATGCGCCCCAGCTTCACCCCCTCGACGCTTCTCGGCCGGTCTGGATCGTCCGTTCCGGCGGCCAGCGCGTCGCAGCGCTGGACCCGCGGGTCGCCCGCGGGATCCGAGCCGCCGAGGTAGCCGAGGGCGAGCCTGCGGTAGGCGCAGACTGCGCCGCAGCTGTCGAGGTAGGCCTGATACTGCCGCGCGGTGCCGAACTTCGCCCAGTTCGCCTGGTCGAGGGCCGCGGCGTCCTGCTGGCGGCCGGCGAGGAGCCGGTCCATGGCCTGGGCGCGGTAGGCGCAGGTCGGCCCGCAGGTGCCGACGTAAGTCTCGAAGGCCGCCTGGGTGCCGAGCGCCTCCGCCCGGCGCCACGCCGCCTCGTCGCGCACCTGCGCGACGCCGCCCGCGATGGCCGGGACCGGGGCCGTGGCCTTAATGACGATCGGCGCGTCGTCCACCTCCGGCACCTGCTCGCGCCCGCTCATCCGGCGCGCCGCCTCCGCCACCTCGCGGCGCAGGTAGGCCTTGAGCGCGGGCCAGTGGACGTCGCCGCCCGCCTCCTCGGCAAGCCCGGAAACCCCCATCAGGAACCGGCTGGTGAGGAGGCCGAGCCGGTTTGCCGCGTCCCAGTTCGCGGGCGTCGCCCCCGAGGTCGCGACGATCCTCACGATCCCCGCCTCGGCTTTCGGCCTGGCCGGTGCGAAGCCGGGGGCCGAGACCGCGAGCAGGCTCTCGCCCTTGCGGCCGGTCTCGCCGGTGAAGCAGGCGTCCACCATCACCACGAGCTGGCGCTCGGGGCCAATCTTGCGCTTCACGAGATCGAGGTTGCGGTAGAGCGTCTCGAGGGCGAAGCCGCTCTCGCCCAGGTTCGGGTTGCCGTCCTGGGGCAGCAGGAACGGCTGCCGGGTGGACAGGTCCGGCACGCCGTGGCCCGAATAGTACACGAACACGTTCGAGCGGCCCTCGCGCACGCTGCGCCACAGGCGCCCGGATTGCGGGTTCCGCTCGGTGCCGAAGACCTGGTTGAATTCGTTCAGCGTCGCGTCCTTGAGGACGAAGACATTGGCCTCGCGGTAGCCGAGGCGCTGGACGAGGTAGTCGCGCATCGCGTCGGCGTCGTTGTGCGCGTAGTCGACGGGCACGGTCTGCTTGTAGTCTCGGTTGCCGATCACCACCGCGACCGAGTCGCCGTTGTCGGCGAAGGAGGCTGGTTCAGCGGCCCAGGCCGCGTCGGCGCATCGGAGACAGGCGAAGGCGACCAGCACGAGGAACAGCGGCCAACCGCCTCGGAAGCGCGATCGTGCACGACGAGCCGACACCGTGGCGGGGGTCACCATGCGCCACTCCTTGTAGGGTGCCGGCGCGACCGGGTCCCGCCGCCGGCTTCTCCGGACGGGGGCCGGAATAGTCGGCCGGGAGCGGCGACACAATGCCGGCCGCGATCCCGGGACCTACGCGCTCACATCCGGTCGATGAGCGCGAAGACCAGGCCGAGGGCCGCGAGGTGCAGGGGATAGAGCCGGACGAGCAGCATGCCGCTTCGCCTCAGCGCAGGTAGAGGCCGCGGCCACAGCGGCGCACGCGGCGGGCCTCGACGTAGCCGGTGTAGCGGTTGAACACCTCCACCGTGCGGTAGACGCAGTAGCGGCCCGAGTCGTGACCGTTGTAGTAGACGCCGCCGTTGTCGAGATCGACGCCGATGAATTCCTGGTTGCCGCGCGGCGCGGCCGTCCCGGACGCTTCCTGTGCCAGGGCGGGATGCCCCGCGCCGATCAGGCTGCCGGCCACGAGCACGAAGATCATCGTCTTGGTCATGTCCCGTCTCCCACGGGCGGTCCGTTCCGCCCTCGGAAGACGCATGGGTCGGGCAGAGCCGAATTTGCGAGCGCCGATCCGCCGCGGGCTGGATCTGGCCGAAACCGCAATGACTGGCGCCGAACCGGCCTGCCCGAAAAGCGGGCTGCCGGATACCGGCCCTGTCGACGGCCTTGTCAGCGCGCAGCCCGTCGTTGGCGCTTCCTGTGCGCAGTCGCCTGCTGGTCGTCCGGCAACTCGGGGGGGAGGGGCGTGCGATCCATCCGGCCCGAGATGGGGGGACGAAACCAACTGCTTATTGCGTTCCATTCCCCACGCGGACGCTCGATCGCCGACGCGGATCGTCGGCGAGTTCGTCATCTCTTCGCAGGGCATCGCACGGAGAGCTTGTTTCCGTCCGGGTCGCGAAGATACGCCACGAAGGAGCCGTTCGGACGTTCGCCGGGTGCACTCTCGATCGCGGTGCCACCATGAGCGACGCCGGCTTCGTGCCAGGCGAGAACGTGATCGCGGCTCGCCGCCGCGATGCCGATCGTCCCACCGTTGGCGGACGTCGCCGGATTGCCGTCGATCGGCTTCGTGATCATGAACCGCCCGCCGTCATGGGCGTAGATCAACCGGCCCCTGGCATCCATCTCTCCGGGCTTGCCGCCCAACGCGCCGAATGTGGCATCGTAGAAGTCTCGGGCCCGCGTGAGATCGTTGCTGCCGATCATGACGTGCGTGAACATGGTTCCTCCACTTGGGTGTCGAAGACCGTCGCTGCCTTGATGGCGCGACGGTCAGAGAGGTTGCGCCTCTCCGTGACGTGGTCCGCCCGCGACGCGGCTTCGACCTTACAGGTCTGATCGCCGGGGATGCGAGGCGTTGGGCAGCGGAATTCAACCGAGGGCGGCATCCAAACCCATCTGCCAGAAATCGGCCTCCAGGCGGGAGGCGGCGGCGAAGGTTGCCACGAGGTCGGGCAGGCGGGCTTCCGTGAACGCACGGGCGGCGAGATCGTCCAGATGGCGGCGCGCCCGCGTCGCGACGGCTTGGTAGGGCTCGCCCGCGTATTCCGCGATCCATTCGCGGTACGGGTTGCCTTCGAGCGCCTCAACGCCCTGCGGGGCCAGGGCACGGCCGATGACTGCGTAGCCGACGACGCACGGTGCCAGTGCGACATGCAGGTCGAGCAGGTCGCCGGCTGCCCCTTGATCCAGCACGAAGCGCGTGTAGGCGACCGTCGCGGGGTGCTCTGGCGTGGCGGCCAGATCCTCCGCGCCGATGCCCCAGCGTGCGCAGAGGCGGATGTGCAGATCCGTTTCATCGAGGATGGCGGAGAGGCCAGCCTGCGCAACACGGATGTCGGCCGGTGTCCGGCTCTTGTAGGCGGCGAGGGCATAAGCCCGCGCGAACTGGATCAGGAAGAGGTAATCCTGCACGAGGTAGGCGCGGAACGCCGCCTCGGGCAGGGTGCCTGCGCCGAGTTGGCGGACGAAGGCGTGGTCGACGTAACGGGTCCAATCGTCGACAGCGGACGACTGCAGGCGTTCGAATACGTCCATGCCCTCTAGAGCCTTCTTGCACGAGCGATGCGCGCCAGCACCATGGGTGGTCGCCGGCGTTCCTCGGGCGAACGGTTCATCCGAGCCGCGCCGGCCGGTCAAGCGGCCGCATGGCGCAGCGTCCCGCCCTGGGGTCTGTTGCGTCTGCTGGGCGGCGAGGCGGCCGGATGAGCTCACGGACTCTTACCCGCGCGCTGGGAAGCGCGCCTTCCCGGCCGCTACGGGGCCTCCACTTGCTGCTCGACCCCGGGGATCGCCGTTGATGTCGCACCGAGCCCGATCGGCTTTCCGCGCCGCCGTCGAGGGCGCTGCCGCCTTCGTTGCAGCCTGCAACCGGCTTCGCTTGCCCGGAACGCGCAACCCCTTCGTGGTCGGCGTTCACGCGCCGATGCGAGAGGAGCTGACGCTCACCGACTTGCCCGTGATCGGCGCGATCCCGTCCGGGCTCGACGGCCTCTACCTCAAGATGGGGGCCAACCCCGTCCGTCCGGCGACGCGGGGCCACGACTGGTTCCTCGGCGACGGCATGGTGCACGGGCTTGCGATCGAGGGCGGCAAGGCGCTGTGGTATCGCAACCGCTGGATCGGTTCGCGCTCGGCTGCCGCTGCGCTCGGCCGGCCTGCCGCGCCCGGACCGCGGCGGGGCGACAATGACACCGTCAACACCAACGTCGTCACCATCGGTGGCCGGATCTTCGCCGTGGTGGAGGCCGGCAGCTTCCCGGTCGAACTCTCGCGGACCCTGGAGGCGCAGCGCTACAACCCGTTCGACGGGACGCTCGCCGGATCCTTCACCGGGCACCCGCACCGCGACCCGCTCACCGGCGAGACCCACGCCATCGCCTATGACGGCCGCGTCTGGGACAGCATCCGGCACGTCATCGTCGCGCCGACCGGGCAGGTCGTGCGGGACGTGCCGATCGCGGTCGAGCACGGTCCCTGCATCCACGACTGCGCCATCACGGAGCGCTTCGCGATCGTGCTGGATCTGCCCGTGACGTTCTCGCTGCGGGCCCTGCTCGCCGGGTATCGCTTCCCGTTCCGCTGGAACCCTGATCACAGGGCTCGCGTGGGTTTGCTTCCCCGTCGAGGCGAGCCCGCCGACATCGCCTGGTGCGAGGTCGAGCCCTGCTTCGTGTTTCACGCCGCCAACGCCTACGACGACGCGGACGGGCGGGTGATCCTCGATGTGGTCGCCTACGAGACGGTGTTCGCCTCGGCCGGGGGCGGGCTCGACGCGCCGGGCCGGCTCGAACGCTGGACGCTGGACCCATCGGCCAAGCGGGTCGAGCGCCGGGTGATCGATCCCGCGGCGCAGGAGTTCCCCCGCATCGATGAGCGGCTGTTCGGGCAGCGCCACCGGTACGTCTACACGGTCAGCGTTCCGCCCGACGGCAACACGCAACTGGCCGGTGCCACGCAACTCTACAAGCACGACCTGACGACGGGCACGCGCCGCGTGCATGAGTTCGGTGCCGATCGCGTCCCGGGCGAGTTCGTCTTCGTGCCGGCGCATGCCGGGGCCGGCGAGGACGAGGGGTGGCTCGTCGGGCTCGTCATCGACACCGCGCGCGACACGACGGACTTCGCCGTCCTCGACGCGCGATCGTTCGAGGCGCAGCCCGTCGCCAGCGTCCGCCTCGATCACCGGATCCCGCCGGGCTTCCACGGCAACTGGTTCCCGACACGAGGGATGGCCGACCCGGGTGTCCTCGGGGATCCTGTCGGAGCGAGCCCCTGAGGCGTAAGCCGTGGACGGGGCCATCGGCAAACGGTCCCGCACGGAACCTTCCCCCCGGGCTTGCCGGCGATGCGTGCCTCAGGCGGCGGTCCAGCCGATCACCGCCGTCAGGGGGTCGCCGGAGCGTCCCTCTGGCGCCATGACGCGGATCTCGATGCGGGCGAAGCCGGCCCGGCGCAGATACAGGCTCACGAGTTGCGCGTGTCCTGCACCGTCGAGGGCGCTCCAGATGGCCACCGCCTTGGTGGGGAAGCAGCGGTTCGAGAAGCTGATGACCGCCGGGGCGCCGGGGCGCAGCACGCGCGCGACCTCGGACAGGACAGCGACCGGTCGCTCAAGGTACTGCACCGAGACGCAGACCAGGGCGGCATCGGCGCAGGCCGTGTCGAGGGGGAGGTCCGGGTCGGCGTTGAGGTCCTGCACGAAATGCCGGGTCAGGCGCGGGTTGGCGGCGAGCTCCGCCGCGTTCAGGCCGTGACCGATGACGCCGGCGTAGGCGACCTCGTCGGGCAGGTGGCTGACCCAGCTCGACATGAGGTCGAGGACGACGCCACCCGCCGGGACGACCGTCCTGTACAGGCCGGTCACGGCCGCGATCGCGGCGGCGTCGATATGGGTCACGAACCGGGGCTGGGCGTAGAACAGGGGATCGGGACCGGAATCGTGCTTGGCGAACGCTTCCCGTGGCAGTTCCGGGAGATCCTGAGTCATCGTCGGATATGCCTCAGAGTGTTCTGATAGACTTGGCACTGTCCGCGGCCGCTTGGCCGGCCCGGAACACCCCCTGATTACGTGAAAGGCTGCCAGCCCCCAATCCGGCGGCCGTGCGGCAAAGCACGGCATGCCGTTCAGAAAGAAATAACGTTCCGGCGATGCGAGGTGCAGACCAATCGACTCGAACGGTGGTCGCTTAAGGATCCTCGGACACACTCCGCCTCGTCGCCACGAGGGCACTCATGCCGCTTTCCTATCGTGCAAGGCTTCGCCGCGATCTTCAGCGCTGGCAGGAGCGCGGCCTGATCCTTCCCGAGCAAGCCGAGCGCATCGCTGCCGATGCGCTCACGCCGCGAGGCCTCGGGCACCTCCAGGCGCTGCTCGCTCTGTGCATCCTCCTGCTTGCCGCACCCGCGATCATCGCCTTCGTGGCGGCGAACTGGGCAGCGATGTCACCTGCCTGGCGCATGGCCGTTCTCTTCCTGGGTAACGCTGCGGCGGTGCTCGCAACCTACGTCGCTGCACGGCGACAGGCGCCCGGCTCGTCCGGTCCGTCGCGCGGCCTCGCGGACGGGCTGGCGACCCTGTCCCTCGTCTTCGCAGCGGGCACGCTCGCGCTGGTCGGACAAACCTTCCACCTGCCGGCGGATCCACGCGGCTTTGCCGGAACTGTTTCAGCGCTCGGGTTGGCCACCGCGCTCGTCACGCGCTCCGGAGGCGCAACCCTCATCGCCTGCGCTGCACTGGCCGCGGCCGATACCGGCATTTTGGGAATCGGTCCCACCGGCGTGGAAGCCCTGCGCACGGGCTGGAGCGGCTTCTGGCTCGTCGGTCCCTGCCTGTTCCTCGCCAGCCTCGCGGGTTGGCTGCCGGCGCGGGAGGCGACGCTGCTCCTGCTCCTCCTCGTGCTGACGAACCACCTCGGCGTCGCATCGAGCGGCCTTCCCTTCCTCGTCCCTCCGGATCGTGTCCTCATGGTCGCGGCGCTGGCCCTCGCGCTGGGCCACGGGCTGGCCGCGGCCTCGGCGGGTACACCGGCGACAGCAGGGGCGGGCGGTTGGGCTGCGCGCTTGCGAGAGGGCGGCGAGGCCCTCAGCCGGGCGGCCGCAGGTTTGTGCCTCGTCGGCATCCTCATCGTCGCGCTTCACACGCTCGGGTTCGGGGGCGCCAAGCCCGGCGTGATGACCCTGCCGGCCTTCGCAGCCCTCGCGCTCGCCGCTCTCCTCCTCGTTCGCCATCGCCTCGACGGACGCGGCCCGTTGCCACTCGCCGACCTTCTCGTGCTCGGCGCATCCGGCCTCGGACTGCTGACCTGGCTCCTCGCCGGGACGGTCCGGGGACCGTCACCGATCCTTACGGTCTGGGGCGGCATCGTGCCCGCGCTCACGCTAGTGGTGGCCGGCCACCTGGAGGAGCGCCGCGGCTTGTTCGGTTGGAGCCTGACGCTGTGCGCGGGGCTCACGCTCGGCATGCTCGCGTTCTCTCACAGCCTCATCACCTTCTCCGGCAACCTGCTGGTCTGCGCGCTTCTCGTTGCGATGACACTGGCGGCCTGCCGCTGGGCCGATCGCCGCCTGATCGGAGAATCCGCGTGAGACGCTACCTCCTTCCGGTCGCCTTCGTCGCATTGCTGGCAGTTCAGGTCCTGCCCTCCGCCACGCTGGCATGGCAGCAGACGCAGCGGCTGCAGCAGGGACGCCCGGTGCGCCTCGCCGTCGAGACGCGCGACCCGCGCGACCTGTTTCGTGGCGAGTACAGCGTGCTCGCCTACGAGATCGGCCGGCCCCAGGGGATTGCGGCGGCGACGATCCCGGCCGGCTGCGATCTCGTGAGCCGCGAGAGTTGCCGCCTGGACGGCGGCCGCCAAGTCTTCGTCCGCCTCGCGGCCGACGCCGAGGGCATACACCGCGCAGTCGAGGTGCAGTTCGAGCCGCCCGCGGGCCGGGATCTGTTCGTGGCCGGCCGGCTCGGTTCCGGAGCGCTGGTTCGCCGAGGCGCTCCGGTAAACGTTCGGCCCGGCGCCAACGTCCGCGCCTCCGAACCGGCAACTTGCGAGCACGCGGCTTGCCTGAGCGGGGCCGTCACCTACGGGATCGAACACTGGTACGGGCCGCAGGGGGTGCCCGCCAAGCTCGACCGGACGGCCCGCAAGGACATCCTCGTCGAAGCCCGCGTTGCGAATGACGGAGTTGCGGTGCTCGACGGGATTCTGATCGCCGGGCAGTCCTTCGCCAGGACCGCTCGCCTGTGGTGAGGCGTGAGCCTGAAATGCCGTGCTCGCGTCACTCCGCTCCCGCCGCGGCGGACCGCGTGCGGGCGGCCTGAGCCATCAGGATGAACTCGCGGGTCGTGGGGTATCCCTTGTCGCTCGTGAAGATCCGGACCTGAGGTGTCTCGGCCCACACGATTGAGGTCGGAGCCTCGACCGGGCCGCCCCGGAGACGCCGCGGCAGTCCCTGGAACCGGATCGCTCTCGTCAGTTCCGTCAACGTCATCGCTGGCCTGCAAATCGCTCTGGAGAACGCATTCTGCCACGACCATCAGCGATTGCATTCAGCATTTTTTAATCGCCTGGATACGGATGACGGTCACAATCGCCCAGTTATGACGCGTCATCCCCTTCTCATCGCAGTGCTTTCCGGGATCCTCGCCGCTGCCCTCTTCCTGGTGGCCAGCGAGATCCTGAGCCGGTGAGGCGCGACGGCCACTATGGGGCTGAGCCCGGCGCGGGGATTAGCCCGGGTCAATACATGGGCGTGCCACCGGTCACCGGGACGAGCGCACCGCTCATGTAGCTGCCTTCGCGCGAGGCGAGCAGCACGTAGGCCGGGGCGAGCTCGGCCGGCTGGCCGGCCCGGCCGAGCGGCGTCTCCGCGCCCAAATCCGCCAGTTGCTCGGGGGTCTTGGCGATCGGCTGGATCGGCGTCCAGATCGGGCCAGGCGCCACGCAGTTCACCCGGATGCCCTGCGGCGCCAGCATGTTCGAGAGGCCGATGGTCAGGCTCGCGATCGCCCCCTTCGTCGCCGCGTAGATCAGCATGCTCTTGTCGGCGACCTTGGCCTGCTGGCTTGTCGAGTTCACGATGGCCCCGCCCGGCTTCATGTGCGGCACGGCCGCCTGGACGAGGTAGTACATCGCGAAGACGTTGGCGCGGAACGCCCCCTCGAGGTCTTCGGCGGTGACGTCGTCGAGCCCGTCGTTGATCGTCTGTGCGGCCGCATTGTTGACGAGGATGTCGAGCCGGCCGAACTCCTTGACCGTCCGTTCGACGAGGGAGCGGCAATGCGCCTCGTCCCGCAGGTCGCCCGGCAGCAGCAGGGCTCGCCGGCCGGCCTTTTCGATCCAGCGAGCCGTGTCCTCGGCGTCGGACTGCTCCGCCGCGAGATAGGAGATGGCCACATCGGCGCCTTCGCGCGCATAGGCGATGGCAACGGCACGGCCGATACCGGAATCGCCGCCGGTGATCAGCGCGACGCAGCCCGACAGCAGGTTCTTGCCGACATAGCTGTCCTCGCCATGGTCCGGCGCGGGCGTCATCTTGGAAGTCAGTCCCGGGCGAGGCTGCTGCTGGTCGCCGGGGAAGGGCGGCTTCGGCCCTGCTTCACGCGGATCTCCGGTCATGCATCGTCCTCCGAGTCCAACAGTCACATAGTCTGCGGCGCCGGAGCGCCAGGGCCTGATCCAATCGGTCACAGGCGCGACCCGCTCCGCTACAAGGAGGCCTCGGAGATCGATCGAAGGTCTGGGCGGCGCATGTCCGCGACCTGTCCGCCGTCCGGCCGCCCTGGACAGCGCATCGGCCGCGGCCGCCGATCACCGGTAGGCTGCCGCCTGCAGCTCGAACAACTCGGCGTAGCGCCCACCGTTGCGGACCAGTTCCTCGTGCGTGCCGGTCTCCCGCACCCGCCCTTCCCCGAGCACGACGATCCGGTCGGCGCGACGCACGCTCGAGAAGCGATGCGAGATCAGGAGCGCCGTGCGCCCGACCGCGAGCGCGCGCAGGCGGGCAAACACCTCCGCTTCGGCGCGGGCGTCCAGCGCCGCGGTCGGCTCGTCCAGCACCAGCACCTCGGCCTCGCGCATGTAGGCGCGCGCGATCGCAAATTTCTGCCACTCGCCGCCGGACAGATCGACCCCGTCCTCGAAGCGTCGCCCCAGCCGCTGGCCATAGCCCGCCGGCAGCCGCGTCACCACGCCGTCGGCCAGGGCGCGCGCCGCCGCGTCCTCGATGCGGGACGCATCCGCGCGCGCCTCCATGCGCCCGACCGCGATGTTCTCGGCCGCCGTGAGGTCGAAGCGAACGAAGTCCTGGAAGATCACGCCGATGCGCGTTCGCAGGACGTCCGGATCATAGTCGCGCAGGTCCCGCCCATCGAGCAGGATGCGCCCCTCTGTCGGGTCGTAGAGCCGCGCCAGGAGCTTGACGATCGTGGTCTTGCCGCTGCCGTTCTCGCCCACCAGCGCCACGACCTCGCCGGCCGGGATCGTGAGCGAGAGGTCGCGCACCGCCCAGCGCTCCGCACCGGGGTAGCGGTAGCCGACCGCCTCGAACACGAAGCCTTCGCGGATCGGCGTCGGAAACGGCGCGGGATGCTCGGGCGCGCGAAGGTTGGGAGCGAGCGCGAGGAAGGAGAACAGGTCGTCGAGGTATTGCGCCTGGCCCGAGAGCTGGGAGAGGCCGAGCAGCAGCCCCTCGACGAGGCCGCGCAGGCGCAGGAAGGCGCCCGTCAGGAACGTGAGGTCGCCGAGCGTGAGCGTGCCGGTGGCCGTGCGCAGCGCGATCACGAGGTAGGCGAGATAGTAGGCGAGCGTGCCGAGGGTGGCGAAGAGCCCGCCCGCGAAGGCCCGGCGCAGCGCAAGGCGGGTGTTCTCGCGGAGCGCGCGGTCGGCGAGCGACCCGAAGCGCTCGGCGAGGTAGCCGCTGAGGCCGAACAGCTTGACCTCCTTGGCGCTCTCGGCCCCGGCCCCGAGCTGGCGCATGTAGTCGCCCTCGCGCCGCTCCGGCGAGCGGCGGTAAGCGAGCCGATAGCCCTGCCGGTTGAAGTGGATCTCGTTGAGGAAGGCCGGGATCAGGGCGAGCACGAGCAGCACGACGAGCCAGGGCAGGAACGCGACGACTGCCACCGCGAGCGAGACGGCCGTGAGGCCGTCCTGGAGCTGGCCGAGCAGTTGCCCCATCGGGTTTGCGCGCCAGGCGACTTGGCGCCGGGCGCGCTCCAGCCCGTCCTGCACGGCCGGGTCCTCGAACTGAGCGAGATCGAGCGTGGCGGCGTGCGCCATCAGGCGGAGCGTGGTGGCGTTGCCGGTCATCTCGGCCAGCACGCCGTCGACGAGGCTCGTCGCGCGCCCGAGGAGATCGGAGGCGAGCGCGAGCGCGAGCTCGATCCCGACCAGCAGTGCCACATGCTGAAGAAGCGGACTGGCGAGCCAGGCCGAGGCGCTCGCGGGCAGGGTCCCGTCGGCCCGCCCGCTCACGACCGTGTCGACGACGAGCTTCGCGACGTAGAGCATCAGCGCAGGTACCGCCGCGCGAGCGAGGCGGAGCCCGACGCTGAGGAGCGTCAGGGCGCGGTTCGTCGACCAGGCGAGCCGGAACAGGGCCGGCAGGTGCCGCAGCGGCCCGATCCGTGCCGCGGCGGAGCTGCGAAGCCTCTCGGTCGCTGATGGCTGCAAATCGATCGGCGCGCAGTTCGCGCGCTCCCTGGGGTTCGGAGGAAGTGCCATGCATCCCGCGCTGGGTCGCTCAGGCGTTCCGGGCGGGTGAGGGCGCGCCACGATTGTACCCGCGATCCGATGCCGTCTGATACAGGGCAGCCTGACCGTCCTCGGCCAGCGAGAGGCGATCGTCGAGACACTGCGTGCATCGCTGTTCGCGCGCGGTGCAGCGATGTCCGCCTACAGTGATCCGCACAGCTCGTTCGAACGGCAGCCACGGGCGCGGATCGACCCGGCAGCCGCCCGATTGCCCTCAAGACAATCGTACATCGGAGCGGACCAAGCTCTGTTCGGCGAACTGAGTCCGACGGCATCGCCTCCGGGGCCTCCCTGGCTGTTGCGAGATCCGAGGACCAACGGCCTGGGCGCGACCTATTTCGCTTTTCCGGCGACGGTGGCGACGTAGAGCGCGACGGCCTCGATCTGTTCCGGCGTCAGGTCCTCGAACGCCGGCATCACCCCGATGCCGCCGCTCACCGCGGCCGCGACGCGGGCGGCATCCGGCTTCAGCCCATCGAGGACGGGTCCGACGTCACCCGTGGTGCCGGCGTCTGCCAGCGTGTGACAGGCGCCGCAGCGCGGCTCCGAGATCTCCGTGAACACGCGCTTGCCGAGTTCGAGCCGGGCAGGATCGGCCGACGCCGTTTCGCAGACGAGGAGGCCTGCGAGCAGAGCGAGCGCACGCGCGGCGGACGTCGCACCGTCCCGCGGCGTCATGCGACCTCCAGGGTGATCGCCGGACCGCGCCAGCCGTTGTAGCTGTAGCCGCCGCCGTTCGGAGGCGTGCTGTCCGGCTGGACATTGCCGCCCGCGTCGGTCGCTCGGCTCGCCAGCACGTGCGTGCCGGTGGGGAGGTCGATCGGCAGCGCGAAGACGCGCCACGCGTAGGGCCCGAGGTCCGGGCCGACGAAGGGCGCGCGCGTCCAGGTCCTGCCGTCGTCTGCCGAGACCTCGACCTGCGCCACCGCGTGCAGCCCGCCGAACGCCACGCCCGTCACGATGGTGCGACCGGCCGGGATCCCGGTCAGGGGGGCGTTGATCCACGAGCGCACCGGCTGCTCCCAGATCGACGGCTGGCTCGGCGAAGCCTTCTCGCCGACACCGTGCATGCGGTAGCTCGTGGCCTGGATCTTGGCGTCCGTCTCGGCCTCCGTGAGCGCCACCGTCTTCACGTACTTGATGTTGTTCACGCCGGAATAGCCCGGCACGATCATCCGAAGCGGCCCGCCATGCGCGAGCGGGATCGGCGCGCCGTTCACCTCCCAGGCGAGGATCACCGTGTCGAGAGTGGAGAGCGGGACGGAGCGCTCGACGACGATATCCTTGGGCTTGAGCGCGGGGGGCAAGTCCTCGCCGCCCGTACCGGTGATGAATCTCACCCCCGATGCCGCTCCGCCGAGCGACTCGACCACGGCCTTGAGCGGGACGCCGGTCCAGATCACGCAGCCCGCAGCGCCCACCGTCCACGGGGTGCCGGAGATCTTCTGACCGGGCTGCAGCATGTCCTGCATGTACCTGCGGCCGTTGCCGGAGCATTGCAGGACGGTGGCCACGCTCGCGAGTCCGAGCCGCTTCAAATCGGCCAGGGTCAGCGTCGCGGGTCTGGCGACGCCCGCGATCTCGACCCGCCAGGCCTCCCGGTCGGCCACGATGGCCTCGGTGGGCGGGTTGACGTTGTTGCGGATGAACAGGCGGTCGATCGGCGTGATCACGCCGTCGGTCAGCCCGCGCTTGGTCTCGAGCGTCTGGTTCGAATGGACGGTGAACGCATCGCCATCCTTCCAGGCGACGTAGGCCGGCAGCTTCGAGGCTGCCTTGGGCGGCTCCGTCCCGGGCTGGCCCGTCTCGAAGGCCGACGCGGGCGCTGCGATGCCGGCGGCGACCGCGGAGGCTCCAGCGGTGAGGATGTGGCGGCGATGCAGGATCGTCGGCTCAGACACGCAGAACATCCTCCCGTTTCGGCATTATAGAGAAGAATGTTACTGCTGCGCGGGAGGTTGACCGTCAAGCGTTGCGCGTCGCGAGACCTGACAGGGTACGCCACTGCGTCTCTACCCCTCGCACCCGACAGCCTGTCATGGACCGGATGCGCGTCCGCGGGATACCGATCACAACGCTTGCGCGGCCGATCGAGGTTCATGCGGTGCGAGGACATCCTTGCATCCGGCTTGCGGGACAAGCGACGCACCGTCTCACGCGCCGAGTGCGAGGCCGCCGCAGCCGCCTGGTCGAACTTGAGGCGCAAGGATGCACCGCTGCGCATCGTGCGCGACGGCCGCCTGATCTCGGCCCCACTCACGCACTTCGATGCCGTGCTCACCGCCCAGGCCAGCGCGAAGGGGCGATCGCTGTGGCGTTGATCGGGCACGCCTTGCATCACGTGTCCGTCGCGGTTGACCCGCCGGGTCAAGGTGTCAGCGACATCGTCCTGTTCGGGCGCATTCAGGCTCTCGGCCACGCGGGAGTTCTTGAGATGACGGATTCTGGACCGGGATTGCGGGACTACAAGGTTCGCCGGCCCGCTGGCTGATTGCCGACCTGAGATCCGATGAGAGCGCCGTGCGGTACCGCCCGCAGAGTCCGCGAAGCACATTGACCCGGGCCGACATTGTTACGACGGGGAACTCATCGATCTCGGCAGAACAATCCGTCTATTTGAGATCACAGCTGTAGACTTCGTACTCACCTTTCCCTTTGAGGAATACCTTGCCGACGGGGCATAGATTTTCTTCGCTCCTGATCCGCCTGAAGGCCATTTCCGAAAGATGAACCGCGTTTCCGGTCCCGAGCGCGCACAGCCGCGCGGCGACGTTCACGGTGTCGCCCCAGAGATCGAACGTGAACTTCGACCGGCCGACGATGCCGCCGACGACCGCGCCGACGTGGACGCCTGCTCGCACCCGCCACCGAATGGCCCCGCCATCTGCGACGGCGACCATGTCCCGCGCACAGCAGACGGCGGCTTTAACCGGATCATCGTGGGGTGACAGCAGGTTGCCGGTCGCCATGAAGGCGTCGCCGATCGTCTTGATCTTCTCCAGGCCGTACCGTTTCGCGACCACCTCGAACGCCTCGGCCAGGCGCTGGACCTCGGCGACGACCGCTTCGGGGCTCTGGTCGTGGCACCAGGCCGTGAAGCCGACGAGATCGATGAAGAGCACCGCGACGTCCTCGAAGCGCCGGGGCTTGACCCGGCCGGTCGCCATCAACTCGGTCACCGCCGCCACGGGCAGGATGGCGTGGAGCAGGTCGTCCGCGCGCCTGCGCTGGTGCTCGATGGCCTCCAGGTGCGCCATCTCCCGGTCGTGGAGCCGCTTCCTGTCGAGGCAGGCGCGGATCCGGGCCTCCAGCAGCACGGGCTCGAAGGGCTTCGGCAGATAATCCTCGGCGCCCATCTCGATGCATCGCACGACGCTGCGGATGTCGGTCAGCGCCGAGATCATCACCACCGGCGTGTGGCGCAGCCGGTCGTGCGCCTTCATCCGCTCCAGCACGGCGTAGCCGTCGAGCATCGGCATCATCACGTCGAGCAGGACGAGGTCGAACGGCTCCGTGTCCAGGAGGTCGAGGGCGATGCGGCCGTTCGCGGCCCGGACGCTGGCGTGCCCGAGGTCCTCCAGCTCCTGCTCCAGCAGGTCGAGGTTGAAGGCTTCGTCATCGACGATCAAGATGCGTGCCGGGTCCACAGATCTCTCTCTCGGCGCTTCGGGGGCACCTGCGCTCAGTCGAGCCAGTGACGCAGCTTGGCGAAGAGCAGGTCCTCGTCCACGGGCTTCGTCATTAACTCGTCGCAGCCCGCCGCCTTGGCCCTGTCCTCGTCGCCGCTCATCGCGTTGGCGGTGATGGCGATGATGGGGATGCCCGCCGTCGCCGGATCGGCCTTGATGCGTCGCGTCGCCTCCCAGCCGTCGATGACGGGGAGCGAAAGGTCCATGAGGATGAGATCCGGCGCGTGGCTCGCCGCCATCGCAACGCCCGCACCCCCGTCGACCGCCATCACCAGGGCGTAGTCGTCCTCGAGGAGCTGCATCAGCAGGTCGCGGTTCAGCGCGACGTCTTCGACGATGAGGATGGTCTTCATCGCGCGTGGATCCGTGCCGGAGCAGCGCCGCTCATCGCCCGCCCCCGGCACACGCCTGCTCGGTGAGCGGCAGGACCCGGCGGACCTCGCGGACGAGGGCCTCGCGATCCAGCACCCGCTTGTCGATCAGCCCCAGCACGCGCTCCCGCAGCATGCCCTGCTCGGCCGCATCGAGCGCGGCGGCCGTCAGCACGACGACCGGGATCGTCCGGTTGACGGGGTCGGCCTGGAGGTGGTCGAGGAAGGTGAGGCCGTCCATGCGCGGCATCAGGAGATCGAGGAGGATCACGCTCGGGCGGATCTTGGCGATGCTCTCCAGACCCGCAGCCCCGTCCGGGACCCAGTCGATCGTGCAGCTCTCGCCGTCCAGCAGTTGGCGCACGAGGTCGACCACGTTAGGGTCGTCGTCGACGACGAGGATGCGCTCGCTGTTGGGGGCGATGCGCCCGAGGGCGCCGATCAGCGACTCGCGCTCGAACGGCTTCACGATGTAGTCGTTGGCGCCGAGGCGGAAGCCGAGCTCCTTCTGGTCGACGATCGAGATCAGGATCACGGGGATCTCGCGCGTCGCGGGGTCGGTCTTGAGCGCGTGCAGCACCTGCCACCCGTCGGTGCCCGGCATCATGATGTCGAGGGTGATGGCCCGCGGCCGAAGCTCGCGCGCCTTGCGCAGGCCGTCCTCGCCGTTGGGGGCGCCGACCACCTCGTAGCCCGCATCGGACAGGTTCTCCTTCAGGAGGTAGACGACGTTCGGGTCGTCGTCGATCGCCAGCACGAGCCGTGACCCCGGCAGGGGCACGGCGTCCGCCGCCGGTGGGGGCGTCGGCGCCGGCTGCACCGGCGGGAGTTCGAGCGCGCCCGCGACGCTTGGCGGGATGGTGAGGGTGAAGGTCGAGCCCTCTCCCTCCCTGCTCTCGACCGAGACCTCGCCGCCCAGCATCCTGGCCAGCCGATGGCTGATGGCGAGGCCGAGGCCCGTGCCGCCATGCGCCCGGCTCGCGGAGTTGTCGACCTGCTGGAATTCCTCGAAGATCAACGCCAGCGCCTCGCCCGGGATGCCGATGCCGGTGTCCACCACGGCGAGCGCGATCCTGTCGCCGACGACGCGCGCGCGCAGCGTGACCGAACCGGCCTCGGTGAACTTGATGGCGTTGCTGAGCAGGTTGATGAGGATCTGCTTCAGCTTCTCCTGGTCGGTGCGGACCATCTCCGGCAGGCCCTCGACGTCCTTGACGAGCCGCACGCGCTCGCTCCGGACCAGGGGCTCGACCGTCCGGAGGCAGAGGTCGATGGTGGATTCGAGCGCGAAGTCCGACGCCTTCACCTCCATCCGGCCGGCCTCCACCTTGGCCAGGTCGAGGATGGTGTTGATGAGCGACAGCAGGTGCTCGGAACTCGTCAGGATCTTCTCGAGGTTCTCGAACTGCTTGACGGGCAGAACGTCCTTGGCGCGGCGCATCACCAGGCGGGTGAAGCCGATGATCGCGTTGAGGGGCGTGCGCAGCTCGTGGCTCATGTTGGCGAGGAAGCTGCTCTTGGCCTGGCTCGCGTTCTCCGCGGCGTCCTTGGCCTGGCGCAGGCTCTCCTCGGCGCGCTTGCGCTCGACCACCCGCCCGAGCTGCGCGCCGATGTTCACCATGACCTTGCGGAGCCCCTCATTCGGAGCCCGCGCCTCGCAGGCGAAGAATTCCAGTACCGCGACGACCTCGCGTCCGATCGTGACCGGGAAGGCGAAAGCGGCCCGTATCCCGTCGGCGGCAGCGGCCGCCGCCCGAGGCTGGCCGGGCTCCGGCGCGGGGTCGAGAACCCAGGCCGGCTCGCCGGAGATTAGCACGCGGCCCGGCAGCCCGACGCCGGCGGCGAGCGGCATCTCGGCGGTGACCGCCCGGAAGCGCGCGAAGCGCTCCGGCTCGTCGCAGTGCCAGAGACCGGTCGACAGGAGGGATCGGCTCCCGTCCTCGGCCACCGCGTAGGCGTGTCCGAGGGGCCACCCGGTATGGGCGGCCACCCGGTCCAGGCAGAATTGCAGCGCGTCCTCGACGGTCGGGGCCTCGTTGGCCGCAGTCGCGGCCGCCTGTAGCAGCTCGACGAAGGCCGTCTGCTCCCGGAGGGCGAACTCGGACTCCTTGCGCTCGGTGATGTCGCTCCAGGATTCCACGACCTCGACCGGCTCGCCGTGCGGGCCGCGCACGAGGCGCTGCTCGTCCCGGACCCACCGATAGGTGCCGTCCTTGCGCAGGAACCGGTACTCGATGACGTTGTGGCCAAGCTCCAGGAGGCGGGGGAACTCGCCCAGCACCCGGTCCCGGTCCTCGGGATGGAGCCGGTCCAGCCAGAATTCGGGGCCAGCGAGGTAGTCGCTCGGTTCGTAGCCGAGGAGGTCGCGCACGTTCTCGCTGATGAAGGTCGGCGCGTTCCGGCCGCCGACCTCGAAGCTGCAGACCATCGACGGGGACGCGGTCAGGAGGTAGGTCAGCCGCCCCTGCGTCGTCAGCAGGGCTTCCTCCGTGCGCTTGATATCGGTGACGTCTGTGTAGACGGCGACGGTCCCGCCGTCCCGGGTCCTGCGCTCGTTGATCTGGATCCAACGCCCGTCGACCAGCTGCTGGAGAAGCGGCCCGTGCGGGTCGCGGTAGTGGGAGAGGCGGCCCTCGAGCCAGCCTTCGACCGTGTCGCCCTCATCCCGGACGAAGCAGCGTTCCGCAGCGGCGCGCGCGATCGACGAGAACGAGCCTCCCGGCCGCATCATGTCGATCAGACCGGGATGAAATTGCCGAAAATGCTCATTGCAGAGGAGGAGGCGGTCCTCGGCATCGAACAGCGCGAAACCATCAGAACTGCTCTCGATGGCCTCGATCAGACGCTGCCGCACGCCGTCGCCGAAGGCAGGGTCGGTGTCGAAGGCTCCCATGAACTGCCTGCCGCCTCGAACGTCGGATCCAGTCCGACAGGCTGGCCTGACCGGTATATCGGACCGAGCCGGAGGGGAGGCTACTGCATGGTAGCGGCCATGGGTAGCCGCCACGGTTCGACTTCCGGAGAAGCCGGGACGGTGTCGTCCCTGGAGCGGGGGCGTGTCAGTGGGCCGCTTGCGTTGCGGACACGCCCGGCTTGTCGTGCGTCCCGAAGCGCTCGACCATCGTCGCGCTCGCCGCGTTGAGGCCGATGACCTGGACGGACCGTCCCTGACGTCGGGCCCGCAGCACGACACCGTCGAGCGCGCTGACCGCCGAGATGTCCCAGAAGTGCGCCGCCTGCACGTCGATGATCAGGCGGTCCACCGGCTCCGACACGTCGATGGCCTCCGCGAAGGCTCCGGCCGAGGCGAAGAAGACCTGACCTGTGATTTGGTAGGTGCGGGTGCGCCCATCCTCCGAAAGTTCGGATGCCACGTGGCTCAGCCGGGAGACCTTGCCCGCGAAGAACACGCCCGACAGCAGCACGCCGATGAGGACGCCAATCGCGAGGTTGCCCGTCGCCACCACCACCGCGACGGTCGCGAGCATCACGCAGGAGGACGGCAGCGGATTCGTGCGCAGCTGCAGAAGCGAGCGCCAGGCGAAGGTGTTGACCGAGACCATGATCATCACGGCCGTCAGCGCCGCCACCGGCACCAGGGCTAGGAGGCCCTGGAGCGCCACGAGGAGAACGAGGAGACAGGCGCCCGCGGTAAGGGTGGAGAGCCGCCCGCGCGCACCCGAGGAGACGTTGATCACCGACTGGCCGATCATCGCGCAGCCGCCCATGCCGCCGAACGCGGCGGAGGCGATGTTGGCGAGGCCCTGCCCGACGCACTCCCGGTTCTTGTTGCTCGGTGTGTCGGTCATGTCGTCGACGATTTGTGCGGTGAGCAGGCTCTCGAGCAGACCGACCGCCGCGAGCGCCGCCGCATAGGGCAGGAGGATGCGCAGCGTCTCGAACGTGAGCGGCACCTGCGGCAGCGCGAAGTGCGGCAACGTCGCGGGCAGTGCGCCGAGATCGGCGACCCGCCGCACGTCGAGCCCGAGGGCGGCGGTCAGGGCGGTCAGGACGACGATGGCGACCAGAGGGGAGGGCACGGCCCGGGTCAGGCGCGGCAAGCCGTAGATGATGGCAAGCCCGAGCGCGATGAGGCCGTAGGTAGCGGGCGGCACGCCGTGCAGCTCGGGAAGCTGCGCCAGGAAGATGAGGATCGCGAGCGCGTTGACGAAGCCCGTCATGACCGAGCGCGAGACGAAGCGCATCAGGCGCCCGAGCTTGAGGAGCCCGGCGACGATCTGGAGAGCGCCCATTAGGATGGTGGCGGCGAAGAGGTATTGCACGCCGTGCTCGCGGACGAGGTCGACCATGACCACGGCCGTGGCAGCGGTGGCGGCCGAGATCATCGCCGGTCGTCCACCCGTGAAGGCGATGACGCAGGCGATGACGACGGAGGCGTAAAGGCCGACCTTCGGATCGACGCCCGCGATCACCGAGAAGCCGATGGCCTCCGGGATCAGCGCGAGGGCGACGACGATGCCGGAGAGGATGTCGGCACGCGCGTTCGCGAACCGGCCGCGCAGGGACGATGTCGGAGCAGGCATGATGAGTTCCGCAACGGGACGCGCGTCGGCCGCTCGGGCGACTACGAGGAGCGTCAGGTCGTGTGCGTGGTCCGGCGGATCGGCGGCCGGAAGAGCCACCCGGGCTTGCACCGGGTCCTTGCGAATGCCGCTCCATAGCGGAACCGCGTGCCGCAATGCAACATCTGCTCCCCGTGCGAATGCAGCGCCGACGCTGCTTCGGATGCAGCCGTGACACCTACGCCACCGGCCGTTTGCGCCGTCGCTCCAGCCCGCGCTACCTGAGTTCCCACGATCAGACGCAGGACGACCATGGACCACAAGCTCCCGGACCGCCCAACCGTCGAGGATCTCGATGCCGCTCTGCGCACATATCGGCGCCTCCTCCTGACCGCGCTGGCCATCGTCGTGCTCGGCTTCCCGTCCGTGATCGGCCTGTCGTTCCTCGGCACCTGGCTCGCCCCGCCCTACGGCCTGCGGATCATGGGCTGGAGCCTGACCGAATGGGGCCTCGTCCTGCTGCTTGCCGGGCTCTTCGGCTACCTCTGGGTCACCGGCCGCAAGCTCGGCTGCCTGCTGGACGACCGGACGCTGCTCGCATTCCCCATCGTCGGCATCCTGAGCGGCCTGCAGGTCATCGCGCAGCACGCGCATGCGCGGGGCATGGCGTGGAGCGGCTTCCTCGGGCCGCTGCGGCCCGCCCGGCAATAGCCCTGTGGCAGGCCACTACGAGATCCGCCGGGCGACCGAGGCCGACCTGCCCCTCCTCGCCCGCTGGCGGGCACGAGAGCACGTCCGGCGCTGGTGGGGGCCGCCCGAGGTCGAGCCCGAGGCCGAGAAGCTCGCCGAGCCGCGCGTTGCCATGTGGATCGCCGAACGCGATGACGTGCCGCTCGCGTTCATCCAGGGCTACCGCGTCGCCGACTGGTCTCCGCACCACTTCGACGACCTGCCGATCGGCTCCCGCGGGCTGGACCTGTACATCGGCGAGCCGGCGGCGCTAGGTCTCGGACATGGGCAGCGCATCCTGCGCCAGCACGTCGACCGGCTGTTCACCGACGGCGTGCCCGCGGTCGGCATCGACCCCCATCCGGATAACCCGCGCGCCATCCGGTCCTTCCTGAAGGCCGGCTTCACGGTCGCGGGCGAACCGCTGGACACCCGCTGGGGACGCGCCGTCCCGATGCACCGCCATTCCGGGGACGTCGCAAGATCTGTCGCGACACCGCCGCATCACCGTCGTACTGCCCGACATCCGCGCCCGGGACGACCCGCATGAGCTACGCCGACGAGATGGCCGACCGGCTCCCGCCGACGCTGCCGCTACCGGACGCGTTCAGGGCAACGTTCGACTGGATCGAGCGGAACGATTTCTTCATGGCGAGCGGGGCATTTCCGGGCGACCGGCTCGGCCTTCTGGGCACGGACGCCGAGGTGCAGGCGGGTGGCGTGACGGCGATCCTCTTCCGGGTCGCGACGCCCGAACAGGCGCGGGCGTACGCCGAGGCATGGTTCGGAGCGGAGGTCGACGGCCGCATTGTCCCGTTCGCCCGCACCGGCGGGGACGGCTCGCACGCCGCTTTCTGGATCGACGACGACGGCGCCCTGCAGATCGTCCACCTCGGATCGGAAGGCCTCGTCTGCCTCCTCGGTCGCACGCCGCTCGACTTCCTGCGGCTCGTCGCTGTCGGCTACGAGGAGATCAGCGGGGATTGCCTCGACGGGCCGGCCGAGCCGCCCGCCATCCCGGGCCGCAACACCACCTTCCGCGCGTGGCTGACCGGCCATTTCGGGGTCTCGGTGCCCGCCACTGCGGCCGAGATCCTGGGCGAGGTTCCGGATGCACTGGCCGAGACCTCGGACGATCCGTTCTGGCGCTGGGTGCGCGCGAAGCAGGACCTTCGCGACGCGGCAGCGGATACCAACCGATGACGCTACGGGGTTGGGCAACCTTCGCGTGGCAGGCCGATTACGGCCAGTTCTACCTCGTCGACGGCGAGGACGCGGCCTTCCCGGCTCCGACCGAGATCACGGGCGAGATGGAGGCGCGGCGCCTCCATGTGCCCGCAACCGGCCTCGTCGTCTACACGCAGGACTGCCTGCAGCAGCATGTCCGCATCGCCATCCACGACGCCGAGCCGGATCGCCGGGACACCGAGCCAATGAGCGGGAAGCCGTGGAGCCAAGTCGAGACGGCCGTAGCCAGGTTTCCCTCGCGCCGCTTCTTGCTTTCGAGCCCGTCGATGCCCGACCCGCTTCCGTGCGGCCCCTTCTTCCTTCTCGACGAGGGGACGGTCGGCGTCCGGGTCAGCTGGATGGAATTCCAGGGAAGTCGGGACGACAGCGTGCCCGTCGAGCCCGACGTCATCGACATCGAACTCTGGCCGCGTTGATCCGGGAACACGCGCCTGCATTCCCTGGCGACGGCTGGGGCTCGCACGGATGTGAGCCATGCAGGCTTCGGGTCGCGCAAACGGCGCGATGAGCGAAGCCCGCGCCCTCCGCCATCACTTCCTGATGCCGCAGGCCTTGATCCGAGAGGCGAGGGTCGTCGGGCGCAGGCCGAGGAGCTCCGCAGCGCCACCCGGCCCGAACACCTTGCCGCCGCACAGCGCCAGCGCCTCGACGATCTCGGCGCGGTCGCGGGCGCGGCGCTCTGCCTCGTTCCGCGGACGGGGTCCCTGGACGTCGATCGGTGGGGCAGTGCGAGCGACGGCCTCGACGGGGGCCGCGTCCTCCAGTTCCGACAGGTCGAGGCGGAGGCGTCCGCGCTGGGCCAGGATCACGCCGCGCTCGATGGCGTTCTCCAACTCGCGCACGTTGCCGGGCCACCCATAGCAGGTGAGACGGCGGACATCACCCTCGGTGAGCCGTGGCTCCGGCACGCCGAGGCGGTGGGCCGCGCCGGTGAGCATGTGCTGGGCGATCAGCGGAATGTCCTCCGGCCGCTCACGCAGGGGGGTCGCGCCGATCGGGAAGACGTTGAGGCGGAAGTAGAGGTCGCCGCGGAAGCGGCCGCGGCGCACCTCCTCCTTCAGGTCGCGGTTCGTCGCCGCCACGAGGCGCACGTCGACGGCGCGGGTGCGCTCCTCGCCGACGCGCTCGAACGAGCGTTCCTGCAGCACCCGCAGAAGCTTGCCCTGGAGATCGAGGGGGATCTCGCCGACCTCGTCGAGGAAGAGGGTGCCGCCGTCGGCCAGTTCGAAGCGCCCGACCCGGTCCCGCAGCGCGCCCGTGAAGGCGCCGCGGGCATGGCCGAAGAACTCGCTCTCGAACAGCCCGCGCGGCACGGCGGCGCAGTTCACGCGGATGAGGGGGCGCTCGCGGCGCCGGCTGGCCTCGTGGATCGCGCGGGCGATCAGCTCCTTGCCGGTGCCGGATTCGCCCGTGACGAGCACCGTGGCGTCGGTGCCCGCCACGAGGTCGATCTGGCGGCGGATCGCCTCGATGGCCGGGCTGCGGCCAATGATACCCTGGTGGTGGCTGCCGGCCCGAATCTCCTCCTTCAGGTAGGCATTCTCGAGTTCCAGGCGCTCGCGCAGAGACTCGACCTCGGCGAGTGCCTGCCGCAGGCGTTCGTCCGCCTCGCGGCGCTGGCTGATGTCGCGGAACACGATGACGGCGCCGACGAGGGCGCCGCGGTCGCGGATCGGCGTCGAGGTGTAGGCGACCGGGAACGACGTGCCGTCGCGACGCCAGAACACCTCGTCGTCAACCTGATGCACCGCGCCGTCGCGGAAGGCGGCGTAGATCGGACAGTCCCGGTGCAGGTAGTGGCATCCGTCCGGGTGGGTGTGATGCACGGTGCTGTGCATGTCCCGCCCGACGAGGTCGGCGGCGGCCCAGCCGAGCATGCGTTCGGCGGCCGGGTTGAGGAAGGTCGTCACGCCCTCCGCGTTGACCCCGTAGATGCCCTCGCCGGCCGCGCGCAGGATCAGCTGGTTTTCCCGTTCGATGTCGCGGAAGATCCGCTCCATGCGCTGCCACTCGGAGAGGCCGGCGCGCATGTGGCGGTCGGCCTCTCGGTCGACCTGGCGCTGGCGCCGCTCGTCCAGATCGAACAGCGTGACGAGGACGAGCCCGTCCGGCAACATCGTGCCGACCATCTCGACGTTGAGGGCGCGACCTGCCCCGTGCCGTGGCGTCAGCGCGTGAGTCCACCAGCGGCCCTTGGCCTCGACGCCTTGGGTGAACACGATCAGCGCCGGGAGCTGGCCCGGGTGCAGGGCGCTCGCCGCCATGCCCAGCAAGCCGGTCCGCGCATGGCCGAGCAGGCGCGCCGCGGCGTCGTTGGCATCGACGATCCGGTCGGCCTCCGGGTCGAGCACCAGCATGGCCTCGGCGCCCGCCTCGAAGACCATCCCGAAGTTGGATCCGGTGGGAGGGACGAATGGATCGTCGGGCATCGCGCCACGCATTACGAAATCTCGTTTAAAGACTACGAAATTCCGTTCTACACGACATTTCGTAGCTGCGCACCAAGCCGGTAAACCGCTGGTGTCGCTTGTCTTTAGGGAATTGCCCGACTGGCACACACCTTGCCATATCCCCTGTGTCCGGATCGCGAGGCGCAGATGGCCCTGTTCGACAATCCCTTCGATGCCAAGCGCCGCCTGGGTCGTGGCGGCTGCTCCTGTGGCATGCATGCGACGCAGGCCGCCCACGATGCCGAGCGCGACGTCGCGTCGGCGGGCGAGGCCGCCCTCGGGCGCGCGGTCGAGGGCGCGGTGATGCGCGCGCTCTTCCCCCACGACGGCGAGCGTCGCGCCTTTCTGCGCAGCGTCGGGGCCGCCACCGCGCTCGCAGCGGTGAGCCAGTTCTTCCCGACGCGGTTCGCCGCGGAGGCCTTCGCGCAAGGATCGAAACCCGAGAAAACCGATCTGAAGGTCGGCTTCATCCCGATCACCTGCGCCACGCCGATCATCATGGCCAAGCCCATGGGATTCTACGAGAAGCAGGGCCTCAACGTTGAGGTCGTGAAGACCGCCGGCTGGGCGGTGATCCGCGATAAGACCCTGAACAAGGAATACGACGCCGCTCACATGCTGGCGCCGATGCCGATCGCGATCTCGCTGGGCCTCGGCTCGAACCCGCAGGCCTACACGATGCCCGCGGTGGAGAACGTCAACGGCCAGGCCATCACGCTCGCGCTGAAGCACAAGGAGCGGCGCGACCCGAAGGACTGGAAGGGCTTCAAGCTCGCGGTCCCGTTCGACTACTCGATGCACAACTACCTGCTGCGCTACTACCTGGCGGAGGCGGGTATCGACCCGGACACCGACGTGCAGATCCGTGCCGTGCCGCCGCCCGAGATGGTCGCGAACCTGCGGGCCGACAACATCGACGGCTTCCTCGCGCCCGATCCGGTGAACCAGCGCGCGGTCTACGACGGCGTCGGCTTCATCCACATCCTGTCGAAAGAGATTTGGGACCGGCACCCCTGCTGCGCCTTCGCGGCCTCGGAGGCCTTCATCCGCGAGACGCCCAACACCTACGCGGCGCTGCTGCGGGCGATCATCCAGGCGACCGCCTACGCCTCGAACAAGGAGAACCGCAAGGAGATCGCCGCCGCGATCGCCCCGGCGAACTATCTCAACCAGCCGCTCACCGTGGTGGAGCAGGTGCTCACGGGCACCTTCGCGGATGGGCTGGGGCAGGTGCGCAAGGTGCCCGACCGCGTCGATTTCGACGCCTTCCCGTGGCAGTCCTTCGCGGTCTGGATCCTGACCCAGATGAAGCGCTGGGGCCAGCTCAAGGAGGAGGTCGACTATGCGGCGGTGGCCCGCCAGGTCTACCTCGCGACCGACGCCGCCAAGCTGATGAAGCAGGACGGCTTCGCAGCGCCCGAGACCACAACGAAGACTTTCGTGGTGATGGGCAAGACCTTCGATCCGGCCAAGCCGAAAGAGTACCTCGACTCCTTCAAGATCAAGCGGGCGAGCTGAGCCATGGCGCGCGCCCTCAACCTCCGCGCCGGCGTGCTCTCGCTGGCGATGCTCGCCGCAATCCTGCTCGTCTGGCAGGTCGCGGTGAGCGGGACCGCCAAGACCGAGGCGATGGACCCCGAATACGCCGCGCTCATGGGTGCTACCGCCACGACCGGCAAATCGGCGATGCCGGGGCCGCTCGACGTCGGCGCGACCATCTGGAAGCACCTCAAGGACCCGTTTTACGACCGGGGCCCGAACGACAAGGGCCTCGGCATCCAGCTCGCCTATTCGGTCGGGCGCGTCGCGCTCGGCTACGGGCTCGCGGTGCTTGTGGCGATCCCGGTCGGCTTCCTGATCGGCATGTCGCCGCTGATGAGCCGGGCCCTCGACCCGTACATCCAGATCCTCAAGCCGGTCTCGCCCCTCGCCTGGATGCCGCTCGCCCTCTACACGATCAAGGATTCGGGGCTCTCGGCGATTTTCGTGATCTTCATCTGCTCGCTTTGGCCAATGCTGATCAACACGGTGTTCGGCGTATCGAGCACTCGCAAGGAATGGCTCAACGTCGCCCGGACCCTCGAGGTCGGGCCGATCCGGCGGGCCTTCACGGTCATCCTGCCGGCGGCCGCCCCCACCATCCTCACCGGCATGCGCATCTCCATCGGCATCGCCTGGCTCGTCATCGTGGCGGCCGAGATGTTGGTCGGCGGAACGGGCATCGGCTACTTCGTCTGGAACGAGTGGAACAACCTCTCGATCACCAATGTGATCACCTCGATCCTGGTGATCGGCCTCGTCGGCATGGTCCTCGACCAGTTGCTCGCCCGGGCGCAGCGCCTCGTCACCTTCCCGGAGTGAGGCCCCCGATGAGCAAGCTCCTCCCCTTCGCGCGGCGCGCCACCGGCACCGCCCCCGACCAGAACGCCGGGACCGGCCGCATGTCCAACTCGGAAAAGTTCATCTCCATCGAGGGGATCGCCCGGCGCTACCCGGCGCCCGGGGGCCGGGCGACCACGATCTTCGAGGACCTCTGGCTGCCCATGCGGCGCGGCGAGTTCGTCTGCATGATCGGCCATTCGGGGTGCGGCAAGACCACTGTGCTGAACATCCTGGCGGGGCTCGAGGCGCCGAGCGAGGGCGTCGTCATCGTGGACGGGCAGGCCATCGCGGGCACCAGTCTCGATCGCGCCGTGATCTTCCAGGGCCACGCTCTGCTGCCCTGGCGCAGCGTGCTCGGCAACGTCGCCTACGCGGTCTCCTCGCGCTGGCGCAAGGCGCCGAAGGCCGAGATCGAGGCGCGGGCCAGGCGCGCCATCGCCACGGTCGGCCTCGCCGGGTCGGAGCACAAGCGGCCCTCCGAGCTGTCGGGCGGCATGAAGCAGCGCGTCGGCATCGCCCGCGCGCTGTCGATCGAGCCGAAGATCCTGCTGATGGACGAGCCCTTCTCGGCGCTCGACGCGCTCACCCGCGGCACGCTGCAGGACGAGGTGCGCCGGATCTGCGTCGAGACCGGACAGACCGTGTTCATGATCACCCACGACGTGGACGAGGCGATCTACCTCGCGGACCGGATCGTGCTGATGACGAACGGGCCCGAGGCGAAGGTCGCCGAGATCGTCGAGAACCCTCTGCCGAAGGACCGCGACCGCACACAACTCCACCACGCGCCGGGCTACTACGCGCTGCGCAACCACCTGATCGACTTCCTCGTGACGCGCTCCAAGACGCTGCGCGACGCGATGCCGGCCGGCTACGACCCGCGCCACCCGCCCGTCGTGCGACCCCTGCTCAGCGAAGCCGACGCCGCGGCGATCGCGGCGGAGCCCCCCGCCCGGCGGGCCTGACCCGCACCGGAGGCGTTCCCACGGCCCCGGGGCATGGCCCGCCGGGCCGCCTCCGTCCGATGACGACCCCAGACACCCGCCGCCCCGCCGGGGCGGCTCCGATCCGGAGAGACCCCATGAAGCGCGAAGACCTCACCGAGAAGCTCCTCGACATCAAGCGGGAGAAGGGCTGGACCTGGAAGTACATCCAGGAGGAGATCGGCGGCATCTCGCCGATCCTGATCACCGCGGCCTGCATGGGCCAGATGAAGCTGCCCAAGGCTCAGGCCGCCCGCGCCGCTGCGCTGTTCGGCCTCTCGCAGGCCGAGGAGCGGATGCTGAACGAGGCGCCCTACCGCGGCTCGATCCCGCAGCTGCCGCCGACCGACCCGCTGATCTACCGCTTCTACGAGCTCGTCATGGTCTACGGCACCACCTGGAAGGAGCTGATCCAGGAGGAGTTCGGCGACGGGATCATGTCGGCGATCGACTTCAACATGACCATGGAGCGCGAGCCGAACAACAAGGGCGACCGCGTGAAGCTCGCCATGTCGGGCAAGTTCCTGCCCTACAAATATTACGGCAACGAGGAGGGCGTGCCGGAATACGGCTTCAAGGAAGCCTGAGCGGATCGCCCCGGCCGGGTGCGAGTGGGAGCGGCACCGGCCTAGCGCTGGCTCTCCGTGATCGTCCGGCGAAGATCCAGCAGCAGGGCTCGTCGCTCGGCGAGCAGGAGGCGGGTGACGGCCAGGGCCCGCACGCCCTCCTCATGCAGTCGGGCCGTCTCGCTGATCGCACGCTTCAGGCGCGCCACGTCAACCGCGTGCGGCAGGTCGTCGGTCATGGCAGGCTCCGGTACGCTCAGGCGGGGGTACTCGTTCCCTCAGCCACCGACGCCTGGGAGTCTGCCGATGATACAGGGCAACGGACCCCGGGAAGCTTGGTTCAACCGGCAACACGATCGACGGATCGGTCGAACGGGGCGTCGGAGACCGGTCCGGTGAATCCGTTCAGTGGACCTGGGCCGAGGGATTCTGGCCCCGCTGCTCGCGGGCCAGCGCCATGCCGACGGCGAAGAGCGCCTGCTTGATGCCGGGCAACGCCTCCTTGACGCTGTCGGCCTCGACCAGACCGTGCGCGATCAGCAGGTGGTCGGCGATGAGTTCGGTGATGTTCCCGGGCGGCGTCGCCGGGTGGGAGGGTGGCGGGACGTAGCGCCCCGCCGTGCCGTAGGCGGTCAGACCCTCTCCGGCGCTCGGGCTGAGCTGCGTGACCGAGCCGAGATACCCCAGGAAGGTGTGGGCGGGCGGGCCGAACGACGGCACGGCGCCGATCATGACCCAGGCGTACGATCCATCGGCACGGCGCAGCCGCAGGCGGATGCAGTACTCGCTCCGCTGATCGCGGACGCTGGCCAGGAAGGTGACCGCGGTCTCATAATCCTGGGGATGCACGCAGCGGAACCAGCCGTGGCCGGATGCTTCCGCCGCCGGCTGGCCGGTGAAGGCGCACCATTCCGGGCTGACGTAGCTCACGGCGCCGGTCGTGTCGGCCACGAAGATCATCGGCGTTCCTCGTCCCTTTCGATGCAGCGCCTGCATTCAGGAAGGGGTTGATCCTCGAATGACAGTGATGTGTCGGCTTACGGCAGCATATAGCAGCTTCGTCGCTCGCTGCCTGCACCGGGAGGGCTGATATATCTGTAGCGCAACCGTGAACTCTGCCCGCATCGGCTATTCGCTGCCGCCTCGCGGATGCGCTTCTCTTAGGCGGGCAGCACGACGACCTTCGTCTTAACCGGGGTGCGCGCGTAGAGGTGTATCATGTCCTGGCTGAGCAGGCCGACGCAGCCGCTCGTGATGCCGCTGCCGATCGATTCAGGCTCGCTGCTGGCGTAGATCGTGTAGAGCGTGTAGGCGCCGTTCTGGTAGAGATGCAGCGTGCGGGCGCCGAGGGGATTGTCGAGGCCGCCCGGCATGCCGCGGGCGTACTTCGCGGCCTCGGGCTGGCGCTTGATCATCTCCTTGGGAGGCGTCCAGGTCGCCCATTCAGACTTGCGGCCCACATACGCATCGCCGCTCCACAGAAACCCGTCGCGCCCGACATTGGCGCCGTAACGGGTGGCAGCTCCGCCCTCTTCGATGCGGTAGACGTAGAAGTTGCGCGGATCGACGACGATCGTGCCGGGCACTTCCTTGGTGTCGTATTGAACCGTCCGGCGGAAGTACTTCGGGTTGACCTTGCTGACGTCCACCGCCGGAATCGGGAATTTCTCGTCCGGCATCGGTCCGTAGGTCTTCGCCGCCTCAGCGAGGAGCAACCCGTCGGACGTCGCGCAACCAGCCAGCCCCAGAGCACCGAGACTGGCGGCCGAGCCGAGCAGGAACGACCGACGGTCGGGACGCCGTGCCCGAAGCTGATCCGTCTCGTCCATCTCGCCGACAAGGGCGGCTCCACCGTCCATGCTCATGATCCCGGTTTTCCCCTGGCCTGCAACGCGATGAGCCCCCGGCTTACGCCGGTCGCGCTCACGGTCAAGCTTAAGGGTTGGGCCGCCCGTCCTGCAAACGCAAGCTGCAGAAGGCAAACGATTGGGGCGGCTTGATGAACGGCGCGGGCGCGCGGGAAACCGGGCCCGACAGGCTCCGCTTCGCCGCCCTTCGCCCCTACGTGTCGAGCGTCTTGCGAGCGAAGCTCTCGATGTAGTCGATCAGGCGGTCGGATGCGGCTTCGGCGGCTTCGGCGTGCCGGTTGGCGACGGCTTCGCACACGTCAGCATGCAGGGTCGCGCTCAGCGGCAGGTCTGCGGCCTGCTTGTAGTGCTGGTACCAGAAGCGCCGCGAGAGCCCGGCCATGTTGGCCAGCGAGCGCACCGCGAACTCGTTGCGCGAGGCTGCGGCGATCAGTTCGTTGAACTGGTTGTCGAGGCGCATGAAGGCGAGGTCGTCGGCCGCCGCGGCTGCCTCGCGCATGGCCTCGGCGAGGCTCGCGAAGACCGCACGCTCCTCCGGCGTCGCGCGCTCGGCGGCGAGACGGGCGATGAGGCGCTCCAGGACGCGGCGCGTCTCCAGAAGTCTCAGCTGGGTCCGCACGTTGATCTCGGACACGAGGATGCCGCGGCGGGGCATCACGACCACGAGCCCGTCGCGGGCGAGGCGCTGCAGCGCCTCGCGGATCGGCGTGCGCCCGATCCCGAGCCGTTGCACGAGATTCTGCTCGCCGAGCACCATCCCGGGGGGGAGCGCGAGCGTCGTGATTAGCTCCTCCAGCTGCTGATAGGCCTTCTGGGTCAGCGTGAGGTCGGGGAGGTCATCCTGGCCCGCCGCCGGACCGGATGGGCCGGCGACCGGCTTGCGCGCAGGCTTACGGCCCTGGGTCTCCGCCCGAACAGCCGCGGTCTTGCCGGTCAGGGCCTTGCCGGTCACGAAGTTCATCGTCCCCCCATCGAACTGCCGGCGCCTTGGATACCACGGGGAGGCGGTGCGCACACGGGCCGCACGAGGAGCATCCCCCAATCTCTGCAATCTGATATATCTTGCGCATCTCACGCATATCCGGCATGCTTCCCACGCACATATAACATGCCCGGGAGGCAAACGATGGTAGGCCAGATCGCCTTGGGAGCCAGCGCGGCCGTGCCCGAACAGGCCGCCGAAACCGCGACGGCGCGCGCCTCGCGCGCGATGGTCGCGGCGCGGCTTGAGCGCCTGCCGATGACGCAGTTCCAGCGCAACATCTTCCTCATCATCGCGACGGCGTGGTTCTTCGACTCGATCGATCTCGGCTCGCTCACCTTCCTGCTCGGGTCGATCAAGACGGAGTTCGGCCTCACGACCGCTCAGGCGGGGCTCCTCTCCAGCATGAGCTTCGTCGGCATGTTCCTGGGCGCCGGCCTCTCTGGCATGCTCGCCGACCGCTTCGGCCGGAAGGTCGTGTTCCAGGTCAGCATGATCTTCTGGGGCCTCGGCAGCGTCTGGTGCGCCTACGCGCCCGACGCGACGACCCTCGGCTACGCGCGGCTGCTCCTCGGCTTCGGCATGGGCATGGAGTTCCCGGTGGCCCTGGCGATCGTCTCGGAATTCCTGCCGACGGCCAACCGCGGGCGCTACCTCGCCATCATGGAGGGCTTCTGGCCGCTCGGGTTCATCGCGGCGGGCTGCCTGAGCTACGTCCTGCTGAGCTACTTCGACTGGCGCGCCGTCTTCCTCGCGCAGGCCGTGCCGGCCCTGTTCCTCTTCGCGATCCGGTTCCTCGTGCCCGAGTCGCCCCGCTGGCTCGCCGATCGCGGCCGCTACGAGGAGGCGGACCGGGTGATGAGTGCGATCGAGGCGAAGGTCGGCGAGCGCCTCGACGGCCGTGCCCTTCCGGAGCCGCAGCCCCTTCCGGAGCAGGCCCGCGGCGAGCGCCGCTTCTCGTTCCTCGAGCTCTGGAGCCCGGGCTACGCCAGCCGGACCGTGATGATCTGGCTCACCTGGTTCTTCGCGCTGCTCGGCTTCTACGGCCTCACCACCTGGCTCGGTGCGCTCCTGCAGGAGGCCGGCTACAGCGTCACCAAGTCCGTGGTCTACACGATCCTGATCTCGCTCGCGGGCGTACCGGGCTTCATCACGTCGGCGATCCTCGTCGAGCGCTGGGGCCGCAAGCCGACCGCCGTGCTGATGCTGCTCGGGAGTGCGGTGGCGGCCTACCTCTACGGCCACTCGCCGAGCTTCAACTGGCTGATCGCGTTCGGCCTGATGATGCAGTTCTTCCTGTTCGGCATGTGGTCGGTGCTCTACGCCTACACGCCGGAACTCTATCCCACCCGCTCGCGGGCGACGGGAGCCGGCTGCGCCTCGGCGGTGGGCCGGGTCGGCTCGCTGATCGGGCCCTACGCGATCGGCATCATCCTGCCGACGCTCGGGCATGGCGGCGTCTTCGCGCTCGGTGCCGGCTCGTTCGTGATCGCGGCCATGAGCGTGGCCTTCCTGGGCATCGAGACCAAGGGCCGGTCGCTGGAGGCCATCTCCCACTGATGCGAGGAGCGACCCTGCGGCCCGGGCGCGACGATGCCCAGGCCGCGAGGGCTCGCGCCTGTTGCATTCTGATATATCAGTGGTATTCTCAGGCCATCAGGAACGGAGCGAAAGCCATGGAACTCGCAGCAACCGGGATGAGCGAGCGTCAGCGGGCCTACCGGGCGAACTACCGCCAGCGCGTCGCGGGCTGGTACAACGGCTTCCTGCACATCGCGATCATCTACACGATCGGTCTCACGGCGCTGTACATCTACCTCTCGAACCTTCACGCGCCGAGCTGGGCCGAGCTTGCAACCGTTCCGGTCGTGTTCCTGTTCTGCAACTTCTTCGAGTGGTGGCTGCACCGATACGTGATGCACCGCCCGTCGAAGAACCCGATCGCGCGGGCCGTCTACAACCGGCACACGCTGCAGCATCACCAGTTCTTCACCGACCACGAGATGCGCTTCGCCGATCACAGGGACTATCGCGTCACCTTCTTTCCACCCTACGCGCTGGCCTCGTTCACGCTGATGTCGATCCCCGGTGCCATCGTGCTCGGCAACGTGTTCTCGCCGAATGTCGGCTGGCTGTTCATCGCGACGACGACGAGCATCTACCTGATTTACGAGTTCATGCACTTCTGCTGCCACGTCGAGGACAACTGGTTCGTCCGCAATATGCCCTTCATCAACACGAACCGCCGGCACCACACCGCGCATCACGACCAGTCGATCATGATGGAGCGGAACATGAACCTGACCTTCCCGATCATGGACTGGCTGTTCGGCACCTCGGACTTGAACCGCGGCCTCATCGGCACGCTCTTCAACGGCTATGACACGCGCCACGTGAGGACGGACATGCGCAAGACCTCGCGCAATCCGGCAGCCTCCGAGACCGGCGCCCTGCAGCCCGCCGAGTGAGCCGGCTCCACTCGCAACACAGCGGCGCCGACCGGGCGCCGCCCATATCCCTCCGGAGGTCGATATGACGATGATCGAGCCGAACGTTGCGGCCCTGCTGTGGTTCGCCCTCTTCGCGGGCGTGGCCAGCACCGGCTTCTACGTGCTCACCGGGGTGTTCCCGCTGGAGACGCGCCCCGACCTGAAGAGCCGTCCGCTGGGCCTTGCGTTGATCGCCGCCAACGTCCTGCTCCTCCTCGCCCTGATCGGCGGTAGCGCGGCCTACGGCGCTGCGAACCTGCGCTGGACGAGCCTCGTCATCGTGAGCGGCTTCGCCCTGCTGTTCGCGCCTGGCCTGTTCAATGTCTGGCCCCAGCGCTGGCGCGACGGCATGGCGGGGCTCGCCATCGTGCTCGGCGGCGTCGGCGCCGCGCTCGGGCTCCTCCAGCACGTCGGCTCGGTCTTCAGCCTCTGACAACAAGCGGTGCGGGGAGGGAACACATGCCATTTCCAATCAAGTTTGGCCTGTCGGTAGCCGTGGCGCTCGCAGCAATCGCCGGCTGGTTCTACATGGGCTACCTCGGCCAGAGCGGGCCGCAATGGGCCGTCGCCTTCCTCGGCCCGTTCATGGTGGTCAGCCTCTGGATCTTCCCCGAGGTCATGCGCACCCGGTCCGAGGGCCGCACGCCGCGCCACCAGCTGAAGGGGGTGCGCTCGTGAGCAAGAAATATGTCGGCGACCGCACCATCGACGGCATCGTCGTCACGGTGGACGGCGCGCCGCTCGCCGAGCACACGGACACGAAGTGCTTCACCCGCAACGGGTTCGAGTGGAGCTACGAGGGCCCCGAGCCGTCACAGCTCGCCTACGCCATCCTGGTCGATCACCTGGGCGACGTCGCGCGGGCCGAGCGCCTGGAGCCGTCCTTCATGCGCAGCGTCGTGGCGAACTTCCAGAACGAGTGGGAGATGAGCTCGGCCGACATCGACCGGGTGCTCCAGCGGCTCGCCTGAGGCGGCGCGGGACTCAAGGCGCCCCAAGAGAACGCGGCGGGGCGTCCTCCCGTCCGCGAGAATCCGCAACGGGAGACGGGCATGAGCACGACGGGAGACACCGGCGGGGGAGGGGCCGCGGGCCCGGCGGGCAAGCGGACCATCCTCGACATCCGCGCCGCGAAGCGGACCGGCGAGAAGTTCGTCTACATGTCGGTCCCGGATTACACCTCCGCCCGCTGGGCCGAGATGGCGGGCGTCGACGTCGCCGTCGTCGGCGACAGCCTCGCGATGGTCGCGCACGGCCATGCCAGCACCATCCCGGCGACCATGGACATGATGATCCTGCACGCCCAGGCGGTGCGGCGCGGCGCGCCGAACACGTTCGTGCTCGGCTGCATGCCCTACCAGAGCTACAGCACGGTCGACCGGGCCCTCGGGAACGCCGCGCGCTTCATGCAGGAGGCCCTATGCGACGCGGTCAAGCCGCAGGGCGGCAGGAGCCAGGCGGGCATCCTGAAGGCCCTCGTCGATGCGGGCATCCCCACCGCCTCGCATATCGGCCTGACCCCGCACACCATCGCGAACTTCGGCGGCTTCAAGATCCAGGGCCGCACGGCGGAGGCCGCGATGAAGATCCTGGAGGACGCGCTCGCCATCGAGGATGCGGGCTGCTTCATGCTGGAGTTCGAGGCGGTTCCGGCGCCCATCGCCCAGCTGATCTCGGAGCAGCTCACGATCCCGACGATCGGCATCGGTGCGGGTGCGGGCTGCGACGGGCAGATCCTCCTCGCCTACGACCTGCTCGGCGTGTTCACCGACTTCAAGCCGAAGTTCACGAAGCGCTACGCCAATCTCACCGAGGTCGCCGTCGCCGGCATCCGCGCCTACGTCGAGGACGTGAAGGCGGTCAGGTTCCCGGACGACGACCATTCCTACCGCGTCGATCCGGCCGAGTACGACAAGTTCCGGTCGCTGGTGGAGCGCAGGAAGCAGATATAGGTGGAGGAGGCCCCCGCGACGAAAGGCGAAGCCGCTCGATGATCGACCTGAACACCGCAACCGCCGAGGAACTGGACGCGATCCCCGCCCTGAAGGGGCATGGCTTCGAGATCGTGCGCTACCGGGAGGAGCGGGGTCGTTTCACCAGCCTGCGCCAGCTGGACGAGGTGCCGGGCCTCGCGGGCAAGACGGACGGCATCGGTCGTGCCGTGACCGTCGCGGACAGCTGAGACCGCCCGGCATCCGCGGGCCGGACGCGCGGTTCACTTCGTGAAGCCTGTCCGGCTGTCGAGCGGCGCGCTCACCGCGCGTGCCCAGCCGCCCCTCCGTTGGCGCGCCGACCAGGCGTAGCGGGCATCACCGTCGAGGCGGTGGAGGTGATCGCAGAGGCGGTTGCGGTCGAGCCAGGCCAGGGCAGCCTCCAGTTCCGGCAGCGTCATCGCCCCGCGTCCCTTGCCGAGAACGCGCTTCAGCACCGCGTTGTAGCGGTGGGCGAGGTTGCCGCCGCGGGGGACGCGGAAGGCGGCCTCGTCCTCCGCGGCCTGTGCGGCGACGACCGCGGCAAGCCGCTGCCGCAGGCTTCGTTCGGTCAACGACGGCGGCTCCGCGGCAGCCGCCGCGGCGGGGGCTTTCACCAGGCGCGGCCGCAGCAGGGCGTAGCGCAGGCCGATCGCGTTGCTCTCGAGCGGCGTGATCCCGCCCGGGTCCTCGTCGCGCCAGCGCACGCGCTCCGGCGTCGCCGCGGACACCGTCGGCTGGCGTGGGCGCTGGACGCTCTGGCCCTGCTCCGTCTCCAGCTCGGCCCGGAACCGGGCGAAGAGCGGGTCGTCGGGGTGGAAGACCAGGGCGCGCTGATCGGCGTAGGATCCGCCGTGCGGATCGACCCGCGTGGCGCGTGCGAGCATCTGTTCGAGCCAGGGCCGCGAGCGGATGTGGGTCAGCGCCGCGACGACCGCGACTTCGGGCGCATCGAGCCCTTCGTAGGCCATCGCGACGGTGACGAGGATGGCGGGCTCCGCCGTCAGCCGGAAGGCCGCGAGCGCCGCATGGGCGTCGCCTTCGGAGGAGGTGGCCAGCCGCACGTCGCGCGTGCCTTGCCCCTGCGGCAGCCAACCGCGCAGCGTCGCGAGGTAGCTCCGGGCGCTGGCCTGATCGGGCGCGACGACCAGGAGCTTGCCCAGACCACGGGCGGCCTCGCCGGGAACGAGCCCGAGTTCCCCGCGGCGGCGGGCCCGCAGGCGGCGGGTCGCCAGGAAGGCCTCGCTGAGGAGGTCGCGGGCGAAGCCTGTGCGCAGGGCGGTGAACAGCGCCGGCCGCGTGGTGGTGCGCACCGATCCGGCCCCCAGGCGATGGGGGCCGACGCGGGGCGG
Source organism: Methylobacterium sp. A54F (assembly GCF_053346035.1). NCBI lineage: Bacteria > Pseudomonadati > Pseudomonadota > Alphaproteobacteria > Hyphomicrobiales > Methylobacteriaceae > Methylobacterium > Methylobacterium sp. A54F. The sequence goes on along the minus strand of NZ_JBKFBF010000004.1, from coordinate 197,024 downwards.
GTCACCCGCGATCCGCCCACCCTCCAGCCAGCTCGCCTCACCGTCGAGGGCCCCGAACGTCACGGGGAGCACGGCGCGCTCGGCGAGGGCCTGCGTCCGCGAGTAGCCGATGACCGCGAGCCCGGGGGCGTCGAGGTCGAGGTCCGGCGCTCGCCCCGGGGCGGCGGGCTGGTAGGGAAGGCCCAGGATGCGCCGGCCGTCCGCCCGCTCCAGGGTGCCCGACAGGAACAGCCGGAAGGTCGCTGCCGCCATCAGCGGCAGCATCGCCCGCGACCACGCTCCGCTCTCGGGCTCCTCGCAGGCCTCCGGCCTCGCGCCATCGGTGCCGGCGTTGCCTGCGACTGGGAGGTGATGGACCTCGTCGACGACGAGGAGCGTCCGGTGGCGGCGCGCCTCGGCGAGGTGCAGGACCGGCGCCGCCGCGACCGCCTGGTAGGTCGTGACGTAGCCGGCAAGGCCCCGGGCGGGATCGCGCTCGTTGTCGGCGGCGCGCACGCCGAAGGCGTGACTGAGCGCCGTCCGCCAGAGCGGGTCGGCGAAGGCCTCCTCGGCCTGGAGGCGGAGGGAGTCGCGCGGGACAACCCAGACGACCCGGTCGACCAGACCCGCCGCGATCAGGCGGCTCGCGGCGATGACGGGCAGGAGCGACTTTCCGCCGCCGGGCGTGACCGCGGCCAGGATGTCGGTGATGGCCGGCGCCTCGCCGGAGGCGATGGCCGTCACGAGCGCCATCAGGGTGCGCTGGTGGGCGCGCAGGGACGGCGGGACGCGGCTCAATGGACTGCGGGGGAAACGAACATGGTTTCATCGTCGCAGACCGGAGCGACGTTGTGAATCCCGGGCGGGCTCGACGCCCGGGCCGGGGCGGCACCGGTCGAGCACCGCCCCGAACTGTCTCAGCGGCTCTTCTTGTAGAGCTTGCTCGCGATCTCGAAGATCTCCTCGGGCGCGTAGTTCGGCGCGAAGGCGCCGTAATTGCCGTCGAGCTCAGGGATCTTGCCGCCTTCGGGAAGCCCGTCCACCACTTCGAGGTTGCCGGGCGGATCGCCGGGCAGCGCCACCTCGTCGTTCGACCAGACGCCGGCCGCTTCCTTGTAGTCGTCCGGGCTGAACCGGTAGAGCCGCCGATGGCTGCCCTCCTGCAGGTACTTCTGGCACTCCGGGATCTTGTCGAGGACGATGTTCGGGGTGGGGAGCATCTTCTCGATCTCGACGCCGGTGAGCTTCTTGAGCGCCAGGGCGTAGGCGTGCGCGTGGACCGAGCCGCGCACCAGGAGATAGCCGCAGACCTCCCGGCCGGTCGGATCCTTCAGGGTCTCGTAGACGCGCAGCTTGTGCAGCCGCGCGCCGCATTCGAGGTGGAAGTTGTGCAAGAGGTCGATGATGATGTTGCCCGTCGTCGTGACCATGTCGACGTTCCAGGACTGCGCGTTGGAGTTCACCGGCGTCGCGCCGCCGCCGTTCGCCAGGAAACTGCCGGCGAGCCGGATGTCCTGCATGTCGTGGAAGGGGGCCTTCGAGACGTCGACCTCCTCGGTGTCGTCGCCCGGGCCGTTGTTGAGCATGGCGATGCCGGTCGAGACCAGCTCCACGTGGCCGAGCTCCTCGGCGAAGATGCTCGAAACCAGGCTGTAGAAGGGGCGCAGCTTCGACTTGTTGCGGAAGTTGAAGCTCTGGAACATGTAGTTCCCGAGCGTCGACATCTCGCCGTACTTGCCGCCGAGCAGCTCCTGCAGCGCAGCGGCCGCGTTGGGGTCGGGCTTCTTCGGCTGCGGCAGTTCGGCCTGCAGGCGGTCGAGCTTCATGAACATGGACGGGGACTCCCGGCGCGGTGGTGCGCGCGTTGGGAGATAGGGGATGTCCCGGGATGCACAGGTTGAGTCCTTGAGCTTTTTGCCTACGCACGGTTGTGTCGCAGGCCCGCCGCGAGCGGGAGCGCGAGGGCGCAGAGGCCCGCCATCACGTAGAACGCGCTTCCCCCGAGGCGTCCGTAGAGCAGGCCGCCGGCGGCGGTCAGCACCGCCGAGGCGAGGCCGAGACCGAGCGTGCCGTAGAGGGTCTGGGCCGTGGCCGCGAGGCGCTCCGGGACGATCTCGACGATCAGGCGCATGTTGGCGAGGTGCAACAGGGCGAAGGTCAACCCGTGCAGCGGCTGGACGGCGGCGAGCACCGGCAGCGAGGCCGTCGTGGCCACGGCCGACCAGCGCAGCACGCCGGCCCCCGCGGCGAGGAGCGCGGCCCGCGTGGTGCCGAGGCGCGCGAGCAGCCAGGGACCCGCGAGCACGAAGACCAGCACCTCGGAGGCGACTGCCTCGGACCAGAGCAGGCTGATCGCGCCCGCGCCGATGCCGGCCTCGCGCCAGGCGATCACCGCGAAGCCGTCGTTCAGGGCATGGCTGCCGATCACCAGGGCCGCCACCGCGAGCATCCGTCGGAACCGGGGAAACGACAGGAGTTCCCGGATGCCGCCGAGGCCGAGGCTCGGCACGGGTTCCCGCGCAGGGCCGGCAGGGACGCGGGCCGCGGCCACCGCCATGACGAGGAACAGGATTCCACTCGACACGATGATGCTCGCGAGGCCGGCTCTCGCGACCATCAGCCCCGAGGCCAGGGTCCCGAGCACGAAGGCCGCCGAGCCCGCGCCCCGGACCCAGCCGTAGGAGAAGCTGCCGTCCCGCTCGGCGGCGGCGAGCGCGAGCGCGTCCGCGAGGGGCGCGAGGGCGGCGATGGCGCTGGCGTGCAGCACGCTGATGGCGAGGAGCGGCCAGAAGGCCCATCCGGCGAGGTAGGCGAAGGAGATCAGCCCGGCCGCCGCGGCCGCGACGCCGAGGACGGTCCGGGTCGCGTCGTAGCGGTCGGCGAGGTGGCCGGCGACGGGGCCGGCCGCGAGCCGCATCAGCGTGCCGGCCGCGAGTACGGCGCCGATCTCGCCAGGACTCAGCCCGCGCTCGCCGAGGAAGCTCGGCAGGAAGGGCGTTTCCGTCCCGTAGGCGGCGTAGAGCGAACCCTGCAGCAGTACGAAGGCGGGGAACGGCCCCGTCAGGACCCTGGACGCGGCCATCGTCGTTTCCGTTCGCACATGCCCGCCGTCCGGTCCGTCACGCCGGTTCGGCGGACGCCTCGTCAGTCTGATCCGCCGGGGCGCCCGCGCGCGCGATGCGGCGGCCGATGATCCACAACGCCAGCCCGGCGCCTGCGACGATGGCCAGCGCGATGAAGGAGGCCGCGAAGCCGAGATACTGGGCGACGAGGCCGGCGAGCAGCGGGCTCAGCGCCGCTCCCGCGCCGTACGCCGTCATGACGCCGCCGAGCCCGGCATTCGTGTGACCCGATCCCTTCATGATCTCGGCCACCAGCGCCGGAATGGCAACGCCCCCGAGCCCCATCGCCAGGCCTTCGAGGACCTGGACCGGAATGACCAGCCACCAGGACGTCGCGAAGGCGGCGAGGACGCCGCGGGCCACGACCAGCGCGAGGGCGATGGACAGGACGCCGCTGTGCCCGCGCCTCGTGGCGAGGCGGGCGGCGAGGAGCGCGGCTCCGACCATCGTGACTTGCGAGACCACGGTCATCGTGCCCGTGGTGAGGCTCGGGTCGGCACCCGCGGCCGTGCGCGCCTGCGCAAGGAACGGCAGCATGGCACCGTTCGCGGTCTGGTAGGCGAAGACCGTCCCGGCGAGGAGCAGGAGCGGCTTCGTCTCGAACAGCACGCGGAGCGTCGCGCGCTCGTCCTGATCGCCCCCGCGCGCCGCGCCGTGGTCGATGCAGCGGCGATCGATGGTCATCAGGACGCCGCAGGAGGCCACCGCCATGACGACGATTGCGATGGAGACGTAGCCAAGGCCGAAGGCGTAGCCGAGCACGCCCGACAGGGCCGCGTTCGCGGCGTTGCCGGCGTGGTTGTAGGCCTCGTTGCGCGCAACGCGGTGGCTGTAGGCCCGCTGTCCGACGATGCCGAGCGTCAGCGCCGCGACGAGCGGGGCGACGCTCGTGTCGGCGACGCCGATGACGAGCTGTGACAAGCCGATCAGCCAGAGGTTGTCCGTTGAGACGAGGGCGACAGCCCCGGCCGCGATCGCGAGCACGGCGACGGCCATCGCCGTCCGCTTGTACTCGGTCCGGTCGATCAGCGCGCCCACCGGCGTCGTGGCGAGGAGCCCCGCGAGCCCGGCAAGGCCCATGGCGAAGCCGGTTGCCGCGGGGTCGAAGCCGCGCTGCTGGAGGTAGACCCCGAGGAAGGGGCCGAACCCCTCCCGGGCGCCCGCCAGGGCGAAGTTCAGAGCACTGAGGCTGACGGCTGGTTGCATATTGTCCACGCGAGATGCGGCGGGTCCCCGGCGGCCGGTTGGGTTCGCCGGAGCGTTCGTGCGTCGAGTGGAATCGGAGCCGTGGTTTCCCCGGGGCATGGGGATGCCGCACGGATCCCGCGATCCGTCGGGGCGACCTCATTCGGCGACCAAGCCGAGCGCAACTGGCAACGCCCGCGAGCGCTCGACGCGCCGGAAGGCTTCGGGGGAAGCAACCTCAGGGTGGCACTGTTCCGCGACGATCGCCGCGACCAGGCCGCGCACGTGGTCGCAGTCCTGCCGCGTTCCCGGCGCCCGCGTGAGCCCTTTGGCGCCCCGAGGACGGGATCTAGGCGAAGGCGGCGCCGGAGACCGCGCCGGCCCCGATGCCCGCCAGCTCCACGCTGCCGCCGCCCGAGAGTGTCAGGACTGCGTTGCCGCGCGCGCTCGTGCCGAGCGTGTAGCCCTGGCCCTGCAGATCGAGCCGGTCGCCCTGTGCCTGCGAGAAGCCCAGGATCAGGTCGGTGCCGGATTGCGCGCCGAACACGTAGCGGTCCGCGCCGAGGTCGCCGGACAGCACGTCGTTGCCTCGGTCGCCGTAGAGGACATCGTCGCCCTGGCCGCCGTACAGCACGTCGTTGTCCTGGCCGCCGCGCAGGGTGTCGTTGCCCTGGTTGCCGAACAGGCGGTCGTCGCCCTGGTTGCCGAAGATCAGATCGTTCCCGGAGCCGGCCAGCACGCGGTCATTGCCGGCGAGGGCCGCGACGGTGTCGGCCTGCGCCGTTCCGGTGAGGTCGTCGCTCGCGGCGGTCGGCGAAGCCGACGGTCCCTTCACTCCGACGACCTCGATGTCGAACGTGTAGGTGTCGTATCTGGGGAGGACCGCGCCCTCCACGAGGCTTCCGGCCAGTTCGAAGCGCACCTGCCTGGTCTGCGGCCCATCGTACTCGTCGGCGATGGTGAAGTATGCGCGCCGGTCGGTGTCGCCGAACTGCAGGACCGCGTTGCCCTCCGCATCATCGAAGATGAGCGCGGCGCGCCCGCCGAGCGCCGGAATGCCGTAGAGAATCTCGTCGCCGTCGTAGAGCGTGTCCCGGTACGTCACGTCGGTCATGTCTGCGGGTCCGTGCCGGAATCGCGCGGCGGAAGGCGCCTGCCGAGCATAGGTCGAACCCATCGATTGTCGACAGGAAGTTGCAAGTGATCGGGCGTCAGTTGTGGGTCGCTACACGTTCCACGGTCGATGCAACACAGGGGGAAATCTCAGTCGAGCCTCAAGTCTTTTCAGACCTTGAGCGCGTTCAGAAGTCTGCCCCACTGGCCGATCCCACCCACCTCATCCTGAGGTGCTGCGAAGCAGCCTCGAAGGAGTCCTCCAGTTCCCACCGCGATCCCTGGAGCCCTCCTTCGAGGCTTCGCTTTGCTTCGCACCTCAGGATGAGGTCGCGGGTGGGAGACGGATCGGTATAGGGCGTCTCCCACCCACTCACCTCATCCTGAGGTGAGTGGGGATCCGGGGCTCGGTTGGGCGGCTGGCGACCCAGTCCTTCACGCAGGCCCCGCCGGGGACGCTACCGGTCGCCCAGCGCGGCCGGGATGATCCGCATCAGCACGGCACCGGCCAGCATGCACGCGGCCACCGCGTAGAGGCCGATCGCCGGGTTGCCGGTCAGCACGTTGAGGCCGCCGACCATGTAGGGCGAGACGAACCCGGCGAGGTTCCCGATGCAGTTGATGGTCGCGATGCCGGCGGCGGCCGAGGTGCCCGCCAGGAAGGCGCAGGGCACCCCCCAGAAGAGCGACAGCGCCGAGAGCATGCCGGCCGTGCCGACGCTGAGCCAGAACACAGCCGCGGCCGGGCTCTGGCCGACATAGCCCGCCATCGCGAGGCCGAGGGCACCGATCGCCAGCGCGGCGGAGAAGTGGATCCGGCGCCGCCGGGTGCGGTCGGCGCTGATGCCGGTGAGGATGATGCACGGGACGGCGACGAGGTAGGGTACGGCGGAGAGCCAGCCGATCAGCGCCACGTCCTTGATGCCGGAGTCCTTCACGACCGAGGGCAGCCAGAAGCTGATCCCGTAGAGGCCGATGATCGTCATGAAGTAGACGCCGCTGAGCTTCCAGATCCGCGCGTCCTTGAGGAAGTCCATCGAGGAGGCGTGGACGATCTTGTCGCCCTCCTCGCGGCGCAGCTCGGCGTTCACCTCGGCCTTCTCCGCGTCGGTGAGCCACGTCGCCTGGTCGGGCTTGTCGACCATGAGGAACAGCACGGCGATGCCGGCGAGGAGCGACGGGGCAGCCTCCAGCAGGAACAGCCACTGCCAGGCCTTCATCACCGTCGAGCCGTCGAAGTGCTGCAGGATCAGCCCCGAGACCGGCCCCCCGACGATGCCCGCGAGGGGGATCGCGATGTAGTAGAAGCCCAGCGCGAAGCCGCGCTTGCGGGCCGGAAACCAGTAGGTGAGGTAGAGCATGATGCCCGGCGAGAAGCCGGCCTCGGCGAGGCCGAGGAAGAATCGCGCGACGTAGAACTGCAGCGGCGTGGTGACGAACAGCGTCAGGGCCGAGATGATCGCCCAGGTGATCATGATCCGCGCGATCCAGACCCGCGCGCCGAGCTTGTGCAGGGCGAGGTTGCTCGGGACTTCGAAGATGAAGTAGCCGATGAAGAACACGCCGGCCCCGAAGCCGTAGACGGCGTCGCTGAAGCCGAGATCGGACATCATCTGCAGCTTGGCGAACCCGACGTTCACCCGGTCGAGGTAGGCGCAGAGGTAGCAGATGACGATGAACGGCATGATCCGCCACGTGATCTTGCGGTAGACGTTCGTCTCCGCAGGCCGCGCGCGCAGGCCGAGGCTGGCTGCTTGATCCATGGTGTCCTCCAAACGGCCCGATTGGCGGGCTCTGTCGCGGCGATCCGAAGCGGCGTGGCGTCCGCGTATCTCTGAGACCGGGCGCTCGCTGAGCGGCGCCCGGCGTTCGTGAGGACGCTCCTCAGGCGACCTTCCGGGGGCTCTGCGCCGGGCCGAGTTCCGCGCGGAACATCGCCTCCATCTCGCGCCGGACGCGGATCGCCTCCTTGCCGGCGTCGTAGGCGACGTCGCTCCAGCGCACGGCGCGGCCGGCGGGCACGTCGTTCTTCAGCACCATGTTGTGGGCGAGCCCGATCGGCAGGGCGTCCTGGGCCAGCGAATCGGCGGTCGGCATCAGCTTGCCGTAGACGGTGAAGCCGCCCTCGCCGTCGAGGGTCTCGCCGGCCCGCAGGGCGCGCTTGGCCGTGGCCGCCACGTCGCCGCGCCATTCCGTGGTGGCCCCCGTCGCCTCGCCCCGCACCGCGATCGACGCGATGGACACACCGAGCTCCAGGCCGATCAGGTGATAGGGCTTGTAGGTCGCCGCGTAGCGCCCGCTCGAATCCGTCTTCAGGCCGTACTGGGCGAAGCAGTCCTGCACGTAGCGGCTCGGCGCCTCGAACACCGCGTAGACGCCCCAGCGCAGGTCGCGGAAGACGGGCCGTCCGTCCCGCTCAAGGGACGAGATCACCTCGACGGTGCCGCGGTCGGCCAGGATGCCGCCGTCGGCGACCGGCCTGAGGACGTTGGGCAGGTCATCGACGCCGCAGGGCGGGAAGGCGAGCCCGTCGCGCGGGGGCGTCAGCCCGCAGGCATTGGCCACGGCGGCCATCTCCAGCGCCGACTTGGTGCCGTCCAGGAAGGAGTTGAACATCTGCGCGTTGAAGTCGCCGCCCGCGACCTGCTCGTCGCTGAAGCCGTAATGGCCCCACACGGTGTCGGGCGTGGAGGCGTGGTAGGCGGGCAGGTACTTGGTGCCCTTGCCGGCGCAGATCACCTCGAGCCCGATGGTGCGGGCCCAGTCGACGAGTTCGGCGATGAGCGCCGGCTGGTCGCCCGAGGCCATCGAGTAGATGATCCCGGCCTCGGCCGCACGCCGGGCGAGGAGGGGGCCCGCCAGCACGTCGGCCTCGACGTTGACCATCACGATGTGCTTGCGATGCTCGCAGGCCTTGAGGGCGTGGTGGATGCCGGCGGCCGGGCTACCGGTCGCGTCGATCACGATGTCCACGAAGGGGCTCGCGATCATCGCGTCGGCGTCGTCGGTGATCACCGTCGTGCCGGCCTTGGCGGCCTCCTCCAGCGCACGCGCCGCAAGGCGAGCGTCGTCCCAGCCGACGCGCCGCAGCGATTGCCGCGCCCGGTCCGGCGACAGGTCGGCCACGCAGATGAGATGAATGCCGGGCGTCCGGGGCGCTTGCGACAGGTACATGGAGCCGAACTTGCCGGCCCCGATGAGGCCGACCCGGACCGGACGGCCTTCGCTGGCGCGCCGGGCCAGTTTCGAGAACATGGACATGTGGCGATCTCCCTGAGTGGCGCGGCGTTCGGGGATCCCGTGATCACCGTCGCATTTGCACTTTTTCGCGGGATCGGAATTATCATGCGGATCCCTGCACGCCCATGCGAAGGATCGCAAAGGCGCCGTGCGGAAATCCCAACCTCCGGCGGCGCCCCGTGATGGCCGACTTCGACTGGAACGACCTGCGGACGTTTCTCGCCATCGCGCGGGTCGGACGGCTCACGGTCGCCGCGCAGCGCATGGGCGTCGATCACTCCACCCTGAGCCGCCGCCTGACCGCCCTGGAGGCTGCGCTCGGCACGCGGTTGTTCGACCGGCGCCCGGCGGGCTTCTTCCTCACGAGCGATGGCGAACGGCTCCTCGCCGATGCCGAGCGGATGGAGAGCGTGGCGATCACCATGCGCTCGCGCCTCGACGAGGCGTCGCACCAGGTGGGCGGCACGGTGCGGCTCGGCACGCCGGAGGCGTTCGGGACCTACTTCCTGGCCCCGCGACTCGGCGGGCTCCTGGCTGCGCAACCGGCCCTCGAAGTCGAGCTGGTCGCCAACCCGCGCAGCTTCAGCCTCTCGAAGCGCGAAGCGGACCTCGCCGTCAGCATGGCCCGGCCGGAATCGGGCCGGCTCTACGCCCGCAAGCTCGTCGATTACGGTCTCGGCCTCTACGCGGCGCGCGGCCACGCGGAGGCGGTCCGCTCCATCGACGACCTGCCCGGCCAGCGCTGGGTCGGGTACGTCGAGGACCTGCTCTGGACGCCCGAGCTAAACTACCTCCCGCAGATCTCCCCCGCGATCCACCCGCACGCCCGGATCTCGAACGTCATCACCCAGCTCGAAGCGGTGCGCGGCGGCGCCGGCCTCGGCATCCTGCCGCACTTCATGGCGCGCGGCTGCGACGACCTCGCGGCGATCCTGCCCGGCACTGTGCGCATCACCCGCTCCTACTGGCTCATCGCGCATGCGGACACGCGGGACCTGCTCCGCGTCCGCCTCGTGTCGGAGTTCCTCACCCGACAGGTCGCCGTCGCGGGCGACGCCTTCTGGGCCGCGGGTGCCTGAGAGCTTGATCTCCGGAGGGTCTTCGGCCAGCACACGGGCCTGGGCGAGCGGTCGTCGGGCCGCGGCGGACGTCCGCTGCGGGGTGCCGAACCTCATCCTGTCCGGTGCCGACGGTGTCGGGTGTCGATGGGCGGCGGCCCGTGCCATGGGGAAGCGGTGCTCATGATATCGACCGACCCGGCGGCCGGGATATGACGCATTCGCCTGCGGCCGGGGCCCTCGTCCCGGACCGGTCCTGCGGGGCCTGCACGGCCTGTTGCCGGATCCTGGAGATCGCCGCACTCGGCAAGCCCGCGGGGGTCCTCTGCCGGCACAACACCGGCGCGGCCTGCGGGATCTACGACGAGCGACCCCTCGCCTGCGAACGGTGGCACTGCCTCTGGCGGAGGATCGGCGCCATGCCGGACGCGCTCCGGCCCGACCGGTGCGGTGTGGTGTTCTCGCTGGAGCGTCGACCGCCCGTCGCGGCCGTCCCCGAGGAAGCCTGCATCGTGGGACGCGCGGTGGACGATCCGCGCGCCCTCGATCGATCCGAGGTGATCGCGGCCTTCGCGATGTTCGTCCGGGAGGGGTCGCTCCCGGTCTGGAAGGCGTCGGACCAGTCCGCCGCGGTGCTCGACGGCCCTGCTTGAGGGGCCGCCCGCCTGCCTTGCGCGAGCCGGGACACCGCGCCTACAACCGCGCGGAAGCAAGCCAGGCCCGAGCCCGGGCAGGGAAACGAGAGGGCGAGCCTCGGCCGCCGCTCCGCAGGGAGGAACCCGCGTGAAGATCGCTCGATGCGGTGCGGCCCTGGCGCTGCTCCTTGGTCTCGGCGCGGCATCCTCCGCCCGTGCCGACGACTGCCCGAACCGCGGTCAGCTCGACAACGCCTATTGCGACGCGGACAAGGACCTCGTGGCCGACGTTCCGGGCAGGACGCGCGACCCCAGCGTCATCGTGTTCGCCTATACCCCCGTCGAGGACCCCGCCGTCTACGAGAACGCGTTCAAGCCATTCACCGCCTACCTGTCGCAATGCACGGGCAAGCGCGTCGTCTACTATCCGGTCCAGTCGAACTCCGCGGAGATCGAGGCGATGCGCTCGGGCCGGCTCACGGTGGCGGGCTTCTCCACCGGGCCGCTCGGCTTCGCGGTGAACATGGCCGGCGCGGTGCCGTTCGCCGCCAAGGGCACCGAGAAGGGCGCCGAGGGCTACAACCTGATCGTCGTCGTCAAGGCGAGCAGCCCCTACAAGACCCTCGCCGACCTCAAGGGCAAGCGCGTGGCCCACACAGCCCCGTCCTCGAACTCCGGCAACCTTGCCCCGAAGGCGCTCTTCCCGGAGCAGGGCCTCAAGCCCGGAGAGGACTACAAGCTCGTGTACTCGGGCGGCCACGACAAGTCGGCTCTCGGTGTCGGCACGGGCGACTACGACGCCGCCCCGGTGGCCTCCGACGTGTTCTACCGGATGGTGGCGCGCGGCACGATCAAGGGCGACGACTACCGGGTGATCTACACGAGCGAGAAGTTCCCGAGCTCCGGCTTCGCCTACGCGCACGACCTGAAGCCGGAGCTCGCCGAGAAGCTCAAGCAGTGCTTCTACGATTTCCGCTTCCCGCCGGAGATGGTGAAGGACTTCGAGGGGGACGATCGCTTCGCGCCGATCACCTACCTCAAGGACTGGGCGGTGGTGCGCAAGGTCGCCGAGGATTCGGGGACGCCGTACAACAGGGCCGCCTACGAGCGGGAGGCCGCCCGCGAGGCCGAGGCGGCGCGCAAGAAGGCGGACGGCGCAAGCAAGCCGTGACGGCGGGCCTCGCGTCGCAGGGAGAGGCGCGCGCCGCTGCGCCAGCGGACGACCCGCGCGCGCTGGTGATCCGCGGCCTCGTCAAGGAATACCGGGCCGGCCAGCCGGTGCTTCGGGGCATCGACCTCGCGGTGGCGGGCACGGGGCTCACCGCGATCATCGGGCCGTCCGGGACCGGCAAGAGCACGCTGATCCGGTGCATCAACCGGCTCGTACAGCCGACGTCGGGCGAGATCCTGTTCCGCGGCGAGGATTTGGCCAGGCTCTCCGGGCGACCTTTACGCCGCGCGCGCCGGCGCATCGGGATGGTGTTCCAGGAGTACAATCTCGTCGAGCGCCTCACGGTGATGGAGAACCTGCTCTGCGGTCGCCTCGGCTACGTGCCGGCCTGGCGGGCGTGGCTCCGCCGGTTCCCGGACGCCGACATTGCCCGGGCCTTCGACCTGCTCGACGCGGTCGGCCTGTCGGGCTTCGCCACGCGCCGCGCCGACGCCCTCTCGGGCGGCCAGCGCCAGCGGGTCGGCATCGCCCGCGCGATCATGCAGGAGCCGGAGATCGTGCTCGCCGACGAGCCGACCTCCTCCCTCGACCCCAAGAGCTCCGTCGAGATCATGGAGATCCTCTCGGGCCTCGCCGCCGAGCGCGGCGTGCCGGTGGTGGTCAACATCCACAACGTCGCGCTCGCCCAGCGCTTCGCCGCGCGCATCGTCGGGATGTCCGGCGGCCGCGTCGTCTACGACGGGCCCCCCGGCGAGCTGACCGAGCGCGACCTGCAGGGCATCTACGGCGGCGAGAACTGGCTCGCATGAGCAGCGTCCCTGACCAGAGCGCGCGCGTCGCGTTCCGCCCGAACTGGGCGGCCCGGGCCGGTTGGCTGCTCCTCGCGCTCTACGCGCTCTACGCCGCGAGCCAGCTCGGCTTCGCGCCCGAGCGCTTCAGCAGCGGGCTCGCCCACGGCCGGCAGTTTCTCGCCCGCATGATCCCGCCGAATTTTTCGCGGTGGGAGCTGATCCAGTCGGGCATCGTCGAGAGCGTGCAGATCGCCGTGATCGCGACGGTGATCGGCATCGCCATCGCGCTGCCGATCGGCTTCCTCGCCGCCCGCAACCTGATGCCGGCGTGGATCACCTGGCCGGCCCGGGGCCTGATCGCCCTGTGCCGCTCGTTCCACCCGATCATCGTGGCGATCCTGTTCGTGAAGGCGATCGGGTTCGGCGCGCTCGCGGGCGTGATGGCGCTGATCGTCGCCTCGGTCGGCTTCATCGCCAAGCTGTTTGCCGAGGCGATCGAGGAGATCTCCCTGAAGCAGGTCGAGGCGGTGCGGGCGACCGGAGCCGGCTTCCTGTCCGTCCTGATCATGGGCGTGCAGCCGCAGGTGCTGCCGCGCTTCATCGGCTTTGCGACCTACCAGCTCGATTCGAATCTCCGGAACTCGACCATGGTGGGGATCGTCGGCGGCGGCGGGATCGGCGCGACGCTGTTCACCGCCTACCAGCGCTTCGACTACGACGTCGTGCTCGCCATCCTGATCGTCATCGTGGCGCTGATCATGCTGGCGGAGATCGTCTCGGGCTGGGCCCGCAAGGTGTTCCAGTGAGCGCGGCGATCACCGCAGGGGAACCGCGCCGCTGGCAGCGCTTCTCGCCCTGGAAGCGGCTGGCGCGCCTCGCCTTCACGCTGTTCGCGGTGGCGGGATTCGTGGCGAGCCTGCGCACCATCGAGGTCATTCCCGAATTCCTCTACGACGCGCCGGAGCAGATCGGCGACCTGTTCGGCCGGATGTGGCCGATGGATGCCGGCTACGTCGGCCCGACCGTCGCGGCCCTCGTCGAGACGCTGCACATCGCCACCCTCGGCACCCTGATCGCCATCGGCATCGCCGTCCCGATCGGGCTCATCGCGGCCCGCAACGTGACGCCGGTCCCGGCCCTGAACCTGTTCGCGAAGTTCGTGTTCGTGACGTCCCGCTCGGTCAACTCCCTGGTCTGGGCGCTCCTGTTCGTGGCGGTGTTCGGCCCGGGGCCTCTGGCCGGCACGCTGGCAATCGCGCTGCGCTCCGTCGGCTTCACCGGCAAGCTCTTCGCGGAGGCGCTCGAGGAAGCGAACCGCGGCTCCGTCGAGGCGCTGCAGGCGGCGGGCGCCGGGCGGCTCTCGACGCTCCTCCTCGGCTACTGGCCCCAGGTGAAGCCGGCCTTCTGGTCGATCGCCCTGTTCCGGTGGGACATCAACATCCGCGAATCGGCGGTGCTCGGGCTCGTCGGCGCCGGCGGCATCGGCGTTGCGCTCGATACGGCGCTGAACCTGCTCTACTGGGACCAGGTGGCCGTCGTGCTCGCGGCGATCTTCGCCGTGGTGGTCTTGGCCGAGATCGTCGTCACGACGGTGCGCGCGCGGGTCCTGTAGAGGATCATCCGCGGATGCGGCGATCCTCCCGCGCTTCCAATGTAACGTTTTGTGACATCGGCATTTTCCGCGTTGCCGAGCTGCCCGGCCCGCCTATCCTCGCCCCATGAGCGAGCCCCCCGTCATCGCCGTCGTCGAGGACGACGCCGACATCCGCACCCAGCTCGCCGCCTATCTCGACGGCGAGGGCTTCCGTGTCGTCGGTCTCGACGGCGGCGCGAGCCTGGACCGTCTCCTCGCGGCGGGCGCTCCGCCGGACCTGATCGTGCTCGACTGGATGCTGCCGGGCGAGGACGGCCTCTCGATCTGCCGGCGCCTGCGCGCGGCCGGCGGGCCGCCGATCGTGATGCTGACCGCCAAGGACGAGGACATCGACCGGGTGCTCGGCCTGGAGATGGGCGCGGACGACTACGTCTCGAAGCCCTTCAACCCACGGGTGCTGCTCGCCCGCATCCGCGCGGTCCTGCGCCGCGCCGCCGGGGGCGCTGCCGCCGGCGGGGCCGATCCCGAGCGCGTGAACGTAGCCGACCTCGTGGTCGACCTCGCAGCCCGCCGGGTGACGTCCGGCGCGCCGGGGACCGAAATCCCCCTGACCAGCGCCGAGTACGACCTCCTGCACTGCTTCATCCTGCGTCCGCAGCGGGTGCTCTCGCGCGACCAGCTCCTCGACTGGACACGCGGCCGGACAGCCGACGCCTTCGACCGGACAATCGACGTCCAGGTCAGCCGGCTGCGCCACAAGCTCGATGCCGCGGGAAGCGGCGCGGCCGCGCTGCTCAAGACCGTCCGCAACGCCGGCTACATCCTGGCCGCCCCCGTCAGGCCGGCGCCGTGATGGCCCGGCTCGGCCTGCTCGGCCGTATCATGCTGCTGCTCCTCGGGGCCCTGTCGGTGCTGGTGCTCGCCACCGTCACCCTCGATACCTGGCAGCGGCGCCAGGAGCGGGCGCCCTACGCGACGCGCTTCCCGCGCGTCGACCAGGCCGCGAACATCATGACGCTCCTGCGGGAGGCCGACCTGGCGCAGCGCCCGGCCATCCTGCGGGCGGTCAGCGGCGAGGCGCTGAAGGCCGAGATCGTGGATCGGCTTCCCGATGCGGACGGGCTGATCCGCGAGCCGCGCCTCGAGGCGCGCCTGCGCCGGGTGACCGGCGAGGCCGTGGGCCGGGTGACGGCCTTCACCGACATCGCGCACCTCCGCCGTGGCGCCGATCCGGCGGATGCCGACGATGCGGACCGCCGCGGCCCCATCGGGCGCCTCGCAACCGCCACCTACCAGCTCCCGGACGGGCGATTCTTGGTGATTTCGGCGATCGAGAAGCACCGGTCGCTGATGCCGTGGCTCCTCGGCCAACCCCTGAGCCTCTGGGTGGCGGTCCTCGGGGCGAGCGTCGCCGGCCTCGTGCTGGTGGGCGCGCGCCACGAACTCGCCCCGCTCCGGCGCCTGACGGAGGCCGTCTCCCGGTTCGACGGGCGCGCGCCCGAGCCCGTGGTCGCACCGCGCGGCGCGCCGGAGATCCGGCGGCTCGCGCAGGCCGTCGAGGCGATGCAGGGCCGCATCGTCGGCCTGATGGCCGAGCGTTCGCTCCTGATCGGCGCGATCTCGCACGACCTCAAGACCTACCTGACGCGGCTGCGCCTGCGGGCCGAGGGCGTGTCGGATGCCGGGCGCCGGGATCGGCTGGTCGAGGATCTCGACGCGATGACCGCCCTGATCGAGACGTCGCTGAGCTTTGCCCGCGGCACCGCCGTCGAGGTTGGCCGACCGGCCGTCGACCTCGCCGACCTCGTGGCGGTGGAGGTCGCCGAGCAGGCCGCCCAGGGCGCGCGCATCAGCCTGAGCGGCGAGAGCGTGACGGATGCCGTCGTCGCCGCCGACGCGGTCGCCCTGCGCCGCGTCGTCGCGAACCTCATCGACAACGCCGTGAAGTTCGGGCGCTCGTCGGTCGCCGTCTCGGTGGAGCGGGCCGGCGCGGTCTGCCGCGTCGTCGTCGAGGATGACGGGCCCGGCATCCCGGATGCCGAACGCGCCGCCGTCTTCAGCCCGTATTACCGGGTCGAGCGCTCCCGCAACCGGGACACCGGCGGCACCGGCCTCGGGCTCGCCATCGCCCGCCAGATCGCGGAAGCGCACGGCGGCACGGTGGTGGCCGAAGCCGCCGCCCTCGGCGGAGCGCGGCTCGTCTGCACGCTGCCGGCCGCCGCCTGATCGCGGACGCGCCGCCCGTCACAAAACGTTACGCCCGGGCATCGGCCCGTCACATCCCGGAAGGCGGCCGGGGCGAATCTGTCCTCACCCGATGCGGTGGACATGCCGCCGGAATCGCGGACATCGGAATCGATTCCGGCGCCGCACCCTGGAACGACAAGGAACCCCTCGATGCTGAAGATCCTCGCCCCGGCCCTCCTCCTCGCGTCCCTGACGATTCCGGCCTCCGCCCTGCCGCTGGTGCAGCCGGCGGTCTCCGCCGGGACCGGAGAGGCCGAGATCATCCAGGTCTATGGCGGCTGCGGCCCCTACGGGCATCGCGGGCCCTACGGCGGCTGCCGGGCCGGCGGCCAGTGGGGCGGCTACGTCCGGGGCCGGTCCTGCCCGCCCGGCTTCCACATCGGCCCCTACGGACGGCGCTGCTGGCCGAACTGAGCCCGCAGTCACGGCGGTAGCGTCACCACGGCACCGGTTCTCCGGCGTAGTCGACAAACACGCAGCCGCGCAGGCCGAGGCGGCTCTCCAGAACGGAGACCATGCCGCGCGCGCTCGTCTCGACGTCGAGGGTGGCGCGACGCCCGCCGAGATCCGTGCGCACCCAGCCCGGATGCATGAGCACGACGCCCCACTCGGCCCCGGAATGCCGGCCCGCGAAGGAGCGGGCCAGCGTATTGAGAGCCGCCTTGCTGGCCCGGTAGCTGCTCCACCCGCCGCCGCGGTTCAGCGACACCGAGCCGAGCTTCGAGGTCATCAGCACCATGAGCCCGTCCGCGGCGACGCGGCGGCGGAACGCCTCGGCGAAGCGGATCGGGCTGATCGCGTTGGTCTGGAAGGTCGCGGCCGCCACCTCCCGCGGCAGGAGAGCCGCCGGCGTCCCCGCCTGGGTCGCGACGCCGGCCACCACGAATACGATGTCGAAGACGGGCTCGTCCGCGAGTGCCGCCCGAAGCCGGCCCACCGCCGCATCGTCGTCGATGTCGATGCCCGCTTCGATGCGGAGCGGACCGGACGCCGCCAGGTCGGCGAGCGCCCGGGCCGGCCGCCGGACCGTGGCGGTGACGTCCCAGCCCCGTGCCAGGAACGCGGCGACGAGCCCCAGGCCGAGCCGGCGCGACGCACCGACGATCAGGACCCGGCGCCCGGTCACCCGACCGACGCGTCGGGACCGCGGCCGGGCCGTGCGGCGAAGCGGCCCCGGCTCACGCCTCCTCGGCCTTCCGCCGGCCGCGGCCGTGCTGCTCCTTCGTCAGGGCCGCATTCTCGGCGGCCGCCTGCTTCTCGGCCTTGCCGGCGGTCGCCGAGGAGGTGCCGGCCTCGGGCGAGCCGTCGGTATCCGCCGTGGAGGCGGCGGGCTTCGGGTGCCCCTTGCCATCGGTCGGGGAGGGTGCCCGTCCGCCCTCGGTGACGACGGGATGACCGGCCCCGGCCTTGGCGCTGCCCGCCTCCTGGATCTCTTCGGCCTTCTGGGCCTTGGCGGAACGGCTGTGCTGGGTCTCGGACATGCAGTGATCTCCCCGAAGAAGCGGCGTTCTGGCTGTCGAGCGGCAACCGGGGCTCCGCGCCAGGGTTGCGGCGCCCATTGACGCAGGATCGGCAGGACCCCCATTTCAGGGCCCGGCCCAGGCCGCTCGAACGGGTCCCTCTGCGGTGTCCGGCTTCGACGTCCCGATGAAGATCACGACCGGCCCGTGGTCGGCGCGCCGCGGGTCGTAGAAGTCGAGGAGGCCGGGGTAGATCCGCTGGATGAAGTTCGGCCGCCGGCCCTCCCGGCGCAGCAGGTGGTCGATCACCACCTGATCGCCGTGCACCGCGTTGGGCGCCGGCCCGCAGGAGCCGGACGTCATCCAGCGCTCCGGCTCGGCCGCGAAGGTCGCGTAGAGCGATGCCAGCTCGTCCCCCGTCCAGCGGAGGAGGGCGCTGGAGAGGCGGTCCTTGTGGAAGTAATCCTCCATCGCCGCGAGGCCGGGCTCGGCCAGTGCGTCGGCCGGCCCGGTCAGGACGGTGTCGAGGTCGCACAGGAGGGTCGGCCCCTCGGTCAGCCCCGGGCGGAACGCCTCCATCTTCGCCCACCAGGCCGGCCAGGCGTGCCGCAGCGGCACCGTCTCCACCCCCGCGACGGCGAGCGGCAGGTCGGTGAGGCAGAGGATCCTGTCGAAGCCCGGAGCGTGCCGGCGCACGCCGCGCGCCAGGCGCTCGACCCAGGTCGCGTCGTAGCGTCCGCCGCTCCTCAGGACGGTGATCAGCGTGCTCACGACCCTAGCCTCCCGGGGGCGCGGGGCGGATGCAGGCGGAGCCGCCCCGCCGCCTCGGCCTCGGCGAACCACGCGCGCTCGGCCGCCCAGGGGTGGCCGGGCCAGCCTGCGAACGCGAAGCCGTGCGCCTCCGCCGGGTGCGCCCCGGCGGGCCGGGCGAGCATCAGCGCGAGCGTCACGAGGAAGCCGGTGCTGGGGTTCGGGCGCCCGCGCGTGTTCGGGCCAAGGAGGGCGCGGGCCCGCGCGTGCAGCGCCTCCGGCAGGACGTAGATGGGGCGGCCGAGGGGGCGCAGCCGCACCATCATCTCGCGGGTCCAGCAGATCGGCTCGGGCCTGTTCTGCTCGGCCGGCAGCATCGGGAACGGCAGGATGAAGGCCTGCGCCGCCCGGATCGCTTCGCCTTCCAGGAAATGCGGGTCCGCGAGCCATTCCCCGGGCTGGCCGCCGCGGTTGACCAGCGCGAGGTGCGTGACCCTTCGGCCGGCGCGGTCGCCGAAGCCCGGCGCGTTGTTGAAGCGCACGACGCAGTCCGCGGCGTCGATCGCGGCGGCCCCGCCCGTGCCGGGCGCGTTGCCGACGATCGCGAGGGACGAGCCGGGGGGCATGCTCGCGGTGAGGGCGCACGCGCCTGTGGGGGAGTCGACGGTGCTCGTCACTTGCGGCAGGGATGCGGGGAGGGCTGCGGGGAAACGCCAAGGTATGGCGCAGGCCCAGCACAACCAGACCCTGCACCGCATTCGGGAAGGCCGGAACGACGACCATGCGCCGATGCTTCGTCTGCGCGGCCGACATGCTCGGGCCGAGCGACCGGTCCCTGACCTTCGAGAACGGACGCCGCCGCAGCTTCCTGCGGGCCTGCGCCTCCTGCGGCGTCCTGCTCGACCGGGACGCGGAGCCGGCCGCCTGCCGCGAGCACCTGGCCCGACGCCTGGACGCCCCGACCTTCGCGTCCGACCCGGACGCCCCCTACGGCCTCGACCTCTACACCCTGCGCAGCGCGGCGACCCGCGTCGGACTCGGCATCCGTCCCCTCGACGCGGACGACCACGCCGCCCTCCGGCATCCGCACAGCAGCCGGGCAGCGCGAGCAGGTCTCTTCGCGCTCGGCACCGCGGGGCGGCGCCCGGTATCGCTCGGCCTTCTCTGCCGCCCGGCGGAGCGCGATGCGGTGCTGGCGGCGCTCCCGGCGCACGCGGCATGGACGGACGATGTCGCGATCCTGCTCGACGCCGAGGCCTCGGCCGAACGCGCGGTCGCGGTCGCGGGGTTCCCCCCCGGCGCGGTTCGGATCGCGGCCGGACCGATCGACGGCGATTTCGCCGCGCAGCGCAACGCGCTTCAGGACCTCGCGCGCCACCCCTGGATGCTGCAGCTCGACGCCGACGAGGCGCTCGATCCCGCAGCCGGCCGGCTCCTGCCCGCGCTCGCCGCGCTCGCGGAGGCGGGCGACGTGGTCTCCATCGGCCTCGCGCGGCGCAACCGCGTCGACGGGGTGCTCTCCGACGTGTTTCCCGACGTGCAGTACCGCCTCAACCGGACCGGCCTGCGCTTTTCCGGCCGCGTGCACGAGCGCCCGGTCCTCACTGGGGGCTGGCCGCGCAGCTTCATCGCCCTGCACGGGGCGATCGAGCACCGGTTGAGCCGCGCCCACGTCCGGGCGCGCTCGCAGCGCTACGAGGCCCTCGACCCCGGGCGCGGGCGCCTCGAGGAGGCGGCGCTACTGCTGCGGCCCTACCGCGATTGAGAGGCGGCCTCGATCGCCCGCTCGTAGAGCGCCAGGGTCTCGCGCCCGAGGCTCGCGCGGTCGAAGCGCCCGGCCGCCGCGAGGGCGCGCGCCCGGTAGGCTGCTCGGAGGGCAGGATCGCTCAGGAGCGGGCGCAGGGCATCGGCCAGCGCGAGCCCGGTGGCGGCCTGCGCCAGCGGCCCCGCCCCGGGGGTGCCGACGAAGGCGCGGGCGCTCGCGTCCTCGGCGCAGGCCACCACGGGGCGGCCGTAGGCCAGCGCCTCCTGGTAGACGAGGCCGAAGCTCTCATAGCGCGAGGGAGCGAGCACCACGTGAGCCTCCGCGTAGGCCTGCGCGAGGTCGCGGCCGTCGATCCGCCCGCGGGCGCGGATGCGGGCACGCGCGACTTCCGGCAGGTCCGCCGGGAGATCTTCCGGCGGCACGCCGACGAGGTCGAGCCGGAACGGCGGCAGGGCGCCCCGCGCCTGCTCCGCGCCGAGGATCGCGACCGCGCCGAGCAGAGCGTCGAAGCCCTTGCGCGTCTCCGCCCGCCCGACGAAGAGCAGCCGCACCGGCGCGTCGGCATCCGGGTAGGGCGCCGAGCGGCCGGCCGCCTCGATCTCCGGCGGCAGGCTGAGGCCGATCGCGGCGGCGGGCTGCCGGCCGGTGAGGCGATAGGTGCGCGCGATCACCGCTCCGTGCTCGGCGGTGTTCGCGATGAGGCCGGCACTGCCCCGGGCCTGCCGGCGCTCCAGCGCATCGGCCAACCGGCCATCGAGGCGGTCGCGCATCGTCGTGGCGTGGTCGCGCGTGAAGGCGGCCGGCGTCGAGCTCCGCGTCACCAGCGGAAGGTTCGGCCGGCCGGCGAGCAGCGCGGCCGGCGCGTACCAGTTCGTCGCCTCGACGACGCTGAAGGGCGCACGGGTATGGGCGGCGAGGACGGCGCGCCGGAAGGCGAGTGGCGCGGCTAGGTGCCCGGCCGAGCCCCAGAGGCGCAGCCGCGCCAGGGCGCTTCCGGGCGGGATCGCGAGGCCCACCACCGTGACGCCGCCGGCCTGCTCGCGGCCGGAGCGGTCGAGAGTGAAGACCGTGACATCGGCACCCGCCTCCGCAAGGCTCTCGGCGATCTCGCGGGCCGCGGTCGAGAGCCCGCTCGGGGCCGGCGGGTAGTCCCAGGCGAGGAGGGCGGTGCGCATCAGGCCGCGAGAAGGCGTTCGTAGAGGGCGAGGTAGTCCTGCGCCATGCGTTCGGCGGTAAATCGCTCCTCGAAGCGGCGGCGCACCCGGGCGCGGTCGAGCCCGCCGATCCGGGCGAGCGCCGCGACCGCTTCCGCCTCGGAGGCGACCACGAAGCCGGTCACGCCGTCCTCCACGATCTCCGGGACCGAGCCGCGGTTCCAGGCGATCACCGGCGTCCCGCAGGCCATCGCCTCGATCATTACGAGGCCGAAGGGCTCGGGCCAGTCGATCGGGAACAGCAGCGCCCGGGCACCTCCAAGGAGTTCGCCCTTCCGAACGTCGTCGACCGGCCCCAGGTAGGTCGCGTCCGGCCCGAGCAACGGGCGCACCTGCCCGTCGAAATAGTCCGGGTTGCCCACATCGACGGTGCCCCCGAGCCGGATCGGCAGGCCGGCCGCGCGGGCAACGCGGATCGCGGTGTCGGGGCGCTTCTGGTCGGTCAGGCGGCCCACGAAGGCGACGTGCCCCTCGGGCTCGGCGCGGAAGGAGTAGCGGTCCCGGGCGATGCCGTGATGGACGACGCCCGCTCGGTTCGAGGGCGGGATGCCGGCCGCCTGCGCCGCGGAGATCGCCGCCACGGGCAGGTCGGGAAAGCCCGCGAAGAACAGGGCGCGGTCGAGCTCGTCCACGCGCCAGTGCACCGTCGTCAGGCTGTGGCGCCGGCGCGCGCCGAGGAGTGCGGCGTGCGCGAACTCGCCGTGGCAGTGGACGATGTCGAACGCGTCGAGGCGCAGGCGCAGGGCCTCAAGCTGCAGGGCGTCGAGGGCCGCCGGCACGCCGGGGGCGACGCGGCCGTACCGCGTCTCCAAAGCAGAAAGGCTCGGATGGTTGCCAACACAAGGTAAGTCTGTCGCACTGTCCGACGGCGCGAACAGCGTTACCTCGGCATTCAAGCTGCGCAGCGCTGTACAGAGGTCGTAGATGACCCGCTCCGTGCCGCCATGATGCTTCGGGGGAACGGGGAAGATGTTCGGAGCCACTTGGGCGACACGGATCACACGCTGCACCTTTTCTAACATATGTTGTCGCTTGGCCGCCATTTCGATGCCGGTCGCCTGATGTTCGTGCTGCACGTCGCCCTGCAGGGCTGCCTGCGCGGCGCGGACGTCGCCTATGGGATCACTGCCGATACCGGCGGACACATCCGCTACCTGCTCGATCTCGTGGGGGCCTGTGCCCAGGATGTCGGCGTCGCGCGGATCGTGGTGGCGACGCGCCTGTTCCACGGCGCGCCCGGCCCCGACTACGCCGTGCCCGAAGAGCCGATCTCGGACAAGGTCACCCTCGTGCGGCTCGCGAGCGCGTCGCCGGGCTACCGGGCCAAGGAGGAACTGCACGGGGAGGTGGCGAGCTTCGCCGAGAACCTCGTCGCCTGGATCGCGCGGCAGCCGCGGGCGCCGGACCTGATCCACGCGCACTACGCCGACGCGGCGCGCGTCGCGGGAATCGTCGAGGATCGCCTCGGCATCCCCTTCGTGTTCACCGCCCACTCCCTCGGCCGGGTCAAGGCCGCGATGTTCGGCCCCGGGGCGGAGGCGCGCGCCGACCTCGCCCATCGGATCGCCGCGGAGGAGGGCGCCCTGGCGCGGGCGCGGCTCGTCGTCGCCTCCTCGCGCGACGAGGCCGAGGTTCAGTACGCGGGCTACGCCGCCTACGATCCCGGGCGCATCCGCATCCTGCCGCCGGGCAGCGACCTCGCGCGCTTCGCCGAGGCCCGGTGCCACCCGCGCGTCGACGGCGCGATCGACCGCTTCCTGCACGCCCCCGGCAAGCCGCCCCTGCTGGCGCTCGCCCGGCCGGTGGCGCGCAAGAACCTCGCGGCGCTGGTGCGGGCCTACGGCGAGAGCCCCGAGCTTCAGGCCCGGGCGAACCTGGTGATCGTCGCCGGCACGCGCGAGGACATCGACGCGCTCGACGGCGACATGGCCGCGACGATGCGCGAACTCCTCGTGCTGATCGACCGCTACGACCTCTACGGCCGCGTGGCCTACCCGAAGACGCACCGGTCGGACGACGTGCCGGCCGTCTACGCCTACGCGGGCACGCGCGGCGGCGTCTTCGTCAACCCGGCGCTGAACGAGCCCTTCGGCCTGACCCTGCTGGAGGCCTCCGCCGCCGGCCTTCCCCTCGTCGCCACGGACAGCGGCGGGCCGAACGACATCGTCGAGACCTGCGGCAACGGCCTGCTCGTCGATCCGCGCGACCCGACGGCGATCGCCGCGGCCTGCCTGCGCCTCCTCGGCGATCCCGAGCTCTACGCCCGCTGCGTCGCGGGCGGCGCCCGTGCGGCGGCGGCCTACGACTGGGACCGCCACGCCACGCGCTACCACGCCCTGGTGCGCGCGCTGCTGGCGCCGGTGCCGCCGATGCGGGCGCCGCGGCAGCTCCTGATCTGCGATATCGACAACACGCTGATCGGCTGCGCGGCCTCGCTCGACACCTTCCGCCGCTGGCGCAGCCGGCAGGCCGGGCTCGCCTTCGGGGTCGCCACGGGCCGCTCCTTCCACAGCGCCATGGCGGTGCTGGAGCAGCAGGCGAGCCCGCGCCCCCAGGTGATGATCACCTCGGTCGGTTCGGAGATCTACCACCTCGACGCCAATGGCGTGACCTACACGGCGGATGCCGCGTGGCGCGCCGCGATCTCCGCCGGCTGGCAGCGCGACGCGGCGCGCGAGGCTCTTGCCGGCCTACCGGGCCTCGCGGCGCAGGGACCGCTGGAGCAGCGGGACCTGAAGCTGAGCTACTTCGGCGACGCCGCCGCGGCCCACAATGTCCGGATGCGGCTCGACCGGGCGGGCCTCGCCGCCCGGGTCATCCACAGCCACGGCCGCTACCTCGACGTGCTGCCCGCGGCCGCCTCCAAGGGAACGGCGGTCGATCACGTCCGGGCCCTCTACGGCCTGCCCGAGGAGGCCGTGTTCGTCGCGGGCGATTCGGGCAACGACGTCGAGATGCTGCGCGCCCGGGTGCACGCCATCATCGTCGCGAACTACTCCGACGATCTCGCGAGCCACGGCGCGCTGAAGCACTCCTACGTCGCTCGCAGCTCCCACGCCCGCGGCATCATCGAGGGCGTCGGCCACTTCCGGCGGATGCTCGCCCTTGCGCACTGACGCGTCCCCGTCCGGCGCGGCCGCGAGCGTGCTCACCCTGGTGCGCGGCCGGGAGGACCGACTGCGCGAGCTGTTGCGCGGCATCGCCCGCCAGACCGCGCGGCCCCGCGAGCTGGTGGTCGCTTGGATGCAGCCGGACATCGCCCCGGACCTGCCCGATCCCGGCTGCCCGGTGCGCCACCTCCGCGTGCCGGGCGAGCCGATGCCGCTCGCCGCCGCGCGCAACCGGGCGGCGGAGGCGGCCGCGGGCGACCTTCTCGTCTTCCTCGACGTCGACTGCATCCCGGCGCCCGGCCTCGTCGCGGCCTACGGGCAGGCCGCCGCGACGGAGCGCGGCCTCTTCCTCGGCGAAGTCCTCTACCTGCCGGCGGAGGCGACATCGCGCGGCCCCATCGACCCGGCAGCCCTCGACCGGCTCGGCCGCGCCCACCCGGCACGCCCGCCCGTGCCCGCGGCCGGCCTGCGCCGCGAGCTCGATCCCGGGCAGCTCTGGGGCCTGTCGTTCGCGCTCGCCGCGGCCGACTGGCGGTCGGTCGGCGGCATGGACGAGGCCTATGCGGGCTACGGCGGGGAGGAGACGGACCTCGCCGCCCGCCTCGCGGCGACGGGCCTGCCCACCTTCTGGGTCGCGGGCGCGCGCGCCTACCACCAGCACCACCCGGTGCACGTGCCGCCGCTGCAGCATTTCGAGCCGATCGTCGCCAACGCCACCCGCTTCCACGCGCGGCACGGCCGCTGGTGCATGACCTACTGGCTCGGCCAGTTCCGCGCGGCCGGCCTGATCGACTGGGACGCGGATTCGAATGCGATCCGCGTCGTGCGCCGCCCGAGCGCGGGCGAGATCGCCGCCGCGCTGCGGCCCGGCGCCCTGTTCTCCTGAGACGAGCCGCGAACCCGCCAGCCATGAAGAAGCCCATTGTATTCTTCGTCCACCACCAGGGCCGGGGCCACGCCAACCGCACGATGGCGGTGGCGGCCGAGTTCGCCCGCGACCGCCCGGTGTCGGTGCTGACCGCGGGCCCGCACCTGTTCGAGGGATTTTCCCGCGACATCGAGATCGTGGCCCTGCCGAACATGATCGGCGCCGCCGTGCCGACGCCGCGCCTCTACGCCGAGCCGACGCCAAGTGTGATGCACTGCGTGCCCCTCGGCCTCTCCGAGATGCGCCGGACGATGCGGTGCATCCTCGACCACCTCGACGAGCGCGGGATCGGTCTGTTCGTCGTCGACGTCTCGGCCGAGATCGCCTTGCTCTCCCGCATCGCGAGCGTGCCGGCCGTGCAGATCCGCATGCACGGCGACCGTTCCGACGTGGGGCACCTGGGCGCCTACGAAGCCTGCGTCGGGATGCTCGCGCCCTTCGACGCGCGCCTGGAGCAGGACGACTACCCAGCGGCCCTGCGGGCCAAGACCTTCTACAGCGGCGGCCTCTGCACCACCCTCGACCGCGTGCCCGACCGCGCCGAGGCCCGCGCCCGCCTCGGCCTCGACCCGGCGCGCGAGATCGTCGTCGCGGTGACCGGTGGCGGCGGCAGCGGCACGCCCTACGCGCCGCTCACGGTCGCGGCCCGCGCGGCGCCGGACGCGCTCTGGCTGACCCTCGGCCCGACCCACCGGGAGGGGCACGAAACCGATTTTTCCAACCTGCGCGAGCTCGGCTGGGTCCCCGGGATCACCGACTACCTGGCGGCGGCCGACATCGTGATCGCCTCGGCCGGCGACAACACGGTTCACGAGGTCGCCCGGGTCGGCGGCCGCCTGATCGTGATGCCGGAATGGCGCTACTTCGCCGAGCAGACCCGCAAGGCCGAAGCCCTGGTGCGCCTCGGCGCCGCCGTCCAGGCGCCGGCCTGGCCCGGGGACCTGCAGGGCTGGCGCGACCTGCTCACCCGCGCCCGCGCCCTGGACGGCGGCGTCCTGCACGGCCTCTGGGCGCCGGACGCCGCCGCCCGCGCCGCGGACTGGCTCGAGGCGCTCACGGACGAGCTCTGGACAGGCGAAAGCACCGGCGCGGCCTCGGCCCCCCTCCGGGTCGTCGCCACGGGCTGACCGCTCAGGAATCTTGCCCCGCTATTCTCACCCCGCATTGCCGGAGACCGACCGCCGCATGCTCAACCTCTCCGTCGTCACCCTCGCGAAGGGGCGGCCGGCGCACCTGCGCAACGTGCTCGCCGGCCTCGCGCGACAGACGCAGCCGCCCGCCGAGTTCATCGTCGCGGTGATGCAGGACGCGCCCTACGACCTGCCGGAGGTCGCCTTTCCGGTCCGCCAGATCCCGGTGCCGGGTCGCGAGCTGCCGCTCGCGGCGGCGCGCAACCGGGGCGTCGCGGCGGCAAGCGGAGAGGCGGTCGCGTTCCTCGACGTCGACTGCATCCCGGCGCCCGACCTCGTGGCGGACTACGCCCGCGGGCTCGGCGAGCTCGACGGGCTCCTGATGGGCGAGGTGCTGCACCTGCCCGAACGCGCGACGCTCGGCGCCTGGGACTACGCCGATCTCGCGGCGGTGGCCGAGCGGCACTCCGACCGGCGCGGCCCCCCAGCCTCCGGCATCGAGATCTGCAATGATTACCGCTGCTTCTGGTCGCTGAACTTCGCCATCCGGCGGGAGACCTTCCGGGCCACCGGCGGCTTCGATGAGCGCTACACGGGCTACGGCGGCGAGGACACGGATTTCGGGAAGCTCCTCGACTGCAGCGGCATCCCGATCGCATGGATGAAGGGCGCCCTGGCCTATCACCAGTACCATCCGCATCACATGCCCCCCGTCCACCACCTCGAGAGCGTGGTGCGCAACGCCGAGTTGTTCGAGGCCAAGTGGGGTTACCGGACCATGGGCCACTGGCTGCACGCGTTCCGCATGATGGGCCTGATCGACGACGCACCCGACCGGCCGATCCGCATCCTCCGGCGCCCCGGCGCCGAGGATCTGGCGCTGACCGGCCAGCGGAGCCACGAACCCTACACCAACGCCGCCTCGGTGATCCGACACCTCGCGGCGCGGGACGCAGGGGCCACGGCGGCGCCGGCGGGCGAGCCCCTGCCGGCCTCGGCGTGAGGATCGCGCTCCTCGCCCACCTGCGTCACCCCGTCGCCGCGCCCTTCGCGGGGGGCATGGAGGCCTACACCTGGCACCTCGCCGAGGGGCTGACGGAGCGCGGACACGAGGTCGTGCTGTTTGCCTCCGGCGACAGCGATCGGCGCTTCGTCCTCGACCCCGTGATCCCGGTCCACCACGAGCGCAGCTTTCCGGGGTTGGAGCACCGCGGCGACGCGGGGCTCAAGGCTCATCTGGATGCCGGCTACGGCGCGGCCTGCGATCGGATCGCGGCCGGCGGCTTCGACATCGTGCACAACAACAGCCTCAGCCGCCTCGCCCTGGAGCCACGGCGCACGGCCGCGACGCCCACGCTCACCAGCCTGCACGTGCCGCCCTACGACGCGCTGCGCTGGTTCGTGCAGGCGAGCCCGGGCCCGACCCACCGCCTTACGGTGACGTCGGAGGCGCAGCGGAGGGCCTGGTGGCCGGACGGGGCGCCCCCGGAGGTCTCGGTGCTGCACAACGGCATCGATCCGGCCGTCTGGCCCTTTTGTGAGAGCGGCGACGGCAGCGCCGTCTGGGTCGGGCGCGTTGCGCCGGTCAAGGGGACGCACCACGCGGTCGCTGCGGCCCGTCGGGCTGGCGTGCCCCTCACCCTGTTCGGCCCGGTCGAGGATCCCGATTACTGGACGAGCGAGGTCGCTCCGCGCCTCGGCGGGCCGGTCCGCTACGGTGGCCACCTCGCCGGCCCTGCGCTGGCGGAGGCGGTCGGCCGCGCCTCCGTCTTCCTGTTCACGCCCTGTTGGGACGAGCCGTTCGGCCTTTCGGCGGTGGAGGCGATGGCCTGCGGCCTGCCGGTCGCCGGGTTCGCGGCCGGGGCGGCCCCCGAAATCGTCGGCGAGGCCGGAACCCTGGTGCCGTGCGGGGACGAGGCCGAGCTGGCGCGGGCGATCCCGAAGGCCTCGGCCATCCCACGGACGATCCCGCGCGCCCGCGTCCTGCGCCTGTTCACCCGAGAGCGCTGGCTCGACCGGTGCGAGGCGCTCTACGCGCAGGTGAGCGCCGGATCGCCGAGCCTGATCCCCGCCCGGTAGATCGGATCGAACCACGACGCGTGAGGCATCGCCGCCCCGCCCGCCGAGCAGCAGCGGCGCATGGCCTCACTCGGCGGGCGCGAGGCTGCGGGACCGTTCCTGCCGCGTGAGTGCGAAGAAGCCGAGGGCCGAGGCGACGATCACGGCCCCGAAGGCCGCCGAGATCCCGAGGACGAGGCCGAAGCCGCCGCGGTCGTGCACGAGGGCGATCAGGGGCACGACGAAGCCGCTCACCGTGAAACCGAGGAAGTAGCGCACGCTGTAGGCCCGCGCCCGATAGGCGGGCGGGACGTAGCGCGCCACCATCGCGTCGTTGATCACGACCTGTCCGTAGAGCGCCGCCATCGTCAGCACGAGCCCGACGAGGAGCGGCACGCCCGTGCTGACCGCCGCGAGGCCGAGGCCGATCGGTTGCAGGGTGGAGAGCGCGAGGAAGAGCGTCGGCAGGCTGTAGCGGTCGATCAGGCGCCCCATCAGGAGCTGAGTCAGGGCGCCGAACACGAAGACCAGCGTCGCGAGCGAGCCGATCAGCGCGAGGGGCAGCCCGTCGCCGACGCGCTCGTCGATGACCTTCGGCAGGGCGATGGTCGTGATGTTGAAGGTCATGCCGCCCGCCACGATCGCGAAGGCGAACACCACGAGGAGCGGCAACGGGCGCGCCACCGGGATGAGGGATGCGGCCCCGCCCTTGCCGGCGACGCCCGCGCCGTCACCTGGGACGAGCGCCAGGAAGGCGGTCCCGCAGGCGAGGCAGACGAGGCCCGGCACGATGAAGGCCGCCTGCCAACCGAGCCCGGCGGCCAGGAGCGCGGTGACGCCGGAGGCGGTGGCGGCGCCGAAGTTGCCCCAGACGCCGTTGATGCCGAGGTCCCGGCCGAGGCGGCGGGCGTGGGTCACCAGCATGGTCGAGCCGACCGGGTGGTAGATCGCCGAGGCCAGCCCCAGCACGCAGAGCCACGCCGCAAAGGCCGTCGGGCTCGCGGCGCTCGCCACGCCGAGGCAGGACAGGCCGTAGCCGAAGAAGAAGATCGCCAGCATGGTCCGGCGCCCGAAGCGGTCGGCGAGCCAGCCCATGGGCAGCGAGCAGAGGCCGAACGCCACGAAGGCGCCCGTGGCGAGCCCGATCAGCTCGCCGTAGCTCAGGCCTGTCTGCGCCGCGATGGCCAGCACCGCAGTCGGGTAGATCAGCAGCACGAAGTGATCGAGGGCGTGCGCCACGTTGACGAAGCGCAGGGTGCGGCGGGACAAGGTCTCGGCTTCCATCGGGCGGGCAACTCCACGGGCCTGCGCCATTCTAGCTGACCCGTTGAACGGCGTCGGGCCGAAGGTGTACGCGTTCGGGCCAAACCGGAGGCTCGGGAGAGCACGATGCGGTCGATCCGGGCCGAGGACTACCAGGACGTTCCGCGCGCCGTCGCGGTGATGCCGAAGCAATTCGCGGCCGGCAGCCGCACGGGACTGCACGCCCATCCCCGCGCGCAGCTCCTCTACGCGACGGCCGGCCTGATGATGGCGACGGCGGATGACGGGACCTGGGTAGTGCCCGAGGGCCACGCGCTCTGGATCCCGCCGCGCCTGCCCCACGCGGTGGCGATGCACGGTTCCGTTGCGATGTGCTCGGCCTACCTGGCAGTCGAAGCGCTGGCGGGCTTTCCGGGCCGAGCGCGGGTCATCGAGGTCTCGCCCCTCCTCGCCGCCGCCTTGAGCGCCCTGACCGAGGAGCCCGTGCACTACGACGAGGCCGGGCGCGGCGGGCACCTCGCCGCGCTGGTGCTCGACGAGATCCGGCGGGCCCCCGAGACCCGCCTCACCCTGCCGCTCCCCGGCGACGAGCGGCTTCGGCGCGTCTGCCTCGGCCTCATCGCGGATCCGGCGGCCGCGTTCGACCTCGATCGATGGGCCGATCAGGCCGGCGTCAGCCGCCGGACGCTGACGCGCGGTTTCCGGCGCGAGACGGGCCTCAGCTTCGGGCAGTGGCGGGTGCGGGCGCGGGTGGTCCGGGCGCTGGCGCTTGCCGCGGACGGGCAGGGGCCGCGCGAGGTCGCCGCCTCGGTGGGCTACCGCAGCGTCCAGGCGCTGCGCGCCAGGACCGAGACGCTCGTCGGCGCCGCGCCGGACGAGCCCGCCCGCGGACAGGCCCCCGAAAACGGACCGCGGGCTCAGGGCCACCCACCCGATCAGGCCTGATTTGCTGCCGGCCGAGGATCCGTTCGGCCGGCAGATCGACGTTGAATGAGGCATCCGGGGGCGGCCTGCGTCGCGGCCGCCGGGATGCTCCGATACACTGGGATGGTTCGCTGAGAAGGAGGGCTCAGCCCTGCTGCGCGGCCCCGAAGGCGCCAAGGGCTTCCCGCCCGGCCTCGTCCGCATCCTCGGCCGAGCCGTAGGATTCCGGCGAGACCCGGACGGAGACGCCGTCTCGGTCCGTCAGGTGCCAGCGAAAGCGCTCCCGGCTCTCGCCGCAGGCCTCGACGGTGACGGCGACCGGTGTCGGATCGTCCACGGCGACGCTCCGTCAGCTGTCGGCCTTCTCGCCGCTCATGGTCAGGTCGAGGTAGGTCCGGGTGACCGGTTCGATCAGGGCGGCGATCTCCTCGGCCGCCATCGTCTCCTCGTCGACGGCGGCGCGGAAGAAGGAGACCTGATCGGACTTGCCGGCCCGCTCCGCGATGACGGCGAGCGACCGGTAGGCCGCGACCTGATCGTACTGGTAGGCGTAGCCCGCGTAGAGGTTCTTCAGCGTCTCGTCCTGCGCCGTGGCGTGCACCGCCGCGCCGATGGAGCCGGCGACGCTCGTCACGGCCTCCTTGAACGACGACGGGCTCTCGCCGACCGCCTCCAGCGCCTTGTCGAGGCGATCGATCTGCACCTTCGTCGTCTCGACGTGGCGACGCAGGACGGCGGCGTAGTCGGGGTAGCGCTCGAGACCGGAGAGTTGCCGCTCCATCTGCTCCAGGCCCTGCTTCTCCAGGGCGCGGGTGTTGCGCAGCGCGCCCGCGTAGATCGTGCCGATGTCCGTGCTGGCCATGCCGTCGTTGCTCCGTGGCTGTCTTGGGGTTCGCCGGGCAACGTAGGCGGGATAGCGCCGTTCCTGGCTCAACCTGCGGCGGAAGCGCCGCGCCAAGCCTGGGCCCGACGAGCCGGGCGGACCCTCGGAGCGCGACGCTCCGGCGGCAGTCGTGCAACCGGACCGGTGGCGAGCGATCGGAAATTGCATTAGGCCGCGCTCCTGGAAGGAGACGGGCAGGCGCTCCCGTCGTCCGGGCAGTGCGGCGTGATGCGTTTCGAGGTCGAGCGGAAGTTCCTGGTGGCCCACGAGGGCTGGCGCGGGGAGGTCGCGAGCACGCGGCGCCTCACGGACGGGCTCGTCGGCCACTTCGCCTCCGGCAAGGTGCGGGTGCGCCTCGACGAGGAGCGGGCCTGGCTCACGGTGAAGGGCAACCGCACCGGCCTGGCGCGGGCCGAGTTCGAGTACGAGATCCCGCGGGGCGACGCGGAGCAGATGCTGAGCCTCGTCTGCGAGACCTGCCTGATCCAGCGGACGCGCCACTGCGTCCCGCACGGCGGCCTGACCTGGGAGGTGGACGTCTACGACGGCACGCTGGCCGGCATGGTGCTCGCCGAGGTTGAACTCGACCACGAGGCGCAGGCCGTCACGCTGCCGGACTGGATCGGCCATGAGGTCACCTGTGACCCGCGCTTCAGCCAGTCCACGATGCTGCGCCTGTCGCGCGAGGCAGGGCGGAACGTGACCCTCGCCGAGATCCTCTCGGCGCAGCTGTGAGGGAGCCTTTCCGGCGACGATGATGCCGCGCGGGCTGCCGTTCAGCGGACGAGCCCGGCGCCGGCCGTTCCGCCGACCGCCGCGGCAGCGCGCTGGCGGCCGAGCGCCTTGACGCGCAGGGTCTCCGAGCGCCCAGGCAGGACCACCTCGCGGAGGGACGGCAGCTCCACCCCGGCCGCGACGTAGACGGCCTCGGACACCAGGGCGATGCAGCCGAGCGTCTTGGTCTGGCTCTCCAGACGGGAGGCCACGTTCACCGTGTCGCCGAGGGCCGTGAAGCGCGCGTCCGCGTGGTCCCCCATCGCGCCGACGATGGCCATGCCGGCATGGAGGCCGATGCCGTAGCGCAGCGTCTGGCCGAGATCGGCGGCGAGCAGCCGGTTGAGGCCCGCGACCTGCTCGGTGATCAGATCGACGCCCCGCAGGGCCTGCTGCGCGGCGGTCGAGGGGTCGGTCTGCAAGCCGAACAGCGCGAGCATCCCGTCGCCGAGGAGCTGGTTCACCGAACCGCCCGATTCCCGCACGGCGTCCCCGACCGCGCCCAGGAACCGGTTGATGATGAACACGGTGTCGTAGGGCAGGCGCTCCTCCGCCATCCGCGTCGAGTCCCGCAGATCGACGAACATCGCGACGATGAAGCGCTCCTCGCCCGATTGCGCGGGCTCCAGGCGCCGCGCCGGCACCTGCCGCGGCGGGAACAGGGGCGTCACGGAGAGATCGCGGGTCGGGACGAGCTGGCAGGCCAGCCGGATGCCGGGCGTCGCGCCGACGCGGCTGAGCACGGCCTGCTCGGCCTTCGAGGGTGCCGGGAGGCCGCGCCCGTCGTCACCGTCGAAGACACGGACCCGGCAGGTGGAGCAGCGCCCGCGCCCGCCGCAGACGCTCGCGTGCGGCAGGTTGTGGCGCCGGCTCGCCTCCAGCACGTTCGTGCCGCGTGGAACTCGCACGACGCGCCCGTCCGGGTAGGCGATGCGGATCGTGCCGTGCCGGACCTCCGTCAGCGTCCGCAGGCCCCGGGCCGCGAGGACCAGGGCGACGGCTCCGCCATATGCCATCAGGAGGCCGTCCCGGATCGCCTTGAGCCGCTCGACCTGCTCGGGCCGCCCGAAATGGATCGGCCGAAGCGCCTCCGCCCGCCAGGCAGGATCCTGCGCCAGCACGGCGATGCCGCGGCCGCCCTGCACGAAGCCGAGCAGCGCCAGGACCGGAACCAGGATGGCGGAAGCGAGCAGCCACGGGCCGGCCGCCGCGAAACCGGGCTTCAGCCGCAACCAGAAATACAGGCCCACGCAGCCGTGCGCCCAGGCGCCGACGAGGAGCGCCGCCTGCATGGCGCCGCTCTGCGGAGCGGCGACCCAGAGGGCGTAA
This sequence comes from Methylobacterium sp. A54F, assembly GCF_053346035.1. Taxonomy (NCBI): domain Bacteria; kingdom Pseudomonadati; phylum Pseudomonadota; class Alphaproteobacteria; order Hyphomicrobiales; family Methylobacteriaceae; genus Methylobacterium; species Methylobacterium sp. A54F. Next base: position 163,301 of record NZ_JBKFBF010000004.1, on the reverse strand, counting down.
AGCTCCTGCGCGTAGCCCTTCTCCAGCCCCTCGGTCTGGTAGGCGATCCGGGTCGCCACGACGTGGTTGAGGAGCAGCACAGGCACCAGCAGCCCGAGCACCAGCTGGACCGCCTCGGACGCCTTCCACTGGAAGAAGCGCCGCTCGTAGAGGGCGTAGAGGCCGAGCAGCAGGTGTCCGACGAGGGCACCGTAGAGCACCGGAAGGCCGAGGCCGGTCAGCCAGATCGCCGAGGCCACGTCGAGGCCGGCATCCATGGCGGCGAGCGACACGTTGCCGAGCGCGTGGTTGACGAGGTGCGTGAGCACGTAGGCGAACAGGACGAGCCCGGTGGCGAGGCGCACCTGGCGCAGGGTCGGGCGCCGCAGGGCCGCCGACGGGGTCAGCCGGCCGACTCCCGGCACCGGCGCGGCGAGCGGTTGATCCATGGAGCGGTCGAAGGGCCTGATGTTGCAACGCGCCCGCTATAGCACGGCCGCGGCGCCGTCATGCGATCCTGGGTTGTCGGCGACGTCGTGGATACCCGTCCCGTCAGGCGGCCGCGACGCCGGTCGCGTCCTGCATGGCATCGAGGGGCGCCTCCAGGCGGCAGACCAGACCGGTCGGCGCGTAGGTGAGCCGGACGTCGCCCCCGACCTCGGCCGCGAAGCTGCGCTCGATCAGGCGCGAGCCGAACCCCCGGTGGCTCGGCACCGACAGGATCGGGGGGCCGCCCTGCTCGGACCAGGTCAGGCAGAAGCGCGGCGCCTCGCCCTCGTGGACCACGTGCCAGCGCAGGTCGACGCTGCCTTCCGCGTTCGAGAGCGCGCCGTACTTCGCCGCGTTGGTGGCGAGCTCATGGAGGGCGAGCGCCAGGGCTAGGGCGGGCTTGGCGGCGAGCAGCACCCCGGGCCCGCTCGTGCGGATGCGGCAGGCCGCCCCGCCGCGGTGGACCGCGAGGGCGCCCTCCACCACCTCGGCGATGGGCGCCTGCGCCCAGCTCGCCTGGGTGAGGATGTCGTGGGCGCGCCCGAGCGAGATCAGGCGCGCGGAGAAGGCCTCCCGGGCGGCCTCGACGTCTGTGGCGTTGCGGAAGGTCTGGCTCGCGATGGCCTGGACCATCGCCAGCGTGTTCTTGATCCGGTGCTGCAATTCCCCGGCGAGCAGGCGCTGGTGCTCCTCGGCGCGCTTGCGCTCGCTGATGTCGAGCATCGCGCCGATCATCCGGATCCCGACGCCGGCCGCATCGCGCAGCACGTAGCCGCGGTCGAGGATGTGCGCGTAGGTGCCGTCCGCCCGCAGGAACCGGTACTCGTCCGTCCAGTTCTCGGTGCTGTCGTCGATCACCGCGTAGATGCCGGCCTTCACGCGCTCCCGGTCCTCGAGGTGGATGCGCGACGTCCACCACGCCCCGTCGCGGCCGACCGCGTCCGGGGCGTAGCCGAACAGGGTCTGCATCGCCTCGCTCCACTGGACGTGGTCGGCGGCGAGGTCCCAGTCCCAGATCGCATCGTTGGTCGCCCACGCCGCGAGGCGGTAGCGCTCCTCGGTCGAGCGCAGGGCCTCCTCGGCGCGCCGGCGCTCGGTGACGTCCCGCACGGTCCCGATGAAGCGGACCGTCCGGCCGTCCACCACGAAGGCCTGGCCCATGGCCGCGACCCAGCGCTCGACGCCGTCCTGCAGCCCGATGGTGCGGTAGGCGATGTCGTAGGTGCCGGAGCCGGCCGGATCGAGCGCGGCGCGCACGGCCTCGTCGACCCAGCCGCGGTCGTCCGGGTGCAGGCCGTCGAGGAAGATTCCGTAATCGACGGGTGCCTCGGGCGGCAGCCCGAACAGGGCGCGGGTGCGCGTGTCCCATTCGAGGTCGCCGGCGAGGAGGTCGTAGTCGAACACGCCCGTCCCGGTCGCCTCGACCGCGAGGCGCAGCTGCTCCCGCGTCCGGCGGAGCTCCTCCTCGGCCCGGCGGCGGTCGTGGATGTCGCTGTTGCTGCCGAGGTAGCCGACGATCGCGCCGCTGGTGTCCCGCAGGGGCTCGGCCCGGATCAGGAACCAGCGATAGCTCCCGTCGTGGTGGCGCAGGCGCGCTTCCGTGTCGTAGACCGTCTCCTGCGCGCGCGCCCGCTCCCAGGCCTCCAGCAGGGCGGGCAGGTCGTCCGGATGCACCGGCCGGTCCCAGCCCATGGGCAGCGCCTCCTCCGGGGTCTGTCCGGTGTAAGCGTACCAGCGGTTGTTGAAGTAGCTGAGGCTGCCATCCGGATTGCCGAACCAGATCATGGCCGGCGCGAGCTCGGTCAGCGCCTCGAAGCGCTCCTCGGCCACCTTGCGCTCGTGGATATCCAGCGAGGTGCCGATCCAGCTCAGCACGCTCCCGTCCGCGGCGCGCACCGGCTGGGCCCGGGACAGGAACCAGCGATACTGCCCGTCCGCGCGGCGGAGCGGAAACTCCACCTCGTAGGGCTGCCCCGACCGGGCGGAGGCGAGCCAGGTCTCGCGCGTCGCCTCCCCGTAATCGGGATGGATCACGCCGATCCAGCTCGCCTCGCCTATCTCGCCGGGAGCGAGGCCCGTGTAGTCGTACCAGTAGGCGTTGCAATACGTGACGTTGCCGGCGGCGTCGCCGAACCAGACCACCTGCGGGCTCACCTCGACGAGGGAGCGATAGCGCAGCTCGCTCGCTTCCAGCACGGCGTCCGTCCGGCGCCGCTCCGTGCCGTCGCGCAGGATCTTCAGGAAACCCTGCAGGGTGCCGTCCTCGGAGCGCAGCGGCATCATCTCGCCGGACGACCAGAAGCGGGAGCCGTCCCGGCGCAGGTGCCAGCGCTCGTCCGCCGCGCGCCCGTCCTCCAGCGCCAGCCGCCGCTCGGTCTCCGGCCGCCCGGCCGCGCGATCCTCCGGCGTGAAGAAGGCATCGAGCGGCCGGCCGAGCATCTCGGCCTCGCTCCAGCCGAGGATCCGCTCCGCGCCCACGTTCCAGCGCGTCACCCGCCCCTCCGGATCGGTCGCCACGATGGCGTAGTCGGTGGCGCTGTCGAGGATGCGCTCGTGGAGGAGGCGCTGCTCGGCCTGCTCGCGCAGCACCCGGCGCAGCTCCTTCTGGGCCATGGTCTGGCGGCCGAGCCGCATCAGCCCCTTCCGCTGCCGGTCGGTCAGATCGTGGGACTTCGTGTCGAGGACGCAGACGGTCCCGATCGCGTAGCCCTCGGCCGTCCGCAGGACGGCGCCGGCGTAGAAGCGCAGGCCCGACTCGCCCGTGACGAGGGGATTGCCCGCGAAGCGACCGTCGCTGCTGGCGTCCGGCACGCACAGGAAATCCTCCTGCAGGATCGCCTGGCGGCAGAACGAGGTGTCGAGCGGCGTCTCCCGGACGCCGAGGCCGACCTCCGCCTTGAAGAACTGGCGCCCGTCGCCGATCAGGTTGACCACCGCGATCGGCGTTCCGCACAGCTCGGCCGCAGCCTCGGCGATCTCGTCGAAATCCTGCTGGCGCGGCGTGTCGAGCAGTTGGTAGCGGTCGAGGGCACGCAGGCGCGCGGCCTCGGACTCGGTCGTTTCAGCGCGACGCATCGAACAGACAGGCTTGGAGTGCCGGGAAAGTTCCGTCTGATAGAGTTCGGGGCGGCGAAACTAAGGCTGTCGTGGCACGCCGGACGCGCAACCGACGCGCCGAGATCTCGTTATGGCTTAGCGACACCGCGAGCCCCCGCGAGCACGCCGGCTGTCGGGGTAGCGTTCAGAGGTTTCATCAGGGCCATGCGCAGTTGGACGTTGCCCGGCAGGGCCCCACGCGAGACATCGCGCGGGACGCGCTCACCCGGGTTTCGGATGCCGTGACCGACGCGTTCTCGTTCCTACCCCACGGGGGCAGCACGGGTGCCGAGATCCGTGCCCGGGATTGGTCGACCACGCCCCTCGGCCCCCCGGAGCACTGGCCGCCCACTCTGCGCAGCACCCTGTCGCTGATGCTTGCCTGCCCGACGGCAATGTTCCTCGCCTGGGGGCCGGACCTCCTCTGCTTCTACAACGACGCCTACCGGCCGATCCTCGGCTACCGGCTGGACACGGCGCTCGGGCGGCCCTTCCGGGAGGTCTGGGCGAGCATCTGGTCGGAGATCGCGCCGCTCGTGGACGCCACCCTGGCGGGGGAGAGCCAGACCCTCACCGACGTCATGCTCGACCTGTCGCGCGCCGGCACGCCGGAGCGGAGCTGGTGGTCCTTCACCTACTCGCCGGTGCTCGACGAGGCGGGCCGGGTCTGCGGCCTGTTCTGCGTCACCGCCGAGACCACGAACCGCATCGTGAGCGAGGCGCGCCTGCGCGAGAGCGAGGATCACTTCCGCCACACGGTGGAGCTCAACCCGCAGGTGCCCTGGACCTGCGACCCGGCCGGGAACATCACCTCCTACTCTAATCGCTGGCTCGAGCTGACGGGGCAGCAGCCCGGCGAGCCCGACGGTTCCGGCTGGGCCAAGGCCCTGCACCCGGCCGACTTGCCTTGGACCATGACGGTCTTCGCGAACTGCCTCGCCTCGGGCGATCCGGTGGACGTCGATTACCGGATCCGCATGGCGGGGACGGACACCTACCGCTGGATGCGCGCCCGTGCCCGCCCGCGCCGCGACGCGGCCGGCGCCATCATCCGGTGGTACGGCGTCGTCGAGGACGTCCACGACCGCAAGCTCGCCGAGGAGCGGCTGCGCGAGATGAACGAGTCGCTGGAGCGCCGGGTCGACGCGGCGCTCGCGCAGCGCAAGCTCTGGGCCGACGTGTTCGAGACGACCGACGCCCTCGTGGCCGCCCTCGACGCGGAGTTCCGGGTGCTCGCCGTGAACCGCGCCTACGCCGACGAGTTCCAGGCGCTCTACGGCGTGCGCCCCGGCGTGGGAGACAACCTCCTCGACCTGCTGGCCGACCATCCGGAGGACCGGGCCGCGGCGCGGAGCGCATGGTCCCGCGCGCTCGCCGGCGAGGAGTTCACGCTGGTCGAGGCGTTCGGCGAGCCCGACCGGAAGCGCCCCTATTACGAGCTGAAGTTCACGGCGCTCACGGACGCTGCCGGGCGGCGGATCGGCGCCTTCCAGTACGCCCACGACGTCAGCGACCGGCTGCGGAGCCAGGACCAGCTGGCGCGGGCCGAGGAGGCGCTGCGCCACGCGCAGAAGATGGAGGCGGTGGGCCAGCTGACGGGTGGCGTCGCGCACGACTTCAACAACCTGCTCACCATCATCCGCTCATCCGTGGAGTTCCTGCGCCGGCCGAACCTGCCCGAAGAGCGGCGCACCCGCTACCTCGAAGCGGTGGCGGACACCGTCGACCGCGCCGCCAGGCTGACGAACCAGCTCCTCGCCTTTGCGAGGCGACAGGCCCTCGCGCCCGAGGTGTTCGAGGTGGGCGAGCGGCTGCGCGGCGTCTCCGACATGCTGAGCGCGGTGACGGGCGCACGCATCCGCATCCTCACGGACCTGCCCGAAACGCCGTGCCACGTGCGGGCCGACCCGAGCCAGTTCGAGACAGCCCTCGTCAACCTCGCGGTGAACGCCCGCGACGCCATGGCGGGGGAGGGTGCCCTGACCATCCGGCTCGCCTGCGCGCTGCCGCTGCCGCCCATCCGCGGTCACGCGGGCGCGAAGGGGCCCTTCGCGGCCGTCTCCGTCGCGGACGAAGGCGAGGGCATCCCGGGTGACCTGCTCACGCGGATCTTCGAGCCCTTCTTCACGACGAAGGAGGTCGGCAAGGGCACGGGGCTCGGCCTCAGCCAGGTGATCGGCTTCGCCAAGCAGTCAGGCGGCGACGTCGACGTCGCGAGCGCGCTCGGTCGCGGGACGACCTTCACGCTCTACCTGCCCCAGGCCGATGCGGAGCGGACGGACGGCGAGGCCGACCGAACCCGGCTCCCCGATCCGCTGGCGGAGCGCGCGCTCTGCATGCTCGTTGTGGAGGACAACCTCGAGGTCGGGCGCTTCTGCACGCAGCTCCTGGAGGACCTGGGCCACGGGACGGTCTGGGCCCACAACGCCGAGGCGGCCCTCGCCGAGATCGAACGGGCGCCCTTCCGGTTCGATGCCGTATTCTCGGACGTGGTGATGCCCGGCATGGGCGGCGTGGCCTTCGCCCGGCGCCTGCGGGCCGACCACCCGAACCTGCCCGTGATCCTGATGACCGGCTACAGCGACGTCCTCGCCCGCGACGATGCCCACGGCTTCGAGCTGGTGCGCAAGCCCTACTCGGCCGAGCAGATCGCCGCCGCGCTCCGCAAGGTGCTGGCCTCGCCTCGGCGGCGCCCGCCGGCCTGAGGGGCCTCCGCGTCGCCTGCGATCAGGGTGGCGAGATCGGTTCCGCCTTGCGCCGCAGGTCGCGGGCCACGTCGCGGGCGATGGCGACGAGGGCCGACACCATCGGGGTCGCGGGGTCCTGGCGCGGGGCCACGAGGCCGATCGTGTGCGCGAGGTCCGGATCGACGATCGGGATCGCGCGGACGCCGTCCCGCGGACCCAGCGCGTCGGCCAGGATCGCCGGCATGACGCTCGCCCATTGCAGGGTGTGGACGTGCGTCATCAGGACGATCATCGAGTTGGATTCGAGGGTGGGCGCCGGCTCCCCGCCGGCCCTGCGGATCTGCTCGTCGATGATCCGCCGGTTCTGCATGTTCGGCGTGAGCAGGCAGAGCGGGATCCGCCCGACCTCCGCCCAGGTCACCCGGTCGCGGTCGGCATAGGGACCGCCCGTCGCGGTGAGGAGGCGGTAATGCTCCCGGTAGAGGGGCACCGCCGTCACGCGGCCGGTGGGCTCGTTGTCGAGGTAGGTCAGCCCGGCATCGGCTTCGAGGTTTTCGAGGAGCGCGAAGATGTCCGACGAGGTCGTCGACTCGATCGTCAGCCGGACGTCGGGGTGGCGCTGCCGGTAGGGCGTGGTGAGCGCGGCCACCATCGGCAGCGCAGTCGGCACCGCGGCGATCCGCAGGTGGCCGGAAAGTCCCTGGCGCAGGGTGGCGACGTCCTGCTGCATCGCGCGGCTGTCGGCCACGATGCGCCGCGCCCAGGCGAGCACGCGCTCCCCCTCCGGCGTGAAGCCCTGGAAGCGCGAGCCGCGCTGCACGAGCTGCACGCCGAACCGATTCTCGAGGTGTTTGACCCCCGCTGAGAGCGTCTGCTGAGTGACCCGGCAGGCCTCCGCCGCGCGTCCGAAGTGATGCTCGCGGGACAGGGCGAGGAGGTAGTCCAGCTTCTCGATCACGGCTCAGCAACTACCACCCGAGCGGCCATGCAGATCATGGCGCTCCGGTGGTAGAATGACGCTGCAGACGCCTCAATATGAAGCGGGCTTCCTTATGGGAGCCCGCTCCGCGAGGTCACTATCGCAGCAGGATCAGCGCCTTGGAGAGCGTGATCCAGACGCCCCACGCGATGGGGAGTCCGACGGCGGCCCAGGCGAGCGCCGCGGTCGCGGTGAAGCCGCCCCGGCCGATGCCGAAGGAGCCGCCGCGCGGCGAGGCGATCGCGGCGCCGGTGGGCTTCAGGTCCCCGTCCTTCATGAACCAGCGCTGCGCCAGGGGGCGCACCAGCAGGTTCGCGACGAAGCCCGCGGCCAGGAACCCGGCGAGCACGTAGAGGGTGCGGGTGTAGAGCTGCGCGCCCTGGATGCCGGCGTCGACCTGCGCCTGCCGGATCGCCGTGACGACGAGCGGCCCGACGATGCCGGCCGTCGACCAGGCCGTGAGGAGGCGCCCGTGGATGGCGCCGACGAACTGCGTGCCGAACACGTCGGCGAGGTAGGCCGGGATCGTCGCGAAGCCGCCGCCGTACATCGAGAGGATCACGCAGAAGATCGCGACGAAGAGCGCCTTCGAGCCGATCCCGGCCGCGAAGGGCGCCGCGGCGTAGAGGGCGAAGCCGAGGGCGAAGAACGTGAAGTAGGTCGTCTTGCGGCCGATCCGGTCGGACAGGGAGGCCCAGAAGAACCGGCCCATGATGTTGAACAGCGACAGGAGGCCGACGAAGCCCGCGGCGATGGCCGCGATCTGCCCCTTCTGGACGCCGTCGAGCTGCCCGAAGCCGAGCTCCGGCCGGCCGATCAGCGCCCCGCCGAAGATCTCCTGCAGCATCGGCGAGGCGAGGGCGAGCACGCCGATGCCGGCCGACACGTTGAGGCAGAGCACGGCCCACAGGAGCCAGAACTGCACGGTCTTGTGGGCGTCTCTCAGGTGCACGTGGCCGCTCGCGATCATCGCGCTCTTGGCGGCCGGCGGCGTCCAGCCCTCTGGGGTCCAGCCGTCCGGCGGCACGCGGTAGCCGAAGGCGCCCGCCATCATGAAGCCGAGGTAGCCGAGGCCCATCACGGCCAGCGCCTGCCAGACGCCGGCCTGCCCCGGGCCCTTGAAGTGGTTGATCAAGAGGTCGGCGAGCGGCGAGCCGATCATCGCGCCGCCGCCGAAGCCCATGATGGCCATGCCGGTGGCCATGCCGCGCCGGTCGGGGAACCACTTCACCAGCGTCGAGACCGGGGAGATGTAGCCGAGCCCGAGCCCGATGCCGCCGATGAGGCCCATGCCGAGCCAGATCAGCCAGAGCTGGTGCAGGTAGACGCCGGCCGCCCCGATGAGGAAGCCGCCGCTCCAGCAGAGGGCCGCCACGAGCCCGGCCTTGCGCGGGCCGGCCCGCTCCAGCCAGCCGCCGAACACCGCCGCGGACAGGCCGAGCATCACGATGCCGATCGAGAAGACGAGGACGAGGTCGCTCACGCGCCAGTCGCAGGTGGTGGTCACCAGCGCCGTGGCGAGCGTCATGTCCGGGCAGGCGGCCGGCGCCGGCTGGCCCGTGCTGAGGGCGCGGGACAGGGGCAGCCAGAATACGGACAGCCCGTAGGACATGCCGATGCAGAGGTGGATGGCGAGCGCCGCCGGGGGAACCAGCCACCGGTTGAAGCCAGGTTTCGCGACGATGTTCTCGCGCGACAGCCAGCCGGGACTGGACGCGCGCGGTGTCCCCGCGCTCGCGACACTCGTATCCATTGTGGTCCTCCCAGGCCAGCCTTTACGCGGACCGGCTCTAGGATGGGATTAGCAAGTCGGCCAGCCCCGGACTACGCCCGAATACGTTTTGGGCTACAGATTAGTCCGATCGCAACGGGAAAAATTGCGTGGTCAGCCCGCGTCGCTCGCCCCGAGCCCGAGGCGCTGCGGATCGCGGGTCGCCGCCCGCACCGGGCTCTCGGCCCGCGGCTCCTCGCGGATCGCCCGGAGGACGAGGGCGTCGAGGGTGTTGCCGGCCTCAAGCGCGTGCGCCTGAAGGCGCTCGCGCATCCGCGGCGTCCAGAAGGCGACGAGGTGCTTGTGGACGCCCGCCGCGGCCTCCGCTTCCGGGTAGGACCGGAAGAAGCTCGCGATCTGGTTGGCCATCCGCGCGAGCTTCTCGGCGTTCGTGGTCGCGCTCATCGCCTCACTCCGCCGCGTCGAGGGCCTGGGCGATGCGCGTCAGCGAGAAATCCTCCTCGAAGAAGCGCGCCTGCCAGTCGGACGGCCGGTTCGTGCGCCGGACCTGCACCGCCGTGACCTTGTACTCCGGGCAGTTCGTGGCCCAGTCCGAGTAGTCGGTGGTGATGACGTTGGCGCCGGTCTTCGCGTGGTGGAACGTCGTGTAGACGACGCCCGGCTGCATCCGCTCGCTGACCCGCGCCTTCAGGGCGATGTCGCCCGAGCGGCTTTCCAGCGCCACGAGGTCGCCGTCGACGATCCCGCGGGTCTCCGCGTCGAAGGGGTGGATCTCCAGCACGTCCTCCTCGTGCCAGCGGGAGTTCTCGGTGCGCCGGGTCTGCGCGCCGACATTGTACTGCGAGAGGATGCGGCCCGTGGTGAGGATGAGGGGGAAGCGCGGGCCCGTGCGCTCCTCGGTCGCCACGAACTCGGTGATCATGAACTTGCCGAGGCCGCGCACGAAGCGGTCGACGTGCATCATCGGCGTGCCCATCGGCGCCGCGTCGTTGCAGGGCCACTGCACCGAGCCGAGCGCGTCGAGCTTTGCGTAGGAGACGCCGGTGAAGCTCGGGGTGAGCGCGGCGATCTCGTCCATGATCTCCGAGGGGTGGCTGTAGCGCATCGGGTAGCCGAGGGCCTCGGCGAGCAGGATCGTGCCCTCCCAGTCGCCGTAGCCGCCGAGCGGCTCCATCACCTTGCGCACGCGGCTGATGCGCCGCTCGGCGTTCGTGAAGGTGCCGTCCTTCTCCAGGAACGAGGCGCCCGGCAGGAAGACGTGGGCGTACTTGGCGGTCTCGTTCAGGAACAGGTCCTGGACGACGATGCACTCCATCGCGGTGAGGCCGGCCGTGACGTGGTGGGTGTCGGGGTCGGACTGGGCGATGTCCTCGCCCTGGATGTACATCCCCTTGAAGGTGCCCTCGACGGCCTCGTCGAGCATGTTGGTGATGCGCAGGCCCGGCGCGGAGTCGAGCTTGGCGCCCCACAGCGATTCGAACGCGTCGCGCGTGGCATCGTCCGAGACGTGCCGGTAGCCGGGCAGCTCGTGCGGGAACGAGCCCATGTCGCAGGAGCCCTGGACGTTGTTCTGGCCCCGGAGCGGGTTCACGCCCGCGCCGACCTTGCCGATGTTGCCGGTGGCCATGGCGAGGTTGGCCATGCCCATCACCATGGTCGAGCCCTGGCTGTGCTCGGTGACGCCGAGCCCGTAGTAGATCGCGGCGTTGCCCCCTTGCGCGTAGAGCCGGGCGGCGGCGCGGATCTCGGCCGGGTCGACCCCGATCACCGCGGCCTGCGCTTCCGGCGCATGCCGCTCGTCGGCGATGAAGCGGGCCCAGGACTCGAAGTCCCCGAGGTCGCAGCGCGCACGCACGTACTCCTCGTCGACGAGGCCCTCGGTGACGATGACGTGGGCCATCGCGTTGATGAAGGCGACGTTGGAGCCGGGCTTGAGCGGCAGGTGGTGATCGGCCCGGATGTGGGGCGAGCGCACGAGGTCGATGCGGCGGGGATCGGCCACGATCAGCTTGGCGCCGGCCCGCAGCCGCTTCTTCATGCGCGAGCCGAAGACGGGGTGACCGTCCGTCGGGTTCGCACCGATCACGAGGATCACGTCCGACTGCTCGACGGACTTGAAGTCCTGCGTGCCCGCGGAGGTGCCGAGCGTCGACATCAGCCCGTAGCCGGTGGGCGAGTGGCAGACGCGGGCGCAGGTGTCGACGTTGTTGTTGCCGAAGGCCGCGCGCACGAGCTTCTGGACGAGGTAGGCCTCCTCGTTGGTGCAGCGGGACGAGGTGATGCCGCCGACCGCGTCCCGGCCGTAGGTCGCCTGGATGCGCTTGAACTCGGACGCTGCGCGGTCGATCGCCTCCTCCCAGCTCACCTCCCGCCACGGATCGGTGATCTTCTCCCGGATCATCGGCTTGGTGATCCGGTCCTTGTGGGTGGCGTAGCCGTAGGCGAAGCGGCCCTTCACGCAGGAATGGCCCTCGTTCGCGCGGCCGCCCTTGTAGGGCACCATGCGCACCACCCGGTCGCCCTGCATCTCGGCCTTGAAGGCGCAGCCGACGCCGCAATAGGCGCAGGTCGTCACCGCCGAGTGCTCCGGCTGGCCCATGGCGATGACGGACTTCTCCTGGAGCGTCGCGGTCGGGCAGGCCTGCACGCAGGCGCCGCAGGAGACGCACTCCGAGTCCATGAAGCTCGTCGGGCCCGCCGCGACGCGGCTGTCGAAGCCGCGGCCCGCGATGGTGAGCGCGAAGGTGCCCTGGGTCTCCTCGCAGGCGCGCACGCAGCGGTTGCAGACGATGCACTTCGACGGGTCGTAGGTGAAGTAGGGGTTCGACTCGTCCTTGGGCAGGTACTTCTCGGCGGTCGGCTTGACGTGGTTGTCGCCCTCGTAGCCGTAGCGGACCTCGCGCAGGCCCACGGCACCGGCCATGTCCTGCAACTCGCAGTCGCCGTTCGCCGCGCAGGTCAGGCAGTCGAGGGGATGGTCGGAGATGTAGAGCTCCATCACGCCCTTGCGCAGGCGGGCGAGCTTGTCCCCTTGCGTGCGCACCACCATGCCGTTCTCGGCGGGCGTGGTGCAGGAGGCGGGGGTGCCCCGGCGCCCCTCGATCTCCACGAGGCAGAGGCGGCAGGAGCCGAAGGGCTCCAGCGAGTCGGTGGCGCAGAGCTTCGGGATCTGCGTCCCCATGCTCATGGCGGCCGCCATCACCGAGCTGCCCGCCGGCACCGTGACGGGCACGCCGTCGATCGTCAGGGTCACGCTCTGATCCGAGACGCGGATCGGGGTGCCGAAATCGACTTCCTTGATGAGGCCCATGGGACCGCTCCTCACTCCGCTGCGACCGGCAGGTCGCCGCCGCGCGAAAAATCTTCCGGGAAATGGGTGATCGCGCTCATCACGGGCATCGGCGTCAGCCCGCCCATGGCGCAGAGGGATCCGTCGGTCATGACCTCGCAGAGGTCCTCGACCACCTTCAGGTTCTCCCGCGGACGGATGCCCGCGATGACCTTGTCCATGGTCTCGACGCCGCGGGTCGCGCCGATCCGGCAGGGCGTGCACTTGCCGCAGGACTCCGTGGCGCAGAACTCGAAGGCGAAGCGGGCCTGGGCGGCCATGTCGACGGTGTCGTCGAAGACCACGATGCCGCCGTGGCCGACGAGGCCCTTGTTGGCCGCCATGGCCTCGTAGTCGAGGGGCGTGTCGAGAAGGTGGTCGGGGAAGTAGGCGCCGAGCGGCCCGCCCACCTGCACCGCCCGCACCGGCCGGCCCGAGCGGGTGCCGCCGCCGAAGCCCTCGATGACCTCGCGCAGGGTGATCCCGAAGGCGATCTCGATCAGCCCGCCGTGCCGCACGTTGCCGGCGAGCTGGATCGGCAGGGTGCCGAGGGAGCGGCCCTGGCCGTAGGCGGCGTAGGCCGCCCCGCCGTTCTCCAGGATCCAGGGCACGGCCGTGAAGGTCATGACGTTGTTGACGAGGGTCGGGCGCCCCATGAACCCCTTGAGCGCCGGGATCGGGGGCTTGGCCCGCACGATGCCGCGGCGGCCCTCCAGGCTCTCGAGGAGCGAGGTCTCCTCGCCGCAAATATAGGCGCCGGCCCCGAGGCGGACCTCCAGGTGGAAGGCCTTGCCCGAGCCCATCACGTCGGCGCCGAGCACGCCCGCCCGCTCGCCCTCGGCGATCGCCTCCTTCAGGGTCGCGAAGGCCTGCGGATACTCGGAGCGCAGGTAGATGTAGCCCCGCGTGGCGCCGACCGCGATGCCGGCGATCGTCATGCCCTCGATGAGGGAGAAGGGGTCACCTTCCATCATCATCCGGTCCGCAAAGGTACCGGAATCGCCCTCATCGGCATTGCAGACGACGTATTTCCGGTCGCTCTGCGCGAGCATCACGGTGTTCCACTTGATGCCCGCCGGGAAACCCGCGCCGCCGCGGCCGCGCAGCCCGGAATCGCGCACCTGCCCGACGATGCCCTCCTGGTCGAGGCGCAGGGCGGCTTCGAGGCCGCGATAGCCGCCGTGCGCGCGGTAATCCGCGACGCTCACGGGATCGACGACGCCGCAGCGGTGGAAGGTGAGCCGCTGCTGGCGGGCGAGGTAGGGGATCTGATCCGGATCGCCGAGGCGCAGGGGGTGCGCGCCGCCCTCGCAGAGGCCGGCATCGAGCAGCGCCTCGACGTCGCCGGCCGTCACCGGCCCGTAGGCCACGCGCCCGGCCGGGGTCGCGACCTCGACCATCGGCTCCAGCCAGAACAGGCCGCGCGAGCCGGTGCGCACGATGGTGACGTCGAGGCCGCGCCGCTCGGCTCCGGCGAAGAGCTGGCGGGCGACGCGGTTCGCGCCGAGGCCTAGGGCGACGGCGTCGCGCGGGATGAAGACGGTGACGCTCATCACTGGGCCTCCGCCAGGGCGGCCTCGAGGCCGTCGGCCGTCAGGTGCGCGACGGGCTCGCCGTCGACGAGGGCCGCGGGCCCGTTGGCGCAGAGCCCGAGGCAGTAGACCGGCTCGACGGTGACGCCCGAAGCGCTGGTGCCGTGCCAGTCGACCTGCAGGCGACCCAGGATCTCGCCGTGCAGGCGGTTCGACCCCACGGCCTGGCAGGCCTCCGCACGGCAGAGCTTCACCGTGCGGGCGGCGGCCGGGTGGCTGCGGAAGTCGTGGTAGAAGGTGATGCAGCCATGGACCTCGGCCCGCGACAGGTTCAGGGCATCGGCGATGATCTGCGTCGCCTCACCGTCCACGTAGCCGAAGGTCTCCTGCAGGGCGTGCAGGATCGGGAGGGTCGCGCCTTCGAGATGAGCGTGCTCTGCTACGATTCCGGCGGCGCGCGCCGCGTTCCAGGACTCGTACCGTGGCATGAAATTTCCTGCCTAGATTGGTCTTTTTCTAAGTCGGATTGGAACAGGAATGCTGGCAGGCTTCAATCAAGCTATCCGGTCGGCCGACAAGCGTTGGCTGTCGAGCACGCGTCGATCCCCCACGACGTTAACGTTGACGCAAGCCTTCGCCCCAACTCCTCTTCGCGAACTGCTTAGGTAGATTGCCCCGGCTCACGGCGTTCCTACAACTTGTGGTAGGGCCTCACGGCGCAGCGGCGGAAACCTCCGCCCGGCCGGCACGAGGCGAACGCAACCGCCGCATGCCGCCTCACGGGCCGGATGCGCCTCCCGGAGCCGCCCCATGGCACCTCATCCGAACTTCACCTTCACGCTGAGCGACCCGAACAACCAGGTCGCGGACCTGCGCGGGCAGATCCTCGCGACCGCCGTCCAGGCCGGCGCCTACTGGGCGCAGTTCATCAACAGCAGCGCCGCCATCGAGGTGGCGATCGTCATCGCTCCGGTGGGCGACGCCCAGGCGGCCAGCACGGTCAGCGTGCCGATCGGAACCTACGGCAGCTACACGCTCCTGGAGGATGGCACGCCGTTCGAGCTGGCGACGGGCGTGGATCCGAACGGCGCGGGGCCCGACATCACGATCCGGCTCGACCCGAACTACGCCCGCAACGAGCTCTGGTACGATCCGTCCGCGGATTCCGCGCTCTACGACGGTCCGCTGGACCGCACGGACGCCTTCTCGATCTTCACGCACAGCCTCGGCCACGGCCTCGGCTTCAACGGCCTGCGCGACGGCGGCACCGGCGTGCTCCCGGGCAATAGCCTCAACACCTTCGACCTGAACGTCACGGGCTTCAACGGCGGCCTCGGCTTCTACGGCGCGACCGCGCAGGCCGTGTTCGGCGGGCCCGTGCCGCTCACGGTGGGCAATTACGGCCACTACGGGAACATCGCCGAGCCGCCCGGCACCAACCCTCTCGCCGGGCTCATGAACGGCGTCGCGGTCTACCGGGGCGCGCGCTACGTCATCAACGACCTCGACCTCGCGATCCTGACGGATGTCGGCGTCCCGGTCCTGCAGCCGCGCACCGGCACGGAGGGGGCGGACCTCGTGAGCTACGGGCCGCTCGCCCAGGAGGTGCTGCTGCTCGGCGGCAACGACACGGCGGTGGCGGGGGGCGGCAACGACGTCGTCTACGGCAACCAGGGCGACGACCTGCTGTTCGGCAACCAGGGCGCGGACACGCTCTGGGGCGGCCAGGGCGACGACGGCATCTACGGGGGCCAGGGCGACGACCTCGTCCTCGGCAATATCGGCCGGGACGTCCTGTTCGGCAACGACGGCAACGACCTGCTGTTCGGCGGCCAGGGCAACGACGTGCTCTACGGGGGGCAGGGCGACGACATCCTCTCGGGGGATCTCGGCGACGACGTGCTGTCGGGCGACCTCGGCGCCGACCGCTACGTGATCGGGGCGAATGCCGGCTACGACCTCGTCCTCGGCTTTAGCCAGGCGCAGGGGGACCGGCTCGACCTGCAGGGGCAGAGCTACGCGCTGACGACGAGCAGCACCGGCAACGCCCTGCTGGTGCTGTCGGGCGGCGGCGCCGTGGAACTCGCGGGCGTGCGCGCCAGCGAGGTCAACGCCGGAGCCTTCGCGTAGGGGGAGGCCGGCGGGCCGCCTCAGCCGGCCTCGGCCTCCATGCAGATCCGGTCGTCCTCCGCCAGGGTGACGCCGGTGAAGCGTCCCGCCGGGTCGAGGCGCCCGCAGACCCGGACCGTCTGGTTCGCGGTCAGCGGCGCGCGGCTCCGGTAGGCGAAGCGCCCCGGCACGGCGCCCGTCAGGCTGGCGGCGAGGTTCATGAGCAGGCTCGCCTGGAGCGGGCCGTGCACCACGAGGTCGTCGTAGCCCTCCACCGCGACGGCGTAGGGGCGGTCGTAGTGGAAGCGGTGTCCGTTGAAGGTCATCGCGGAGTAGCGGAACAGGAGCGTCGGCGTGGCGGGAACCGTCCAGACGACGGCGTAGTCCGCGGTCCGCCCGCGGGCTGGCTCGGCCGCGCCGCCGGTGGCACCCGCGGCCTCCCGGTAGACGATGTCCTGGCGCTCGCGGATGGCGAGGCCCCGCGCGGTGCTGATCGCGTGCTCGACCGTGACGAAGCAGAGGAGCCCGCTGCGCCCCGCCTTCACGGCGATTTCCCGGACGGTCTCGCAGCGCCGCACCGCATCCCCCCGGCGCAGGGCATCGAGGGTCTCGACCGCGCCGCCGGCCCACATCCGCCGGGGCAGCGGGACCGGCGGCAGGAAACCGCCCCGCGCCGCGTGCCCGTCCGGCCCGAGGGCGTCGGCGGGCGGCGTCTCCGGTGCGAGGCACCAGTGCAGGGCGGGCGGTGCCGCGTCGGGCTCGACCGGCGCGAGGTGGGGCGCGAGGGTCGCGGCGTACTCGGCGAGGATCCGGGGCGTCACGATGTCCTCGGCCTCGCGCATGCGCCCGATCCAGGACCTCAGGTGCTCGACATCGATGGCCGGTCCCGCATCCATGCTCGTCTCCCCGCGTGCCGCGCCCGTCCCGACCCGGGGCGGGAGCCCGGCGCATCAACGCGGGCCGGCACCTCAGCGATGCGCCTCCGCGACGAGTCGGACCGAGAACATGCCCAGCACCCCGCCCATAAGCCAGCGCTGCGCCCGCATCCAGGCCGGGCGCCCGGTCAGGACGGTGGCCAGCCGGCCGGCGGCCAGCGCGATCCCGGTCCCGACGACGACGTTCAGGCCGATGTGGAGGGCACCGAGCACGAGGGTCTGCGTGAAGACGCTGCCGCGGCCCGGATCCACGAACTGCGGCAGCAGGGCGAGGTAGACGAGTGCAGCCTTGGGGTTCAGCAGGGTCGTCACCAGGCCGGACAGGAAGAGGCGGAGCGGGCTGCTTGGCCCCCGAACGCCCGCCTCGAAGGGGGATCGCGCGCCGGGCCGCACCGCCTGCCAGGCGAGGTACAGGAGGTAGCCGGCACCGCCGAGACGCAGGACGTCGTAGGCGATCGGAACCGTCATCAGCAGGGCCGTGATGCCGAGCGCCGCGCACAGCATGTAGGCCACGAAGCCGAGAGCGGCCCCGGCGAGCGAGATCAGCCCGGCGCGGGGCCCCTGCGCGATCGAGCGCGACAGCAAGTGGATCATGTTCGGGCCGGGCGTGACGGCGAGGCCGAGGATCACGAGCAGGAACGGGGCGAGGAGTGCGGGGGCGGGCATGGGGCCTCACGGAGGGCGGTCGGGCGCCTCTTCCCACCACGCGACTGATAGGTAAAATACGAAGGTCGGATCCCCGTGATACGCGAAACCTATCAGCAGACCGGGCCGCGCCGCCGATGATCAACGTCCGCCTCATCCGGCACCTGTGGTCGTTCCTCGCGGTGGCGGAGGAGCGGCATTTCGGTCGCGCGGCGCGCCGCCTCGGCCTGTCGCAGCCGCCGCTGACGGAGCAGATCCAGGCCCTCGAGCAGGCGCTCGGGGTCAAGCTGCTCGCGCGCGACCGGCGCGGCGCGCAGCTGACGCCGGCGGGCGCGGCCATCCTGCCGGCGGTTCGCACCTTCGCGGCCCAGCTGGAGCGGCTGGAGCTCGCCGTGCGCGAGGCCATCGCCGGGCAGACCGGGACCCTGACGATCGGTGCGATCAGCTCGGCGATGCTCGAGGAGCTGCCGCCGCTGGTGGAGCGGCTGCGCGCGGACTACCCCGGCCTCACGGTGGCCGTGAAGGAGATCGACAGCGTCGAGGCGGTCCCGGCCCTCGTGGCCGGGGACATCGACCTTGCCCTGGCGCGCCTTGAAGGCGAGCTCGGGCCGGCGATCCACACCCTGCCGGTGGCGCAGGACCGGCTCTCGGTCGCGCTGCCCGCGGGTCACACGCTGGCCGGCGACGCCGAGATCCCCCTCGCAAGCCTCGCGCACGAGGACTTCGCGATGTTCTCCCGCAGGTTGAGCCCGGTCTACTTCGACGCCGTCGTGGCGGCCTGCCACGGGGCCGGCTTCTCCCCGCGCATCCTGCACGAGGTGCGCTCCATCAACGCCCAGATCGCATTCGTGGCCTGCGGGCAGGGCCTCGCGCTCGTGCCGTCACGCTTCGAGCGGCTGGCCCCGGCGAGCGTGCGCGTCCGGCCCCTGCGGGAGCGCGTCGACATCGTGGCGGCGGCGCTGGTCTGGTCGAGCGCGCGGCACAACCCCGTCGTGGAGGCCGTCGTGGCGCTCGTCACCGCCGGCCTCGCCTCCGCGGCGCGGCCGTTCGGGCGGCCCTGAGGCAGGCCTCGACGCCGCCCGGAGCGAGGACACGCAGGCGCTCGAAATCCTCAGCGCGGTCGCGGCAGGTATCCTTGATGGCCCTGATCTGCGCGGCGAGCGGCATCCGCCAAGCACTCGCCGCGGCTCTGCTGTTTGCTTTCGCGAAGAGCCTCGTGCGAATGCTTCGGAGACCTTCCGGGTCATGGCCATCCTATGGACGCGCGAGCCGTGGGCTGCCGTTCCGCCGGCACGGCACCGTGCGCCACCGCACGGGATGCCGGGGGACCCAACGGTGCGAGCCGCATTCTCGTCCAGATCCGTTGGTCTACGCACGGCGCCCGGCAGGCCCGGGTTGTTCCGGAGTATAAGCCCGTGCTCATTCGCATCGCCATCGCCCTCGTCGCCACGACGCTCGGCGCTCAAGCCGCCTCGAACGCGACGCCGACTGCCGATCGCGCGGCGCTCAAGCAGTACTGCACCGGCGATTACCTGACCTATTGCGGCGACCTCGCGCCCGACAGCCCGGAGGTTCATGCCTGCTTCAAGGAGAACCGCGCGAAGCTGACGCCGAACTGCCAGTCCGCGATCGGCAGCTACATGAAGGCGCAGAAGAAGGGCTGAGGCGCTCCCGCGCCCGAGCCGGCCCCGGCTGGCCTGTACCGGCCAATGGGCTGAGCTGCGTGTCGTCGGGCGAATACGAGTATGTCTCGCGCGAGCGATTGCATATCGCCCGATTAAGGCCGCCGAATGCGGCGCGCGACCATAATCGATCTCAGATCGCTCACAGTGTCGCCCAGAAATCGCCCGCCCGGCTCGGCTTCCTGGCCCTGACCGATGGGGTCGGA
Organism: Methylobacterium sp. A54F; assembly: GCF_053346035.1. Lineage (NCBI taxonomy): Bacteria > Pseudomonadati > Pseudomonadota > Alphaproteobacteria > Hyphomicrobiales > Methylobacteriaceae > Methylobacterium > Methylobacterium sp. A54F. The sequence goes on along the minus strand of NZ_JBKFBF010000004.1, from coordinate 143,902 downwards.
GCGGTGCCGCTTCGATCGCCCGCGCCACCCGGCGCCGGGGCATGATCGTCCGGCACCCGCACGAGAGGCGAGCAGCGTCCGCATGGTTGAGGCATCCCGGCCGGAATCCGCACCGCCGCACCCGATCCGGGCCGGTGGGCGCGGCAGCCTCGCTCCCGCGGCGGTCCTCGCCACGCTGATCGGCCTCGGTGCCCTCGGCGGATACGTGGGCTCCGGCACGAGCCCGCAGGCTCCCGCGCCCGCGGAATCGGGGAGCATCCGGGCAGATGTCGCCGTGCGCGAATCCGAGACGAGCGACATCGCCGCGCGTGAGTTCGTGCCGGGCGAGGGCGCGGACTCTGTCATCGCCGAGGCCGAGGCGGTGCCGGAGGCCCCCGATCCCATCGAGGCGCTCACGCCCGACGCCCGCCGGACCTGGCGCGCGGCCCTGGCGACCTCGCTGCGCATGGAGCCCGAGACGTTCCGGGCGCCGCTCGACGCCTCCAGCCTCTTCGCGGCGCCGCCCGCGGATCTCGGCACCCAGGAAGGTCAGCGCCTCGCCCAGAGCGTGCCGCTGCCCGTGCCGCGCCCCCCGGAACTGCGCCGTCTCCGGAACGCCGAGGGCGCACGCCGGACCGCCCGCGTCGCGGCAGCGCCGCCGGCCGCCCCTCCGGCCGAGGAGCCGAACTTCTTCGAGAAGCTGTTCGGTATCCAGCGTCCGGCGACCCCCGCGCTCGCCTACGCGGCCCTGGAGACCGGCTCCATCGACGTGCGCCCCCGGGCCCGCGTCAGCCCCAACCCGGCCCTCGGCACCGAGTCCACCGCCGCGACGGCGGTCTACGACATCTCCGCCCGCACCGTGACGCTGCCGAACGGCGAGCGCCTGGAGGCCCATTCGGGCCTCGGCGCCAGCATGGACGACCCGAACCAAGTCCACGTGAAGATGCGCGGCGCGACGCCGCCCGGCATCTACGACCTTACCGAGCGCGAGGAGGCGTTCCACGGGGTCCGGGCGATCCGGCTCAACCCGGTGGGCGGCAGCGCCGCCGTGCACGGTCGCGTCGGGCTCCTCGCGCACACCTACATGCTCGGCCCGAGCGGCGCCTCGAACGGCTGCGTCTCCTTCCGGGACTATGCCCGCTTCCTGCAGGCCTTCCTGCGCGGCGAGGTGCAGCGCCTCGTCGTCATCCCGGGCCGTGCGCAGGACCGCCTCCCGGCGGTCGCCGACGCGCGGGGCTGAGCCGCTTCTGCCCGGAAGGGCGGGGCGTTCCCGACCTTCGATAGCGACGGGCGATGCGGTGTCGTCACACGCGTTGATCCGATGTTAACCCCCGTGCGGCGATGAATACATGCAACTTCCAGTTGCGTGTGCCGACCAGGCTGGCATTCGGGTCGAGAAGGGGGTCGGGCGATGTTTGGAGCGGCACGACAAGCCGAGGCGCGCGCGAGACTCGCGGCCCTCGACAAGGCGCAGGGGATCATCGAGTTCGATCTCGACGGGCGCGTGCTGCACGCCAACGCGAACTTCCTGGCCGTGGTGGGCTACGACCTCGCCGAGATCCAGGGGCGCCACCACAGCCTGTTCGTCGAGCCGGCCTTCGCCGAGAGCGAGGCCTACCGGACTTTCTGGGGCGACCTGCGGGCGGGCCGTTTCCAGGCCGCCCAGTACCGGCGGTTGGCCAAGGGCGGCCGCGAGGTCTGGATCGAGGCGTCCTACAACCCGGTGCTCGACGGGCGCGGCCGGGTGACGAAGATCGTCAAGTTCGCCACCGACATCACCCGCCAGAAGGCCGAGGACGCCGACCGCGCCGGCACGATCGCGGCGATCAGCAAGGCGCAGGCGATGATCGCCTTCGACCTCGACGGGCACGTGCTCGACGCCAACGGCAACTTCCTGTCGGTGACGGGCTACGACCGCGAGGAGATCGTCGGCCGCCACCACCGGATGTTCGTGCCCCCCGAGGTGGCGGCGGGCGCCGACTACGCCGAGTTCTGGGCCGCGCTCCGCGGCGGCGCCTACCGGGCCGGGCAGTACAAGCGGCTCGGCAAGGGCGGGCGCCCGGTCTGGATCGAGGCGTCCTACAACCCCATCCTCGATGCGGCCGGGCGGCCCTACAAGGTGGTGAAGTTCGCCACCGACATCACCGGCCACGTCCGGCTCCTCGCCGACCTCCGGCGGCTCATCGACGAGAACTTCCAGGCGATCGAGGGGGCTGCGGGCCGCTCGAGGGACGAGGCCGCGACGGCGGCGGCCGCCGCCGGCCAGACCTCCGGCACCGTGCAGACCATGGCGGCGGCGGCCGAGGAACTCGCCGCCTCGATCGCGGAGATTTCGCAGAGCATGGCGAGTGCCCGTGAGGCGACCGACCAGGCCCACGCCGAAGTCGCGGCGGCGGGCGCCCATACGGGGCGCCTCGTGGAGGCCGCCTCGGCCATGGGCGGCATCGTCGGCCTGATCCAGACGATCGCGGGGCAGATCAACCTCCTGGCGCTGAACGCCACCATCGAGGCAGCCCGCGCGGGCGAGGCCGGCCGCGGCTTCGCGGTGGTGGCCACCGAGGTGAAGAACCTCGCCAACCAGGCGGCCCGGGCAACCGAGCAGATCACGGCCGAGATCGACGGCGTGCGGGCGATCTCGGGCCGCGCCGTGGAGTCCCTGCGGACCATCGGAGCGAGCGTCGACACGATGCGCGGGACCGTGATGGGCACGGCCGCGGCGGTGGAGGAGCAGAGCCTCGTCACCCGCGACATGTCGGCGGCGATGCAGGAGGCCGCTGGCGCGGTCGCGGCCATCTCCGGCAACGTGCGCGACATCGCGGAGCTCGTGAGCAGCGTCTCCGAGGCGGTCGCGGTCACGAAGGATGCGGCGCAGGTCCTGGCCCGCTGAGGCGACGCTCGCCGAGCACGTCGAGGCGATACGCCTCGGCACGGGTGGCGGCGAGGACGTCGAGCGCGTCGCCGACCTCCTGCAGGAACGCCTCGGCAGCCTCGTCGCCGCTCAGGGGATAATGGGTCTCGCCGGTCCAGTGCACGAGCACGACGTCGCCGCCCGGGGCGAGGCTCTCACGGACGCGCTGGACGAGGCGCCCAACGTCCGCCCGGTCGAGATAGTACACCACCTCGGACAGGAGTATCAGGTCGAAGCGGCCCTCCGGCCATTCGCCGGGCACCTGCATGCGCGCGAACCGGGCTCCAGGCTGGTCGGCGCAGCGGATGCGCGCCTGTTCGAGCGCCGCCTCCGCGACGTCGAGGCCGAGGATGGCGTCGCAGCGCGCGGCAAGCTCGCGGGTGAACACGCCGATCGAGCAGCCGATCTCGAGAATCGCGTCGTAGCGGGCCCGCGGCAGCGCGGCGAGCGTCGCGGCGTACTTCTCGCGCTCGTAGTCGCTCGTCGCGAAGCGCCACGGGTCCGGGTCGTCGGCGTAGCGCTCGTCGAAATAGCTCGCGGGGATCGAGCGCGTGTATCGGCTCACGGCGCCACCTCCAGGAAGATCTCGAACGGTCCAGCGAAGCGCGCGAGCATCGCGGGTTCGAGCCGGAAGCCGTCCGGGTCGTCCGCGATGAGGGCGGTCGTCTGGGAGCGATGCGCGGCGACGGCCCGCGCCTTGGCGGGGCCCGCGGCGGCGACATCGAGGCGAAGGCCGCGGGGTGGGTCGCCGACCTCCGTCCCGGGCGGCAGGCTCCAGCCCCAGACCGGGTACTCGTAGAGGCGGATCCCCGGGAGGCGGGCCAGGGCGCGGGCGGCGAGTTCGGCCGAGGCCTCGTGGTCGCAGTGCGGATCGTAACGCCAGGTCACGAACAGGGTCCCCGCCTCGCAGCGCTCGACGGCCTCGACGATGGCGGCGACCGCCGCCTCGGCATCGGGGCCGGTCGTCGGCACGAAGCGGTCGGGCAGGCGCAGGAAGCGGACGTGTTGCGGCGCGAGCCCGAGGGCGGCGGCCGCCTCGCGGGTCTCGGCCTCGCGCAGGGCGCGCAGGCGCTCCGGGGGGTAGAGCCGCGAGTTCGGGTGCGAGCCGACGCCGTCGCTCACCACGACGAGGCGTACCGGAAGGCCGGCCACGCAGGCGAGGGCGATCAGGCCGCCGCAGCCGAGGCTCTCGTCGTCCGGGTGCGGGGCGACGACGACGAGGCCGCGCCCGCGGGCGATGGCGTCGAGCTCCGCCAGCGGCAGCGCTTCCGCCGCGGCCAGGAAGGCTTCGGCCTGCATCAGCGCGGCGCCTCGCCGGGTGCCCAGAGGTCGCCCACGGCCTCCTCCGCGGCGAGGATCTCGGCGGCGGCAGTGGTGAGCGCGCGGTCGGGCGCCGGCTGGCGCAGGTAGGTGGAGAGGTCGCGCACGAGGCGTTCTAGCGGATGCCCGCGCAGGAAGCCCTGGAGCCCGACCGAGCGCTGCGCGAGCTGCAGCACGTCGAGGCCGGCCCGCTCGACGGCGAGGCGCGCGAGGTTGACGAAGGCGACGGTCCGTTCCGGGCTGAGATCCTGCGCGGCGACGACCGCGGCCGCGCGCTCGACCCAGTGGCGGGCGGTGCCCATCGCGATCGCACCCTCGCCGAGGCGGGCGAGCTGGTGCGGATCCGCCCCGCGGCCGGCCCGGGCGAGGTGTCCGCGCCAAGCCTCGTACACCGCCTCTATGCCCCCCGCCTGCACGGCCGCGAAGCGCCAGGCGCCGCCCGAGAAGTGCGGCTCGCGGTGATAGTCGTCCGGCCCACCCAGAATCTCCTCAGGCCCGGCGGAGAGGCCGGTGAAGTCGACGGTGCCGGTGGCGGACGCACGCATGCCATGGGCCCGCCACGGCGACAGGTCGGCCCGGCTGCCGGGCTCCAGGGACGCCACGAGCATCAGGGGCGGCGCGTCCGGGGTGCGGCGCGCCGTCACCAGGGCCCGCGTCACGAAGCCCGCGCCGGACGCGAAGGTCTTCCGGCCCGAGAGCTCCGCCACCGCGCCGTCGCCGGCGAGCGTGAGCCCGTCCTGCGGCACTTCCGTGTTCCACACCCCGAACAGGTGGCCTCCGTGCGCATCCGCGAAGAGGCGCTCCCGCTGCGGCGCCGAGCCGTAGCGGGCAACGAGCTGGAGCGCGTTGACGTGGCCCTCGTAGAGGCGCCCGAGCGGGAGGCTGCCGGACCCGATCAGCCGCAGCACGGCGGCAAGATCCTGCGCGCCGGCTTCCTCGCCGAGGCCGGCCCCGCCGTCCGCGCGGGGGACCGGCGCGGCCAGCAGCCCGGCGCGGGCGAGATCCGCGACGTCCTCGGCCGGGAAGCCGTCGTCCCGGTCGAGGGCGCCGGCGCGGGTCGCCGCGACGGCGGCGACCGCGCGGGCGGCCGCGACCGCGCTGCGGGTCGGGCTCGTCGAGGCGGGGGGTGGCGGGGTGAGCTGGTTCAATCGTCTCTCCGTCCGGTCGCCGCGGCGGCGATCTCTTCGAGCGTCCGGCCGCTGGCGACCGAGCGCGGCTCCGCCTCAAGGATGTCGGGCGCTTCCGGGTCCCGGGCCGCGGCGTCCCGCGACTTCACGAGGAGCCAGGATGGCTGACGCTCCCGCGGCCGCGGCTTCATCCGCATCAGGCGCCAGCGGCCCGTCAGCTTGCTGCCGTTCAGCGTGAAGGCCAAGGAGCCCGACGCGAGCGCCGCCTCGGCATCGCCGTCCGGCACCCAGGTGCCCCGGTCCCACAGCAGCACGATCCCGGCGCCGTAAGCCCCGGCCTCGATCACGCCCTCGAAGGCGCCGTAGCTGAGGGCGTGATCCTCCACCGCGACCGCGAGGCGCCGCTCGCCGGCGACGAGGCTCGGGCCGCGGGTCACCGCCCAGCTCTTCAGGGCGCCGCCGAGTTCGAGCCGGAAATCGTAGTGCAGGCGCCGGGCCGCATGCTTCTGAACGCAGTAGGCGAGGGCGCCGGCCTCAGACATGGTTCGGCCGGTCGGTCGCCGCGACCGGGACGATCGGGCCCGCGGGCCGCCGCGCCCGAAGGGCCCGGCGCAGCTTCGCGGCGGTCCGCACCGCGACGAGGAGGAGCCGCGCCCCGCCGATTCGCAGCGGGAGCTGGCGGGGTCGCAGCGGCGCGTCGGCGAGGCGGGGGCTGACGGCCTCCACCGCGGCGAAGACGAGCGCAGGCGTCGGCAACTGGAGGATCGCCTCCGCGGCCGCCCGCGGCACCCCGAGCAAGGGCGCCCAGAGGCCGCCGCGATCGGCCCGGTGAGACGCGTGCAGGCGCCGCAGGTGCCGGCGGACGACGTAGCGCAACAAGGCGCGCCCGAGGGGCTCCAGCCGGGCGTCGCAGGGGCTTTCCGGCACCGCGCAGCGCAGGCGCATCGTGTCCGCGGCCCCGCCCGGCGCCCGCCCTTCGAGGCGCCCCGAGGTCACCACGACGATCGCGGGGTCGTGGCGCACGCGGGCGCCGCTGCCGAGGAGCACCGACACGAAGGCCCGGTCCTCCCCGACGGCAAGCGCCGGCAGGCCGCCGACGGCGCGGTAGGTCGCGAGGCGCACCGCGAGGGTTGCGCCCGAGGTGGTGCGGTGGCGCGGCCAGGGGTCGTGCGGCAGCGGGTCGATCAGGGCTTCGAGCTCGGTCAGCAGCGCCTCGTAAGTGCCCTCCAGCCGGCCGCGGGCGTGGAGCGCGTCCGGCAGCCGCGCCGCCTCGCCGCTGTCGAGGGCGATCTGCCCCGCGACGGCATCGGCGCCCGCGGCGAGCGCCGCGAGGTTCGCCGACACCCAGTCCGCCGGGACGCGGCTGTCGGCGTCCGTCGTGAGGATCGCCGCCTCGGTGGCCCCGGCCGCGTCGAGCCAGGCCGCCGCGGCCTCCATCGCCTCCCGCCGCGCCCAGCCCGCCGTGGCCTCCGCATGGTCCTGCAAGCGGACCAGGAGTTCGCAGCGCAGGTGCGGGCGCAGCGCCTCGACGGCCTCCGCCGTACCGTCCGTGCAGTTGTTGAGGAACAGGAGGATCCCGAGGTCACCCGGGGCGAGGCCGTCCTGCGCGTCGATGGCCGTGAGGCAGGCCGCGATCCGCTCCTCCTCGTTGCAGACCGGGATCGCCACAACCGCCCGCAGGGCTCCGCGACGGCCCGCGTGGGGCGACGCGGTCTCGTGTCTGTCAGGCTGCACCGTACGCTCCGAAGCGCCGGTGAAACGCTCCGGCCACGCGACAACCAACCTGCGTGGGTGCCGCGTGTTCAAAAGCCCGATCGGTCGATTCGCCGGCCACGGTGCCGCAGGGCGGGGCAGGCTCCGCGGGCTTGCGCGGCGGGGTCGCGGCCGCCACGATCCGGCGGCCCCGAGGAGGCAGGATGGACAGCAGCGCCGCGCCGATCACCCCGCACCTCCTGCGCCGGATGCCGATCCCCGCGCCGCAGGCCGACAGCAAGGATGCGCGGGGCCGCGTGCTCGTCACCGCGGGCTGCGTCGAGGTGCCGGGGCCGGCCCTCCTCAGCGCCACGGCGGCGATGCGGGTCGGGGCCGGCAAGGTGCAGATCGCCGCCTGCCGGGACCTCGCGATCCCCCTCGGCCTTGCGATGCCCGAGGCGCGGGTCTTCGGGTTGCCTCAGGCCAGCGACGGCGGCATCTCGGAGAGCTGCGCGGGCGATCTCGCCGGCCGCGCCGAGCGCTGCGACGCGGCGCTGATCGGGCCCGGCATGTTCGCGAGCGCGGCGACCCGGCGCATCGCGGCAACGCTCCTGCGGCTCGCCTCCGGCACAGGCTTCGTCCTCGACGCCGGCGCCTTGTCGGCGCTGCCGCCGGCCCCGGACCTTACCCGCAGCCTCGAGGTCCCCGCGGTCATCACGCCCCATGCCGGCGAGATGGCGCAGCTCCTGGGTCAGGAGCGCACCGCGATCGAGGTCGATCCGCTGGAGGCCGCACGCGCCGCCACGGAGCGCTTCGGCACGGTGACGCTGATGAAGGGGGCGGGGACCTACGTGGTCGCGCCGGGCGGCGCGGCCTGGCTCTACGATGCAGGCCACGTCGGCCTCGCCACCGCTGGGTCCGGCGACGTGCTGGCGGGCCTGATCGCGGGTCTGATGGCCCGCGGCACCGGCCCGATCGAGGCGGCCCTCTGGGGCGTCTACCTGCACGGCGAGGCGGGCCGCCGCCTTGCCCGCCGCTACGGCGGCCCCGGCTTCCTCTCCCGGGAGATCTCGGGCGAGGTGCCGGGCCTGCTCGCGGAGGCGCTCGGCTGAGCCCGCCGCGGCGGGCTGGCGCCGCCTCAGCCCTTCGGCGTGGTGCTGGCGTCGGAGATGTGGCGCAGGTTCTCGGGCGGCGTCTCGGCCTCGGTCGCCTCCACGGAGGCGACGCTGCCGCCCTGCACCGCATCGACGCGCTGGAAATCCGAGGCGACCCGCGCGGTCTCCGCCTGCCAGCTCGGGTCCTCCTCGCGGGCGCGCTTCATCGCTTCGGGGCGGCCGACGTCGAGGGGGCTGTCCTCCCCGAGATCCTGGCCGTTGCGGTCCGTGTAGGCGTCGAATTCACGCAGCGAGGGGCGTGCGTCCTTGCTCGGATTCATCGATGATGCTCCCTGGTCCGGGTCGGACGGCCGCCTCGCGCGGGCGCCCTGTCGGGGGCCAACGCAGCCCCGGCGGGACCGGTTCATCCCCCCGGCCCAAACCCCGGTCGAGCGTCGCCATGACGGACGAGCCCAGCGCCGAACCTCCCTTCTCGGCCTTCGCGGAGGTCGTGCCGCCGACGCCGCTGCGCGCGGCGATCACGGCCGCCTGCCGGCGCCCGGAGCCCGCCTGCCTGCCGCCGCTCCTCGATGCCGCCGCGATGTCGGCGGGCGAGGCGGAGGCAACCGCGCGCCTCGCCCGGCGGCTGATCGCGGCCCTGCGCGCCAAGGGCGGGCGCGGCGGGGTCCAGGCGCTGGTGGCCGAGTACAGCCTGTCGAGCCAGGAGGGTGTCGCGCTGATGTGCCTCGCCGAGGCGCTGCTGCGCATCCCCGACGCCGACACCCGCGACAGCCTGATCCGCGACAAGATCGGGCCCGGCGACTGGCTGGCCCATTTCGGCCGCAGCCCGTCGCTCTTCGTCAACGCGGCGACCTGGGGCCTCGCGGTCACGGGCCGGCTCGCCGCGCCCTCGGACGATGCCGGCCTCGCCGCGGCCCTGACCCGCCTCGTCGCCCGTGGCGGCGAGCCGGTGATCCGGGGCGGCGTCGACATCGCCATGCGGATGATGGGCGAGCAGTACGTGACGGGCGAGACCATCGGGCGGGCGCTCGACAACAGCCGCCGGATGGAGGCTCAGGGCTTCCGCTACTCGTTCGACATGCTGGGCGAGGCGGCGATGACCGCCGCGGATGCGGAGCGCTACCGGCGGGACTATGCCGACGCCATCGTGGCGATCGGCCGGGCGGCGCGGGGCCGCGGCCCCTACGAGCGCCCCGGCATCTCGATCAAGCTGTCGGCGCTGCACCCGCGCTACGTCCGCGCGCAGCGGGCCCGCGTGATGGCGGAGCTGCTGCCGCGAGTCGTGGACCTCGCCACCCTGGCGCGCGACCACGAGATCGGCCTCAACATCGACGCCGAGGAGGCGGACCGGCTCGACCTCTCCCTCGACATCCTGGAAGCGCTCTGCGGGGACCCGCGCCTCGCCGGCTGGGACGGCATCGGCTTCGTGGTGCAGGTCTACCAGAAGCGGGCGTCGGCGGTACTCGACTTCGTGATCGACCTCGGCCGCCGCACGGGTCGGCGGATCATGCTCCGCCTCGTCAAGGGCGCCTACTGGGACGCCGAGATCAAGCGGGCGCAGGTGGACGGGCTGGACTACCCGGTCTTCACCCGGAAGGTTCATACCGACGTCTCCTACCTCGCCTGCGCCCGCAAGCTGCTCGGCGCTCGCGACGCGGTCTTCCCGCAATTCGCCACCCACAACGCCCAGACGCTGGCGAGCATCATGGCCATGGCGGGCGACGGTTTCCGCCTCGGCGACTACGAGTTCCAGTGCCTGCACGGGATGGGGGAGGGGCTCTACGAAGAGGTCGTCGGCCCCCATCGCCTTGACCGGCCCTGCCGGATCTACGCGCCCGTCGGCACCCACGAGACCCTGCTGGCCTACCTCGTCCGGCGGCTCCTCGAGAACGGCGCCAACGCCTCCTTCGTGAACCGCGTCGCCGATCCGGCCGTGCCGATCGCCGAGCTCGTCGCCGACCCGGTGGCGGAGGCGCGGGCCATCACGCCGCCCGGCGCGCCGCATCCCGGCATCGCGCATCCGCGCGCCCTGTTCCCGGACCGCGCCAACGCGGCGGGGCTCGACCTCGCGGACGAGGCGCAGATCGCCGCGCTCGCCGTGAGCCTGCCCGCCGGCGCGGCGCGGATGCCCGTCGCGGCTGCGAGCGTGCCGGCCGCCGGAGCGCCGGCCACGCAGATCCACAACCCGGCCGACAACCGCGACGTGGTCGGCAGCATGGTCCCGGCCGACGCGGCGGCCATCGAGGCGGCCCTCGCGCTCGCCGAAGCCGGCGCGGCCGCCTGGGGCCGCACGCCCGCCGCCGAGCGCGCGGCCCATCTCGAACGCGCCGCGGACAGCCTGGAGGCCCGCATGCCGGACCTCCTCGGCCTCCTGATCCGCGAGGCCGGCAAGTCGGCCGCGAACGCCGTCGCCGAGGTGCGCGAGGCGGTGGACTTCCTGCGCTACTACGCGGCCCAGGCCCGCTCCTTCGGGCCGGACACGCATCGCCCGCTGGGGCCGGTGCTCTGCATCAGCCCCTGGAACTTTCCCCTCGCGATCTTCACGGGTCAGGTCGCCGCAGCGCTCGCCGCCGGCAACGCGGTGCTGGCCAAGCCCGCCGAGGAGACGCCGCTCGTCGCGGCCGAGGCGGTGCGCCTCCTGCACGAGGCCGGCATTCCGGGATCGGCGCTGCATCTCCTGCCGGGCGACGGCGCGGTCGGGGCCGCCCTCGCGCGGGATCCCCGGGTGCGGGCCGTGCTGTTCACGGGCTCGACCGAGGTCGCCCGCAAGATCCAGGCGACCCTGGCGGAGCGCCTGGACCCGGACGGGCGCCCGGTGCCCCTGGTGGCCGAGACCGGGGGGCAGAACGCCCTGGTGGTCGATTCCTCCGCGCTCACCGAGCAGGTGGTGGCCGATACCCTGGTCTCGGCCTTCGATTCGGCCGGCCAGCGCTGCTCGGCGCTCCGCCTCCTCTGCCTGCAGGAGGACGTGGCGGACCGGACGCTCGCGATGCTCAAGGGCGCGCTGGCAGAGCTGCGAACCGGCAATCCCGACCGGCTCGACACCGATATCGGCCCCGTCATCAGCGTCGAGGCCCGCGCGGGCATCGAGGCTCACGTGGAAGCCCTCCGGGCGGCCGGTCGCCCGGTCCACCGGGCCCGCCTTCACGAGGCCAGTGCGCGGGGCACCTTCGTGGCGCCGACGATCATCGAGCTGTCCGACGTCACCGAGCTGACGCGCGAGGTGTTCGGCCCGGTGCTGCACGTCGTGCGTTTCGCGCGGGGGAGCCTCGACGCGCTGATCGGGCGGATCGACGCGAGCGGCTATGCGCTGACCTTCGGGATCCACACGCGGATCGACGCGACGGTTGCGAGGGCCACTGCCCGGGCGCGCGCCGGGAACATCTACGTGAACCGCAACCTCGTCGGCGCCGTTGTCGGCGTCCAGCCCTTCGGCGGGCACGGCCTCTCGGGCACCGGGCCGAAGGCGGGCGGCCCGCTCTACCTCCGCCGGCTCCTCGCAGCCCGCCCGGCGACGACCGGACTCGCACCCGGGGGGCGGGCGAAAGAACTGATACTCTTCGCCGACTGGCTGCGCCGCACGGACCGCGCGGCAGCGGCCGAGGCCTGCGAGGCGATCGCGGCACAGAGCCCCCTCGGGCACGACGCGCTGCTGCCCGGCCCCGTCGGCGAGACGAACCGGTACCGCCTGGAGCCGCGGGGCACGCTCCTGTGCCGGGCCGCGACGGAGGACGGGCTCCTCGCCCAGGTCGCCGCGGCGCTCGCGACCGGCAACCGGGCCTCCGTCCCTCAGGGCTCCGCCTGCCTGGCCGATCTCCCGGAGAGCTTGCGCGCCGCAATCATCCCCGCGGGCGCGGACCCGGCCGAGGATATCGCGGCGGCGCTGTTCGAGGGAAGCGCGGAGGACCTCGCCGACCTCGCCCGGCGCCTCGCGGCGCGTCCCGGGCCGATCGTGCCGATCCACCTGCCCCGGCCGGACCCGGTGACGGGCCGGGCCGATTACCCGCTCGAATGGCTCGTGCGGGAGCGCAGCATCAGCATCAACACGACGGCGGCCGGCGGGAACGCGAGCCTGCTGGCGATCGGCTAGATCTCCCGGAAGGCCCGGACCATCGAGTCCTTGATGGGCTTGGTGAGGTACTCGAAGAACGTCCGCTCGCTCGTCTTGATGTAGACCTCCGCGGGCATGCCGGGCGTCGCGGTGAAGTGCGGCAGCTCGTGGACCGCGCTGCTGCTGAGCTGGATGCGCGCGACGTACTGGTCGGTCGGGGCGATCTGGTTGCGCCGGTCGTCCGGCAGCGCGTCGGCCGAGACGTAGACGACCTCGCCCGAGATCATCGGGGTCACGCGCTGGCTTAGCGCGGTGAGGCGGACGTTGGCGATCTGTCCGCGCTTGACGTGGTCGATGTCCTGCGGGCGGATGCGCACCTCGATCACCAGCCGGTCATCGACCGGCACCAGCTCCATGATGCTCTTGCCCGCCTCCACCACGCCGCCGGCGGTGTGGTAGCGCAGCTTCACCACGACGCCGCGCACCGGCGCCACGATGTTCACGCGGTCGAGGAGGCTCTGGGCGCTGCGGATGCGCTCGCGCACGTCGGTCTGCTCACCCTGCACCTCGTGGAGCTGCTCCACCGCCGTCTTGATCGCGGCGTTGCGGGCGCCGATCATCTGCTCCTGGATGCGCGCGATACGCTCGCGGGCGTCGCCGATGTCGCCGTCGATGCGGCCGATCTCGCCCTGCGCGCTCGCCTGGGCGCGCTGGAGCTGGAGCACCTCCGACCGGCGGATCAGCCCGTTCGTGAGGAGCTGGTTCTTCACATCGATCTCCTGGCCGAACAGGTCGAGCTGGCGCACCAGGGAGGCACGCTGGATCTGGCTGCCGCGGATCTTCTCGTTGAGCGCGTCGATCCCGTCCTTGAGCACCGCGAGGTCGCTCGCGAGGTTCTTGCGCCGGGCCTCGAAGGTGAGGCGCTGGGTCGCCAGGATCATCGCGATGTCGTCGTCGGCCGCACGCGTCAGAAGGGCGGGCGGGAAGGGCACCTCCTTGGCCTCCCGGGCCTCGGCCCTGAGGCGCGATTCCATGGCGATCAGGCGCCCCTCGCGCAGGAGCAGGCGGCGCAGCTCCGCCTTCGGCGTGGTCTCGTCGAGTTGCACGAGCACCTGCGAGGCGTCCACGAGGTCGCCCTCGCTCACCTTGATCTGGCGGATCACGCCGCCCTCAAGGTGCTGGATGGTCTTGTTCTGGGTCGTCGTCACGAAGGCGCCCGAGGCGACGACGGCGCCGGCGATCGGGGCGCCGTTCGCCCAGACCGCGAAGCCGAGGAGGAGCGCGGCCAGGAAACCGAAGCCGAAGCTCGTGTGCAGGCGCGTGTCGTGCGGGACGGCGTCCTGCCAGTCCGGACGGGGAACGATGTTCGACATGGGTGCTCCCTCCGCTCAGGCGCGCATGGGGGTGAGGCCGGCGGCCTGCTGCTGGGCCGCCTGCCCCATGATCATCGGCAGCACCTGCTCGCGCGGGCCCATCACCTGCACGGCGCCGTCCTTGAGGATCATGATCTTGTCGACGCTGCTGAGGAGCGCCGGGCGCTGCGTGATCGCGACGACCGTGGTGCCGCGGCTCTTGGCGCAGGCGAGCGCCCGGGCGAGCGCCATCTCGCCGGGGGTGTCGAGGTTCGAGTTCGGCTCGTCGAGCACCACGAGGCGCGGATCGCCGAAGAAGGCGCGCGCTAGCCCGATGCGCTGGCGCTGCCCGCCCGAGAGCGGGCTGCCGTCCATGCCGACGAGCGTCTCGTACCCTTGCGAGAAGCCCGAGATCAGCTCGTGCACGTCGGCGATCGCGGCGGCCTCGTAGACCGCCGTGTCGCTCGCGTCCTCCTGCATCCGGGCGATGTTCGCCTTGATGGAGGCGGGGAAGAGCTGAACGTCCTGCGGCAGGTAGCCGATGCTCTGACCGAACTGGCGCGGGTCCCAGTTGCGCAGGTCCATCATGTCGAGGCGCACCGAGCCCGCGGTCGGGTTGATCGAGCCGACGAGCATGCGCGCGAGCGTCGACTTGCCGGTGCCCGACGCCCCCACGATCGCCAGGGATTCGCCGGGCTCCAGCTGGAACGACACCCCGTTCAGGATCACCTTTTTGCTCGGCGGCGGCACGTAGAGCAGGCGCTCGACGGTGAGGCGGCCGGTCGGGCGCGGCAGCCGCAGGCGGTCGAGGTTGAGCGGCGAGTTGAGGAGGAGCGCCCGCACGCGCTGGTAGGCCATGCGGGCCTGGACGAAGCTGCGCCAGCCGTCGATCACGCCCTCGATGGGCGCGAGCGCGCGGCCGCCGATGATCGAGGCCGCGATCATCATGCCGCCGGTCAGCTTGCCGTCGAGGGCGAGGGAGGCGCCCCAGCCGAGCATGCCGACCTGGGTGGAGAGCCGCACGAACTTCGACAGGCTCGCGATGATGATGTTGCGGTCCTGGGCGGTCACCTGGGCGCGCAGCGATTCCACGGTCTCGCGGCCCCAGATCATCACGCTCTCGGGGATCATGCCCATGGCGTTGATGACCTGGCTGTTGCGGGCCATGGCGTCGGATTGCAGGTTCGCCCGCGTGGCGAAGACGCTGGCCTGCGCGAAGGGCACGGCCGTCAGCTTCTGGTTGATGAGCGCGAAGACCAGCAGCATCGACCCCGTCGCGGTGACGATCCAGCCGAGGTCCGGATGGATGAGGAAGACGGCGAGCAGGTAGACGGGCGCCACCGGCGCGTCGAACATGATCAGCAGCACCGGCCCGGTGATGAAGTTGCGCAGGTGCTGGAGGTCGGCGAGCGTCTGGAACTCGCGGCTCGACCCGGCCTGGGACGCCTTGGCGGCCGCGGCCAGCACCGGCGCGCCGAGGCGGCTCTCCACCTCGACGGCGACGCGCATCAGGATGAAGCGCCGCGTCGCGTCGAGCACCACGTGCCCGAACACCGCGCCGACGATCACCATGGTCAGCATGATCAGGGTGTCGACGCTGCGGCTCGTCAGCACCCGGTCCGAGATGTTGAACAGGTAGATCGGCACGCCGAGCACGAGCATGTTCGTGAAGAACGAGAACACGGCGATGACGACGAGCTTGCGCCGGCAGCGCGCGAGGCCCTTGGTGAGCACCTCGCGGAAATCCTGGTCGCCGTGCCGGCGCTGAAGGCGCGACTCCTTCGCCGGGACCTTGCTCGCATCCTTGCCGCCATCCCTGCTGCCATCCTGGGCATCGTTGGCGGCCGGCGGCACCTCGGGCATCGTGCGCGGCGCTGCGGCGCGCGCCGGACCTGCGGGCGCCGTCGCCCCGCCGTCCTGACCCTGCTTCGCCGTCTCATCCATCGCGTCGTCTCCGGTGGTGTTCTCGGTCGGGCCCGTCCGCGCCGCGGCTCAGGTCATCATTCCGTGGAAGAGGTCGTGGCTGAGGCTCGGGTCGTGCGCGGGCTGGGCGTGGGGCAGCTCCGGCTCGGGCGCGTGCGCATCCTGCAGGCCCGTGAAGGCGATGAGCTCGGGAACGAGCGCCTGGGTGTTGCCGAACACCACGGCCTTGTGGTCGCTCACGAGGTTCGCCTGAACCAGCACGGCGTCGTCGTAATGGTGGCCGCCGACGTACTGGAACGCCGTGGTGGTGCCGACGCTCGTGATCTGCGCGGCGTTGAGCAGGCTGTTGGCGCCGGTGGTGACAGATTCCGTCGAGGTCATCGGCGTGCCGAGCGGGGACAGCGTCGTGCCCGGGTTCGGCATGTACTGGATCGCGGTGTCGATGTTGGCGAGGACGTTGGTCTGCGCGATCAGGTTGAGGTTGTAGAAGTCGCCCGTCACGTAGAGCACGTTGAGCGTGTGGGCGCCGTTGGCCGGCAGCTGTCCGGCCAGATGCTGGTCGAGGACCCCGTCGCCGAGCTGGCGGGCGGCGGCCAGCATGTCGTGGCCGGCCTGCCCGTAGGCGGAATGGCCGTAGAGGTCGATCTGCGCGCGGTTCGTCAGCGTGTTGTCGCCGCTGGTGATCGTCTGGGAGACGGTGTCGTCGCGCCCGGTGTAGGCCCGGATCACCGCGTCGTTGAGGAGCACGTTCGTCTGGATGACGATGTTCGAGGCGTGGTAGCTGCCCTCGACCACGATGAGGTCGTAGCGCTGCGCCAGCTCCTCGAAGGAGACGACGTTCACCTGCTGGTTCGCCCCCGCCACCGCCGTGTAGTAGGAATGGAAGGTGCCCTGCACGACGGTGTCGTTGTCGCTCAGCCAGTTCACCTGGTTCAGCGAGCGGACGTCGTAGAAGTCGCCCTCGATGCGATCGACCTGGACGTGCTCGCCGTAGGTGCCGCGGGAGAAGCTCGCGCCGCCGGTCTCGTGGCGGAACAGCGCCGCGCCGTTCGTCGCCAGGTTGCCGTCCGTCAGGAGGTCGAGCCGGTCGCTGGAGCCGCCGATGCTGATGTCGGCGCGGCTCGAGAGCACGTTCGCCTGGATCACCGCGTTGGTGGTGTGCGCGTCGCCGAAGACGATCAGGCCGCGGTGCTGGGTGTTGTCGTCGATGATCGTCGCGCTGTTGACGCTGAGGTTCCGCCCCAGGACGGCATCGAGGCCCGGGTCGGTGAGGCCGTTGTGGCCCGCCGGGCCGTCCCTGTACGCCTCGGGCATGTCGGCGTGGAGCCGGGTGCCGTCAGGCTGGCGCACGCCGTCGATCACGGTGCCGGTGCCGAAATCCGCCGACAGGCCCTCGCCGCCCGAGGCCGCGTGCGCCGCGTCGCGGGCGCTCACGCCATGCACCAGGGCCTCCGTGCCGTTCTGCAGGCCCGTGAGGCTCTCGGGGACCTGGGCGTGCGCCCAGTCCACGAGGTGCGGGAGCGCGGCGACGGCGTCCGGCGCGTGCAGGCCCAGCACGGCCCGGTCATCCGTCATCAGGATGGTGTCGTCGTCGTGGAGCGCGTTGACCTGGAGCGTCTCGGCCAGCACCGGGTGGGGCGAGGGGTCGGGCCCGTCCGTCGCGGCGTGCTTGCCGTGGCCGGCGCCGCTGCCGACGGAGGGCGTGATCTCGGGGTGCGTCTTCGGGATGCCGGCGCCCTGAGGCAGGAACGGAATCGGTGTCTTTCGGGGCACGAGGCCCTTCAGGCCCCCGAAGCTGATCTGTGCCTCGCTGCCGAGGTCCGGGGAGAAGGGACGGATCGGCAGCTCGTCGAGCGAGCGCTCGGGATCCTGGCCGGGCCGGAAGGTCGGCGCCCACGGCACGGTCGGCAGGTGCCGGTCGCCGGCGTAGATCTCGCCGTGGCGCGCCACATCCTCGTAGACCCGCAGGTGGCCGGCGAAATGCGCGATCGCTTCGGAGACGCCGCCTGGATTCATGATCGCCCCCACTCAGGTGCTGGCGCGCCCCGCGCCCGATCCTGAGGACGCGGCCCGCGCCGGAGCGCGGGCCGCCTTCTGGGTTCTTGCTGGGATCAGCCGTTGTGGACGGCGTCGCTCAGCGAGTCGCCGCCGACGACATCGACCGGCATCGTGTTGTACTGGATGTTGGCACCCATCGTGATGTGCTGGGTGAAGGCCTCGTTGCTGGCGCTGGCGGCCGCCGAGATCGCCCCGGTGGCGGCATGGTCGCCCTGCGCGCCGATGTTGCTGAGCGTGCTGCCGTTGCCCGTGGCGTTCTGGTTGAAGCTGAAGGAGCCGGCGCCCGACGGATCACAGAAGTACGGATCGGCGCCGATGCCGCCGATGTCCATGCTGACGCTCGGGCTGCTCAGGACGTCGTTGTCGACGAGGCTGTTGACCTGATCGAGGTGGAAGTTGTGGCCGCCTTCGCCGGTGGTCTGCGTGCCGAAGTCCGGCATGACCACCAAGCTGCCCGCGGCACTGATGCCGCTGAAGTCGATCGGGGGCGCGGAGGGCTCGGCCGGGGCGGACTCGTCACCGACGGTGACACCGACATCGACCATCACCTTGGTGATGTTGATGTTCTCGTTGAGGTTGGCGTTCAGGTTGCCGTTGAGATTGCCGTTCAGGTTGCCGTTGAGGCTCCCGTTGGCGTTGAAGTTATCGCTCGTCGAGGTCTGCGACTGGTCCTGACCCTGGCCCTGGCCCTGTCCCTGCAGCTCGGCCTGGCCCTGGCCCTGTCCCTGCAGCTCGGCCTGGCCCTGGAGCTGGCCCTGCAGCTCGGCCTGACCCTGGCCCTGTCCCTGGTCCTGGTCCTGGCTCTGGTTCGGATCCCAGAAGAAGGGCAGGCTGTTGCTGCTGGTGTTGTTTCTCTCGGACATGATGATGTCTCCCGTGTAGAGGAATGTGACAGTCATCAGTGCAACGGGATCGGCAGATCTTCTGCGTCGCCTATCACGTAGCCATGATTGACTGACCTAAGGAGCGCTTACTCGACTATGAATGCAGTCGAAGACTGCACAACGCTCGGCTCCCGAGGTGACATCACCGTCGCAAAAAAACGACGTGAAGAAAGCCTTAAAAAATGGTTAAGGCTGTCAGGAATAACCCGACAGGACTGAAGAAAAAATCTGACAGAAATGGAAGAATTGGGTACTTGCTGGCAGATTGCCGCGGGCTTCGGTTGCAATGCAATAAACCCGGCATTATCCGCCAGTACAGCGATACAAATTCCGTGCCATCAGCTTCGCCGCATTCGCGCCGGGTCACCCCCCCGCGGGCGCCTGCAGGGCTCCTCGCAGCTGCGGCAGGAAGGCCCAGAGGTCCCGGTTGAGGCGCTTCATCTGCCGGATCGCGTCGGACAGCTCGGAGAGGCGTGCGGCGTCCACGGGCCGGGCCTCGCCGAAGCTCAACCGGCCCCCGGCCTGCTGCACCCGCATGGCGTGCGTGTGCGTGATCCGGCCGGCCTCGTCGATGGTGTAGGTGCAGTGGCCGAACTCGTTGCGCACCCGGGTGCCGGCGTCGAATCGCTTGACGAGGCGCGCGAGCCCTTGCGCGGCGGTCCGGTCGGTCACCTTCAGGGCCGCGAGGCGGGTGATCAGATCGAGTCTCGCGCGCGTGGTGTTGAGGGTCGAGAACACGACCGCGGCGGTGACTTCGTCCGTGTCGAGGAGTATCATCAGGACATAGATGAACAGGCTCTCGTTGTTGGACCAGGTCAGCGAGAGCGTGCCGATCAACTGCAGGAGTTGCTGCTGCTGATCGCCGGCGCGCGAGGAGGCCGCGGCCTCGACGGCGGCGAAATCCGGCATCGGTGGCAGCGCGGCGCGGGTCATGCATCCGTTTTACGGTGGTGACCGCCGCGTGTCACACGGTCCGGTGGTCTTATCCCCGCACAGGAGCCGGCGCACGATGCTCGGAGGCCGAATCCTTGGAAGCAACTCGGTTCTCGACCTGTGGCGGGTCCGCGGCGGCCGGCGCGCGGCGGTGCAGGCTCTGCAACCATACGTTGAGCGCGCGCGCTGGCAGGCCGGCGGCCCGCCGGGCCGGGCCTGGCTCGACCCCTACCTCGTCGGCTTCCTCACGACGCTGATCACCCGCATCGCGCTCCGGGCCCAACCCGGCGTCGGCAGCGAGGCCCTGGGGCTCGTGCAGGTCGAGGCCTGGTCCCTCCTCACGGGGGGCGCCAGCGAGCTGATCGGCGAGCGCATCCTCACCCTGAGCCTCGCGGAAGACGCCCACTTCCTGGCGGGGCACCGGGACGCCGCGGACTTCGACGGGGCGCTCCTCGCCGGCCACGCGCCGACCGATCTCGACGCCCTGTGGGACCAGGGGGTGGGCGCGCGGCTCGCCGGGCAGGCCGAGCCGGTGGCGTGAGACCGCGTTCGATCGGGTCGATCGACGGGCTCCAGATCCGGCGCGTCAGCTGGAGCCCTCCTTCGAGTCCCCCTGTGGGGGCGCCTCAGGATGAGGTGGGAGGGTGGGAGGCACCGTCCGGGTTCCCCCACCCCGCGCCCTCATCCTGAGGTGCGAAGCGAAGCGAAGCCTCGAAGGAGACCTCCAGGGATTGCGGCGGATTCCGGCAATCTCCTTCGAGGCCCTCCGCGGGCCCATCGCCTGCCGCAGAGGTCAGGCCGGCATCTCGCGGAACCAGCCGCTCATCAGCGCGTGGCGGACGATCTTGGCCCGGGTGGTCAGGTTCAGCTTGGTCGCCGCGCGGTTCTTGTAGGTCTCGACCGACTTGACGGTGATGCCGAGCTTGTCGGCGATCTCCTTGTTCGAGAGGCCGAAGGCGATCTGCTTCAGGATGTCTTCTTCGCGGTTGGAAAGCGAATGGCCGCCGCGCAGGCTGATCGGCTCGCCCCGCCGGTCCATGCTGCGCAGGCGGATCATCTTCGAGGCGATGGCCGGGTCCACGTACACCCCGCCGGAGGTGACCGCGTGGATGGCGTGGATCAGGCACTCCTCGGCCGAGCGCTTCGTCACGAAGCCGCGGGCGCCCGCGTCGAGGGCCTGCTGCACCAGGTTGAGGTCGTCGCAGGCGCTGACCATCACGCAGCGCGTGGCCGGCGTCTCGAAGGCGATCCGGCGGATCAGCGCCACCGCGCTCATGTCCGCGAGCGCGCAGCCGACCACCGCGACGTCGATCGGGCTGCCGGCGATCTCGGAAAAGGCGGCGTGGCCGCTCGTCGCGACGCCCGCCACGCACACGTCGGGCGTGGCCGCGAGGGCATTCCGGACGCCGGCGATGAACAGGGGGTGGCCGTCAGCCAGAAACGCGGTGATCGAGTTCAGGTGCGTCAACATCTGGGCTGCTCCCCATTTCCCAGCATTGGTCTCTTGTCGCGAATTTCATTCTTATCTGTTCAAACCGTGAGTTGCATACACGATCGAATCTGGCCTGACAATCGTCGACCGTAATCGTTGCCGGGTGTCCTGAATTCGTTCGAGAAAACAGTGCGCGAATGCAATTGCGCCTCGCTCGTGTCCCGCCCGCCGCAGTTGATCCTCTTTAAAGCCCGGAGCGCAAGTAGCAGCCGCGATACCGTGATTCTCCACCCTCCGGCGGATGCGACTACGTCGAAAGAGGTAGGCTGCGGTGGATGTTCGTAGGGCACGCGCCGGTCCGTGGCGTCCGGTCCGGCCTCGCGGAACAATGGCCCTGCCCGAAACCTTTGCGCAGGAGATACAGGCCGCCGACGAAGTCGTGGGCTGCGTGAGGCGGCCCATATCATACGTTAATCGCTACCGCCTGCGGAATGGGGCACACTTCATCTTGCGCAGTCATGGAAGCAGGTGCCGGATCGAGGCCCGACTCCGGACGGCGCGCGCTTCCGCGGCGGGGCTGTTCCGGGCACTTGCCGGGACGCGCGCGAAGCGGCGCGCCGCATCCACGAATCTCGCGAGCCGGCCTTGGCTCCCGCACGGCGACCGCTACTTCTCCCGCACGGGCGGCCCGACCCTGCGGCGGCCGGAGGATGCGTACGGTGCACCGATGGCCCGCGCCCTCTGCCGCTCGGTCGACGCCGGTGCCGGCCCGGCGCGCAGCCACCTGTCCCGCACGGGCGCCCACGGCCCCTTCCGGCAACCGCCGCTGATCGCGCGCGCCCGGCCCGCGCCGGATGTCGGCGCGCCGGACATCCGCACCCAGAACGCCGACCGGGCCGGACGAAGCCCGGACGCCGCCGCGCGGCGGCCGATGCGAAACACGCGTAGCGTCCTGGGAGGGACACGATGAGGCAGTCACGGGATGGTCGGGTGCTGGTCGCGGGCGGGGCGGGCTTCATCGGCTCCCACCTCGTCGACGCGCTCCTGGGGGAGGGCGCCCGGGTCGTCTGCCTCGACAACCTGCTGACGGGCCGCCGGGTCAACCTCGCCCACCTCGCCCGGGAGCCGCGCTTCGAGCTGGTCGAGGCCGACGTCACCGAGGCGCTGCCGGCCCTGCCGCGCTTCGAGCGGATCTTCAACCTCGCCTGCGCGGCCTCGCCGCCGCACTACCAGGCGGACCCGCTCCACACGATGCTGACGAGCGTGGTGGGCACCAACCGCCTGCTGGAGCGCGCCCGCGCGGACGGCGCCCGCTTCCTGCAGGCCTCCACCAGCGAGGTCTACGGCGACCCGGAGGTGCATCCGCAGCGTGAATCCTACTGGGGCCACGTGAACCCGACCGGCCCGCGGGCCTGCTACGACGAGGGCAAGCGCTCGGCCGAGGCTCTGACCTTCGACTTCGAGCGCTGCCACGGCACGGACGTGCGCGTCGCGCGGATCTTCAACACCTACGGCCCGCGCATGCGGGCCGACGACGGCCGCGTGGTTTCGAACGTGGTCTGCCAGGCGCTCGCGGGGGAGGACATCACCGTCTACGGCGACGGCCGCCAGACCCGCTCCTTCTGCTACGTCAGTGACCTCGTCGACGGCCTGATGCGGCTGATGCGCCGGGAGGCGTCGCCCGGCGGTCCGGTGAACCTCGGCAATCCGCACGAGATCACGGTCTGCGAGCTGGTCGAAGAGGTGATCGCCCTCACCGGCACGCGCTCCCGCGTGGTGCGCCGCCCCCTGCCGGTGGACGATCCGACCCGCCGGCGGCCCGACATCACCCGGGCCGGCACCCTGCTCGGCTGGGCGCCCCAGGTCGACCTTGAGGCAGGGCTCGCGGCGACGATCGCCTGGTTCGCCCGCGAGATCCGGTTCGCCGGACCCGTGCCGGAGGAGCACGCCGTTGCGGCCGAGTGAGCTCGCGGGCACCGGTGCCGACCGGGCCGGGGAGGGCGGCGCATGAGGCAGGTCTTCCTCGTCCGGCACGGCAGCCACGACCGCCTCGGCAAAATCCTGTGCGGCCGCATGCCGGGCGTCACCCTCGGGGAGGCCGGGCGCGCCGAGGCGCTGGCCCTCGCCGAGCGCTTCGCGGGGTCGGGCGCCGTGCGCCTCCTCGCGAGCCCTCTTGAGCGGACGCAGGAGACCGCGGCACCCATCGCCGCGCGCCTCGGGCTCCGCATCGAGACCGTGCCGGACCTGAACGAGGTCGCGGTCGGCAGCTGGACCGGCCGCAGCCTCGATGACCTCGCCACCGACCCGGGCTGGCAGCGTTGGAACACGACGCGCGGCGCGGCGCGGGCGCCGGGCGGCGAGTGCATGGCGGAGGTCGGCGCCCGCGCGGCCCGCGTCCTCGCTGAGCTCGGGGCCGAGGCGGGCGGGCCGGCGATCGTCGTGAGCCATGGCGACGTCATCCGCGCAGGCCTCACCGGCCTCCTGGGCCTCGGCAGCGACGCCTACGACCGCGTCGTCGTCGCCCCTGCCTCGGTGAGCGAGCTGGCGCTCTGGCCCGGCAGCGGCCGCGTCGTCTCGATCAACGAGCGCATCGCCCCCTGAGCCGACCGGGTCCGGCGCTCAACCGGCCTGCTGCTCCGGCCCCGGCGGGATCTTCACGCGCTCGAAGGCCTCCACGACGTGGCGGCGCATCAGGTCGGCGGCGCCCGCCGCATCCCCGAAGATCATGCGCTCCAGGATGCGGCTGTGCTCCTGCCAGACGCTGATCGACATGCCGGGGTAGCGCAGCACCTGTCCCATCGCCCGGCGCAGGTGCAGCCAGTGCAGCCTCATGGTCTCGCCGATGATCGGGTTGCCGGAGAGGTCGTAGATGAACGAGTGGAAGTCCATGTCGGCCTGGAGCGTCGCCCGCGTGTCGCCGGCCACCACGAGGTTGCGGCCGTGCTCGACGAGCGAGCGCCCCCGCACGATGGCGCCCTTGGTCAGGCGCTGGGTCGCGAGGGTGACGGCCAGCGGCTCGACCGCCGAGCGGAACTGGTAGATCGCCTGGAAGAAGTCCGGCTCGACGGAGGTCACCATCAGGCCGCGCCGCCCGGACTGCACCAGGAAGCCCTGCGCCTTCAGCACCGCGAGGGCGTGGGTCACCGGCTGGCGGGACACGCTGAGCCGCGCGGCGATGTCCTCCTGGGTGAGGCGCTCCCCCGGCTTGAACGTTCCGTCGCAGAGGGCGTCGAGGATCACCGAATAGGCTTGGTCGACCAGGCTGGTCGATTGTTCGAGCGACTGCACTCTGGTCCCCGGCATCCTTCGTTGCACAGCACTATGATCGGCGCTTGACAGAAGCACAAGCAATCTGCAGCCTGTGTTCGGAGTACTGAATTCGATAGAAAAAACGGTTCTGGGAAGGAAACACGGGCGGCGTCCCCCGGGCGCCTGCCTCGTCCGGCATCATTCGCCGCCGTCCCTGCCCGTCGAGACAACAGGCGCGCGCCAAGCGCCGGCCAGGACATCGCCGCAGGGAGGTTGCCATGACGAGTGGGCTCGCGCTGTCATCCGCCGAGGACGTACCGGTCGCGAGCGCGCTCTACGGGCGCCTCCTGAGACGGCTGATCCCGTTCCTGCTGCTCTGCTACGTGGCGGCCTACCTCGACCGCGTGAACGTCGGCTTCGCCAAGCTCCAGATGCTGAACGACCTGAAGTTCAGCGAGACGGTCTACGGCCTCGGCGCCGGCGTCTTCTTCGTGGGCTACGCGCTGTTCGAAGTGCCGAGCAACATGGTGATGGTGCGGGTCGGCGCCCGCGCCTGGATCGGCCGGATCATGGTCACCTGGGGCCTGATCTCCGCGGCGATGATGTTCACGACGAGCCCGATGAGCTTCTACATCCTGCGCTTCCTGCTCGGCGTGGCGGAGGCGGGCTTCATCCCGGCGATCATCTACTACCTGACGATCTGGTTCCCCTCGGCGTATCGCGGCAAGGCCTCGGCCATGTTCCTCGCCGGCATCCCGCTCTCGGGGATCATCGGCGGCCCGCTCTCGGGCTGGATCATGACCGCCTTCCACCAGAGCCAGGGGCTGCACGGCTGGCAGTGGATGTTCCTGATCGAGGGGCTGTTCGCCTCGGTGCTCGGGGTGGTGTGCTTCTTCTACCTCGACAACGACGTCGCCTCGGCGAAGTGGCTCACGCCGGCCGAGAAGGAGCGGATCGCGACCGACATCGCGGCCGAGGCCCGCTCGAAGCCGCTGCACTCCGCCCGCGACGGCCTGACGAGCGGCCGGATCTGGCTCCTCAGCTTCACCTACTTCTTCTTCACGATGGGCCTCTACGGCATCAGCTTCTGGCTGCCGACGATCATCAAGGACAGCGGCGTCAAGGACCCGTTCCACGTCGGCCTGCTCACCGCGATTCCCTACACGGGGGCGCTGATCGCCATGGTGCTGGTCGGGCGCAGCTCCGACCGGATGAGCGAGCGGCGCTGGCATCTCGCCATCCCCGCGCTGATCGGTGCCGCCGGCCTCGTCGTCAGCGTCCTCGTCGCCCAGAACACCGTCCTGGCGCTCGCCGCGCTCACGGTGGCGGCAGCCGGCACGCTGACCTGCGTGCCGCAGTTCTACACCCTCGCCCCCGCGGTCCTCACAGGCGCCGCCGCCGCCATGGGCCTCGCGGTGGCGAACTCCGTGGGGAGCGTCGCGGGCTTCATCAGCCCCTACCTCCTCGGCTGGGTGAAGGACGCCACCGGCAGCACCGGCAACGGCGTGATGGTGCTCGGCGCGACCCTGGTGATCGGCGCCTGCCTGGTCTTCCTGAACCCGGCGCGCCTCGTGAACCGCTGAGGGCGCGGGGCCTTCGACGGCCCGGGTTTCGCCCCGGCGCTTCGCGCCGGGGTTCGGCCCCCCCGCGAGCGCGGCGCGCTCTCAAGCCCGCGAGGATCCGCCTTCGCGCCTACGCGTCGCCCGCCCGCCAGGCCCGCTCGGCCGTGTCCCAGGCTTCGAGCGGCTGCAGGTCCGGCACCCAGGCGAGGCCGGTCTTGGCGTCCGAGGACACCGCGTCCGTGGTCACCAGCACGTCGAGGAGAGCGGGGCGGTTCGCCAGGGCCCGCTCCAGCGCGCCGGACAGGTCCTCGGCCCGCTCGACGCGCTCGGCGTGCATCCCGAAGGCTCGGGCCATCGCGGCGTGGTCCGCGCGCTGGAGGCGGGTGCCGACCACCCGGCCGTGGGTGACGGTCTGGTCGTGCACCTCGATCTGCCAGGCGCCGTTGTTGGCCACCACGATCACCACCGGCGCCTGGTGGCGCACGGCGGTGTCGATCTCCATGGCGTTGAAGCCGAAGGCCCCGTCACCCGTGGCGACGACGACCGGCCGGTCCGGCGCCGCGAGCGAGGCGGCGATACCGTAGGGCACGCCGACGCCGATGCAGCCGAAGGGCCCGGGGTCGAGCATCGTTTCCGCCGCGAGCCCGACGCGGGCGAAGCTCAGGAAGTCGCCCCCGTCGGTGACGACGATCGCCCGGGCGCCGACCGCCTCCTGGATCGCGCCGACCACCCGGTTCGGGTGCATGTGGCCGTCCGCACCGTCCGGCGCCGACGCGAGGACCGTGCGCAGCTTGGCCGACCGCTCCCGGTGGCCGTCGCGCAGCGCCGCGGCCCAGGCCCGGTCGGTGGCGGGCGCCCGGTTGCCGGCCGCCGCCAGGATCGCCCCGAGGGTCTGCGCCGGATCGGCCAGGATCGCGGTGCCGGCGCGGTTGTCGCGCAGCTCACCCGGGCTTCCCGCGATGCGCAGGAAGGCCGCTGCGCCGAACACCGCGGGGGAGCCGTAGGCGAGCTGGAAGTCGAGGCGCCGCCCCACCGTCACCACGAGGTCCGCCTCGCCCATGACGCGTCCGCGCATCGCAGCGACCACCGAGGGGTGCTCGTCCGGCACGAGGCCGCGGCTCTCGCCGGTGTCGAGGTAGGGGCAGCCGACTCGGTCGAGGAGCGCGACGAGCGCCGGGCCCGCCTCCTTCGCGCCGCGCCCGCTGATCACCAGGGGACGGCGGGCGGAGAACAGCTGGTCGACCGCCTGCGCGACCGCCGCCTCGTCCGGCCGGGCGCGGCCCCGGGCGCGGGGGGTCATCAGCTCGGGAAGCTGCACGGGCGGGGGCACGAAGGCTCGCAGCACGTCGGTCGGAACGTCGAGGTAGGCGGGGCCGGGATCACCCCCCTCGCCGAAGGCGCGGGCGAGCGCCTCCGCCAGCTCCTGCGGCACGAGCGCCGGCTCGCGCACCGTGCGGGCGTAGCGGGCTACTGGGCGCACCAGGGCGGCGTGGTCGAGGTCCTGCAACGCGCCGCGGTTCTCCTGCGCCCGCGGCGGCGTGCCGGACAGGACGAGGATCGGCGTGCGGGAGACGTGGGCGTTGACGATGCCGGTGAGCGCGTTGGTGAGGCCCGGCCCGGCGGTGACCAGCGCGACGCCGAGCCCCCCCGTCACCTCGGCCTCCCCCTGCGCCATGTGCACCGCGGCGCGCTCGTCGCGCACGTCGACGATGCGGATGCCCGCCGCGTCGAGGGCCATCCAGGTCGGCATGATGTGGCCGCCGCACAGGCCGTAGACCCGGCGGACGCCGTGGTTGTGCAGGAAGCGGGCGATCACGCTCGCAACGCGGTCCTCGTCGTTCATCGCGATCCTCCCCACGAATCAGTCTGTGGCCGTATGCGTCCGGTAGCCGCCCCGATAGCGTCTGAATTCAATGGCGAGCGACGGGGCGCCAGCTTGGCTGCCTCCAGGCAGCCGAGGCCACCGGAGCCGGCCGTCATCCACCAGTTTCGACGTTGCAGTGCACTATAATTATGCCTTGACGCTCCCGAGGCACCATCCTACCAAATCAGCAAGGAATTCGGAATTCAATAGGGAGGTCGAGGTGAGCCAGCCGATCCGCGTGCTCTTGGCCAAGGTGGGCCTCGACGGTCATGACCGTGGCGTGAAGGTCGTCGCCCGCACCCTGCGCGATGCGGGCATGGACGTGATCTACTCCGGCCTGCACCGCACCCCCGAGGAGGTTGTGACGGCGGCCGTGCAGGAGGACGTCGACATTCTCGGCGTCAGCCTCCTTTCGGGCGTTCAGCTCACGGTCTTCCCGAAGATCTTCAAGCTCCTGAAGGACCAGGAGGCCGAGGACCTCATCGTCATCGCCGGCGGCGTCATGCCCGACGAGGACGTGGTGGCCATCAAGGAGATGGGCGTGCGCGAGGTCCTGCTGCAGGACACGCCGCCCGAGGTGATCGTCGAAACGCTGCGCCGGCTCGTCGCCGAACGCGGCGAGCGCTGAGCGGGAGGGCGTTCCCATGGAAGCCTGGTCCTTCCCGCCCGCCTACGACGACAGCTACTTCCCGGAGGCCGGCAGCCGCTACTGGTTCCCGCAGCGCGAGACCATGCCGGCGGGCGAGCGCGAGGCCGCCATCCTGGAGCGCCTGAAGCAGGTCTGCGCCTACGCTTACGCCAACGCGCCGTTCTACCGCCGCCGCTGGGACGAGGCCGGCTTCCACCCCGAGCAGCTCAAGAGCCTCGAGGATTTCGAGGACCGGGTGCCGGTGGTGACGAAGGCGGAACTGCGCGCCTCGCAAGCGAGCGCGCCGCCCTTCGGCGACTACCTCTGCGTGCCGGACCGCGAGATCTTCCACATCCACGGCACGAGCGGCACCACCGGCCGCCCCACCGCCTTCGCGATCGGCCGCGGGGACTGGAACGCCATCGCCAACGCCCACGCCCGCATCATGTGGGGCATGGGGATGCGCCCCGGCGACATGATCTGCGTGGCGGCGATCCTCAGCCTCTACATGGGCAGCTGGGGGGCGCTCGCGGGCGCCGAGCGCCTCGGCGCCAAGGCCTTCCCGTTCGGGGCCGGCGCGCCCGGCATGACGGCGCGCTGCGCGCAGTGGCTCGACAGCCTGAAGCCCGCGGGCTTCTACGGCACGCCGACCTACGCGCTCCACCTCGCCGAGACCGCCCGCGCCGAGGGGCTCGACCCGCGCCGCTTCGGGCTGAAGTACATGTTCTTCTCCGGCGAGCCCGGCGCCTCGATCCCCGGGGTCCGCGACCGCATCGCCGAATCCTTCGACGCGCAGGTGTTCGACTGCGGCTCGATGGCGGAGATGTCGCCGTTCATGAACGTCGCGGGCTCGGCCGAGACGGACGGCCTGCTCTGCTGGCAGGACGTGGTCTACACCGAAGTCTGCGACCCGGCGAGCATGCGGCGCGTCCCCTACGGGAGCCGCGGCACGCCGGTCTACACCCACCTCGAGCGCACCTCGCAGCCGATGATCCGGCTCGCCTCCGGCGACCTGACCCTGTGGACGGACGGGCCGACGCCCTGCGGGCGCACCTACCCGCGCCTGCCGCAGGGGATCTTCGGGCGGATCGACGACATGTTCACGATCCGCGGCGAGAACGTCTACCCGAGCGAGATCGACGCGGCGCTGAACGAGACCCCCGGCTACGGCGGCGAGCACCGCATCGTCATCACCCGTCAGGCGGCGATGGACGAGTTGCTGCTGCGCATCGAGGCGGATGCCGAGACGGTCGCGCGGGGAACCGAGGCCGTCGAGGGCTTCCGCCGCGAGGCCTGCCACCGCATCCAGAAGCTCCTGGGGCTTCGCGCGCAGGCCGAGATCCTGGAGCCGAACACCCTGCCGCGCACCGACTTCAAGGCCCGCCGCGTGGTGGACGACCGCGCCGTGTTCCGGGACATGCACGCGCAGATCGGCGGAGGAGGGGCATGAGCCCCGTCCCCTCCCTCGACCTCGTGACCCGGGTCGCGGCCGGCGCGGTGCCGGCGATCGGGCGGCTGATATCCCGGGCCGAGGCGGGCTCCGCCGAGGCACGTCCCGCGCTCGCCGAGATCTACGGCCGGGCGGGGCGCGCCCACGTCGTCGGACTCACGGGCGTGCCGGGCAGCGGCAAGTCGACCCTCGTGGCGACGCTCACCGCGCACCTGCGCCGGGCCGGCCAGCGGGTCGGCGTCGTCGCGATCGACCCGTCGAGCCCGTATTCGGGCGGCGCCATCCTCGGCGACCGCATCCGCATGGCCGAGCACGTCACCGACCCGGGCGTCTACATCCGCAGCATGGCGACCCGCGGCAGCATGGGCGGCATGGCCCGCGCCGCCCTCGACGCCGTGGACATCCTCGACGTCGCGGGCTTCGACACTGTGATCATCGAGACCGTGGGCGTCGGGCAGGACGAGGTGGAGATCGCCAAGGCCTCCCACACCACCATCGTGGTATCGGCGCCGGGCCTCGGCGACGAGATCCAGGCGATCAAGGCCGGCATCCTGGAGATCGCCGACATCCACGTGGTCTCGAAGTGCGACCGCTCGGACGCCAACCGGACGCTCACCGACCTCAAGCAGATGCTGACGCTGGGCGCGCTCACCGCCGGCCGGGCCGCCTGGCGGATCCCGGTGATCGGCCTCAGCGCCTACAAGGGCGAGGGCTTCGAGGAGCTGATCGGCGCGATCGAGCGCCACCGGCACGTCGCCTTCGAGACGGAGGCCGGCGCCGAGCGCCGCCGGTCGATCGCCCGGTTCCGGCTGGAGAAGACCGCCGAGAACCTCCTGATGGAGCGCTTCCTGCGCCGGGCCGGCCCCCTCAGCGGTCCCCTCGCCGAGCGCCTCAGCACCCGCGACGGCGACCCCTACAGCCTCGCCAACACCCTCCTCGCGGAAGCGCTCGGCCCCGAGGCCGGCGCATCCGGACCCCGCCCCTAGGAGCCTCCCATGACCAGCATCATCGACACCAAGGCCGTCGACGCCCTGCGCTCCGAGGTGGCCGACTGGGAATCGACCGAGGTCGCCGCGTTCCTCAAGAAGCAGGCCGAGCGCAAGGAGGCCTTCTTCACCCTGGGCGACATCCCGGTGAAGCGCGTCTACACCGCCGCGGACGCCGCTGAGACGCCCATCGAGGATATCGGGCTGCCGGGCCGCTACCCCTTCACCCGCGGGCCCTACCCGACGATGTACCGCTCCCGGAACTGGACGATGCGCCAGATCGCGGGCTTCGGCACCGGCGAGGACACCAACAAGCGCTTCAAGTACCTGATCCAGCAGGGCCAGACCGGCATCTCCACCGACTTCGATATGCCGACCCTGATGGGCTACGATTCCGACCACCCGATGAGCGAGGGCGAGGTCGGCCGCGAGGGCGTGGCGATCGACACCCTCGCCGACATGGAGGCGCTGTTCGAGGGCATCGACCTGGAGACGATCTCCGTGTCGATGACCATCAATCCGTCCGCCTGGATCCTGCTCGCGATGTACATCGTGCTCGCCGAGAAGCGGGGCTACGATCTCAACAAGCTCTCGGGGACAGTCCAGGCCGACATCCTCAAGGAGTACATGGCCCAGAAGGAATACGTGTTCCCGGTCGATCCGTCGGTGCGGATCGTGCGCGACTGCATCACCTACTGCGCCAAGAACATGAAGCGCTACAACCCGATCAACATCTCGGGCTACCACATCTCGGAGGCCGGCTCCTCGCCGCTGCACGAGGCGGCCTTCACGCTCGCCAACCTCATCGTCTACGTCGAGGAGGTGCTGAAGACCGGCATGCACGTGGACGAGTTCGCGCCGCGGCTGGCGTTCTTCTTCGTCTGCCAGGCGGATTTCTTCGAGGAGGTGGCGAAGTTCCGCGCGCTGCGGCGCTGCTACGCCAAGATCATGAAGGAGCGCTTCGGGGCCAAGAACCCGGAATCGATGCGCCTGCGCTTCCACTGCCAGACCGCCGCCGCCTCGCTGACGAAGCCGCAATACATGGTCAACGTGGTGCGCACCTCGATGCAGGCGCTCGCCGCCGTGCTCGGGGGCTGCCAGTCGCTCCACACCAACGGCTACGACGAGGCCTTCGCGATCCCGACCGAGGACGCGATGCGCATGGCGCTGCGCACCCAGCAGGTGATCGCCGACGAGACGAACGTCACCCAGGTGATCGACCCCCTCGGCGGCTCCTACTTCGTGGAATCACTCACCACCGAGTACGAGACCCGGATCTTCGAGATCCTCAAGGAGGTCGAGGAGCGGGGCGGCACCCTCAAGCTGATCCAGGAGGGCTGGTTCCAGAAGCACATCGCCGACTTCGCCTACGAGACGGCGCTGCGCAAGCAATCCGGCGAGAAGCCGGTGATCGGCGTCAACCGCAACGTCGACGGCACGCCCGACCCCAAGATCGAGACGCACCCCTACGACTACTCCACGGCCGAGCGCCAGGTCGCCCGCACCCGGCGGGTGCGCGCGGAGCGCGACCCGGTGAAGTTCGACCTGCTCCTGCAGCAGCTCGTGGCGGTCGCCAAGGATCCGTCCCAGAACATCATGCCGATCACCATCGAGCTGGTGCGCTCGGGCGCCACCATGGGCGACATCATCGAGACGCTGAAGGACGTCTGGGGCACCTACCGCGAGACTCCGGTGTTCTGAGCCGAGGAGCGTCGCGCAACCTGGGCGGAGGGCTCCATCGCCCGCGCGATCCCTGGAGGGCTCCTTCGAGGCTTCGCACCTCAGGATGAGGCCGTGGATCGGGGAAACCCGGACGGCACATCCCATCCGCCCACCTCATCCTGAGGTGCCCCCGCGAGGGGGCCTCGAAGGAGGCCTCCAGGGATCGCACGGGGTCCCGGAGGCCCCTTCAAGGTTCCGTGCCCATCCGCGCCTCACCCCGAGGCCATCGATTGGACGAAACGACATGGATTCGGGCGAGCGGCTTCGCCTCGGGAGCCCGGAGGCGGAGCCCGCGGCGCCGCGGGCGGTGGTGACCGGCACGCTCTACGGCGTCGGCATGGGACCGGGCGACCCGGACTACCTCACCCTGCGCGCCCACCGCATCCTGCAGCGCGCCCCCGTCCTCGTGCACTTCTGCAAGCAGGGCCGGCGCGGCAACGCCCGCACCATCGCCGACGCCGTGCTCGGGCGCGACGCGCCGCGCCAGGCGCCCCGCGAACTCGCGCTCGCCTACCCCTACACCACCGAGCTGCCCCCCGAGCACCCCGACTACGTCGCGGCGCTGGCCGCCTTCTACGACGCGGCCGCCACGACCCTCGCCGACCACCTCGGCGCGGGCCGCGACGTCGCCATCCTGTCGGAGGGCGATCCCTTCTTCTACGGCTCGTTCATGCACCTGTGGCGGCGCCTCAAGGACCGCTTCCCCGTCGAGGTGGTGCCCGGCGTCACCGGCATGGCCGGCTGCTGGTCGCGGGCGGGCACGCCGATCACCTGGGGCGACGACGTGCTCACCGTGCTGCCCGCCACGCTGCCGGCCGCGACGCTGCTCGCCCGGCTGCGGGCGACGGACGCCGCGGTTATCATGAAGCTCGGCCGCCACCTGCCGAAGGTCCGCGCCGCCCTGGCCGAGGCCGGGCTGCTCGCCCGGGCCGTCTACGTCGAGCGCGGCACCATGGCGGGCGAGCGCATCCTGCCGCTGGCCGAGCGCCCCGACGACGCCCCCGCCCCCTACTTCGCCATCGTCCTCGTCCCCGGCGAGGGACGCAGGCCGTGACCGGACGCGTCAGGTCGCGGGCGCCCGCGCGGTGAGGCGCAGGAACACCGCGAGCGCGACGCCGAACACGCCGGCCCCGAGCCAGGTGGCGACGGGCGCGAAGCCCGGGCCCGCGAGTGCCAGCGCGTTGCTGTGCCCCGCCAGCGTGTCGGCCGCGGCGAGCAGGACCCCGACGAAGCTCTCCCCCACGAGGAAGCCCGAGGCGAGGAGGACGCCGCGCCGGCGCGCTGCCTCGCGCGGATCCGAATCGTCCTTCTCCGTCCCCGCCTGCCGGCGCAGGCGGCGATCGGCGATCCAGCCCAGCACGCCGCCGATCGCGATGGTGATCTCCACGTCGAGGGGCAGGTACATGCCGATCCCGACCGTGAGGGCGGGGAAGACGAGGCCGCGGCGCCGGAGCGCGGCCTCCAGCGCGACGAACACCACGCCGAGGCCGCAGCCGATCAGCACCATGGTCCAGGGCAACTCGCGCCGCACGATGCCGCCGGCGATCTGCGTCATCAGCGCGGCCTGCGGCGCCGGCAGGGCGTTCGCCGCATCCATGCCCTCGCGGGGGAGGGCGCCCACGAACCCGTAGGCCTGGTGGAGCAGGGCGAGGAGCGGCGCGATGACGAGCGCGCCGACGCAGACGCCGGCAATCAGCGCGACCTGCTGGCGCCAGGGCGTCGCGTCCACGATCTGGCCGGTCTTCAGGTCCTGCAGGTTGTCGTTGGCGATCGAGGCGACCGTGACGATGAACGCCGCGACGAGGAGTGCGAAGCCGACCGAGAAGGCCTCCCCGCCGTGCCCGGCGACGAGGAGCGGCACCAGGAGCGCCGTCAGCATGGTGGTTAGGATGCCGATGCCGGAGATCGGGCTCGACGAGGACCCGAGCAGGCCCGCGAGGTAGCCGCAGGCGGCCGCCATCAGGAACCCGAACAGCACCGCGAACAGCGTCGCGGCAATGATCAGCACGGGCAGCACGCCGCCGAGCCCGGCATCGCCCGCGAACCACCAGAACAGCCCGGCGAGCGGCAGCGCGAGGCCGAGCGCGCCCGCCGCCACGAGGGTGATCGGGATGTCCCGCTCCTGCCGGGGCAGGCCGCCGAGGGCGCCGCCGGGCCGCGCCGCGGCCACCGCCGAACGGACGCTCGCCAGGATCGGCCGCACCAGCGTACCGACCGTCCACAGGCCGCCGACCGCGATGATGCCGGCCCCGATGAGGCGGACCTGCCCGGACCAGACCGCCTCCGCGACCGCGCGGGGCGTCTCGCCGCTGCCCCCGCCCTGCGCCGTGATGAGCGGCACCGCGATGCCCCAGGCGATCACCACGCCGGAGAGCAGCGCGAGGCAGGCCCCGATGCCGACGAGGTAGCCGACGCCGACGAGGGCGAGGGAGAAGCCGGTCTCGACGCGGAAGAGGGCCCCGCCCGCACTCAGAGTCGCCTGCGCGCTGTGGGCGAGGACCCGCAGGCCGCTCGTCGCGAACCCGATCGCCCCGCCCGCTGCGGCCGCCCCGAGGAGGATGCTCAGGCCGCCGTCGCCGCCAGCCTCCGTTCCGGTCCTCAGCACCTCGGCGGCCGCGCGGCCCTCGGGGTAGGGGAGGTCGCCCGAGACCACGAGGGCGCGCCGCAGCGGGATCGAGAACGCCACCCCGAGGAGGCCGCCGAGGAGGCACAGGCCCGCGGTCTGCAGGAACGGGAAGCCCTGCCAGTGCCCGATCAGCACGAGGCCCGGCAGGACGAGGATGACGTTGCAGAGCGTGCCCGCCGCCGAGGCCTGGGTCTGGACGACGTTGTTCTCCAGGATGTTCGCGCCGCCGAGGAGGCGCAGGCAACCCATGGAGATCATCGCCGCCGGGATCGAGGACGAGAAGGTCATCCCCGTCTTCAGGCCCATGTAGATGTTGGCGGCCATGAACACGACGGTGATGGCCGCCCCGAGCAGGAGGCCCCGCACCGTCAGCTCGGTCTCGTGCAGGTCTCTCGGTCGCCGCGCGTCCATCACAACCTTGGCGTCAAGCGTGGCGGCCCAGTATCCGCACCGGAAAGACCGCAAGCTCCGCGCGGAGTTCACGTCTAACATAGGTTATGACGAGGGCCTTGCCGTCATCGGCAAGAGGAACGACCTTAATCTGCTGTGGTCGACCGAGGCAAATCGTTCGCTCCCGAGCAATCGCGAGCCGCGCCGTCGAGAGCCCGTCTGCCCCATGCGTTTCCTCATCGGTCCGATCGCGGCGGGTCGTCCGGCTCTTCCCTTGCGTCCCGGGGCGCGGATGCGAGGCTGCGGTCCAGGTCCGGTGCACCACCTGGAGCCCTCCTTCGAAGCCCCCTTGCGGGGGCACCTCAGGATGAGGTGGGCGGGTGGGATTCCCCGGGTGCTGGCTGCCTCCCACCCGCGACCTCATCCTGAGGTGCGCAGCGAAGCGGAGCCTCGAAGGAGCCCTCTAGGAAGCGCCTCCATCGCCGGCACCCTGCGTCGGGGCCCCCTTACGCGGCCCCCTCGAAACCAGCCCAGGCTCGGAATCCGCGCATGACGACCGCGCCGGGCGCTGCCTCCGATGACGCGCGGGTCGCGCTGCTGCGGCGCCTGAAGGGCGAGGGCTACGCCTTCACCACGGTCACGCCGGCCACCCATGCGCGCGTCAACGCAGGCCACGACAACGCCTGGGCGCGGTCGCTGCGCGACGTGCTGGGCTGGAGCCGGCCGTTCCGCGAGAATCTCCTGCCGCCGGATCTGCTCCGGGATCTCGACGCGGCGGAGGCGGTCGAGCGCGACGGCACGGCGCTGCGGCCGACCCTGCGGGTCTCCAGCCTCGACGATGCTCTGTTCGTGCATTCCTCCTTCCCGCCGCGGGCGACGGATGCGGTGTTCTTCGGCCCCGACGCCATCCGGTTCGTCGGCGCGGTGATCGCGCACCTCGCCGGGCGCGCCGGGCCGGTGCGGCGGGCCGTCGACATCGGCACGGGCTCGGGGGCCGCCGGCATCGCGGTGGCGCGGCGCAACCCGGACGCCGAGGTCACCCTCGTCGACATCAACCCCGCAGCGCTCCGGGCGGCGCGGATCAACGCCCGCGCGGCCGGCGTCGCGAACGTGACGGCATGCGCCAGCGACCTCCTCGACGCCGTGCCGGGCGACTTCGACCTGATCGTCTCGAACCCGCCCTTCATGCTCGACGCCGACGCCCGCACCTACCGGCACGGCGGCGGTCCGCTCGGGGCCGAGCTGTCACTGCGCATCGTAGGGGCCGCCGCCGGCCGCCTCACCCCGGGGGGCAGCCTCGTGCTGTTCACCGGCGCGGCGATCGTCGACGGGCAGGACCCGTTCCGGGCGGCCGCCGGCGCCCTGTGCGCGGAGGCGGGGCTCGACTGGACCTACCGCGAGTTCGACCCGGACGCCTACGGCGAGGAACTCGACGGACCGGCCTACGCGGCGGCCGAGCGCCTCGCCCTCGTGGTGCTGACGGCAACGCGGGGCCGCCGATGACGGAGGATGCCGAGCACGAAGCCTTCCGGGCCGACGTGATCGCGGGCCTCTCCGCGACCCCGCGCGCGGTGCCGGGCAAGCACCTCTGGGACGAGCGGGGATCCGACCTCTTCGACCGGATCACGGCCCACCCCGACTACTACCCGATGCGCGCCGAGATGGCGCTCCTGCCCGAGGCCGCCGCCGCCATCGCCCGGCGCATCGGCCCCGGCGCCACGGTGGTGGAGTTCGGCAGCGGAGCGAGCCGCAAGATCCGCACCCTCCTCGACGCCCTGCCGGCGCCGGCCCGCTACGTCGCCGTCGACATCTCGGCGGCCTACCTCGACGCCGCCGTCCGGCGCCTCGCGACGGACTATCCCGACGTCGCGATGATCCCGGTCGCCGCCGACTACTCCCGGCCGATCCGGCTGCCCGTCGACCTGTCGGGCGGTCCGGTCCTCGGCTTCTTTCCCGGCACCACGATCGGCAACGTGCCGCCCGAGGAGGCGGTCGGGTTCCTGGCCCGCGTCCGCGCGGCGCTGGGCGCCGGGCACCTCCTCATCGGCGCGGACCCGAACCGCGACCCCGCGCAGCTTCGCGCCGCCTACGGCGATTGCAGCGGGCTGATGCCGGCCTTTCACCGAAACCTCCTCGCGCGCCTCGCCCGCGACCTCGGCGCCGACCTCGAACCAGACGCCTTCGTGCACGAGGCCCGGATCCTGCCCGATCCGTTCCGGATGGAGGCTCACCTCGTCGCTTGCCGACCCACCCGGATCGCGATTTCGGGCCACACCTTCGAGTTCGCAGCCGGCGACAGCGTCCGCACGGACTTTTCCTACAAGCACGCCCCGGACACGGTGCGGACACTCGCCGGACAGGCCGGTTGGACACCCGAGGATCTGTGGCTGGACACGCACGAAAGCTTCAGCCTGCACCTCCTTCGCTGCACGTAATCGGAAACCGCGCAGCGCTATTCGGCCGCGCTTTCGCACGGAACTTCACCGGTCAGGAAAGATTGGCCCCTCAGACTCAGCTGTTCAGCAGCTTTGCCATAGCAACGAGGATGGAAGCATGACCATGGACGCGCGCGAGATCTATGTTTCTGCGCTGAAGAATACCCACGCGCTCGAAATGCAGGCACTACAGATCATGGAGCGTCAGGTCGAGCGCCTTCAGCGCTACCCGGAGATGGAGGACGCGCTTCGCCGTCACATCGAGGAGACCCACGGCCAGCGCACCCGTCTTGAGGAAGCATTGGGCGCCCTTTCGTCGAGCCCGTCGACGATCAAGGAAGGTGTTCTGGGCTTCGTCGGCAACATGATGGCCCTCGGACACACGCCCGCGCAGGACGAAATCCTGAAGAATACCTACGCCAACCATGCCTTCGAGAACTTCGAGATTGCGGCCTACGAGTCGTTGCTGGCGATTGCCGAGTCAGCCGGCCAGAGCGGCCACGTCACGGGCCTGCAACAGTCGCTCGACGAGGAGCGCGGCATGGCCAAGCGCGTGGCCGAGCTGATCCGCCCCACGACGCTGCGCTACATCGAGCTCACGACGGCCGGCGAAAAGGCAGACCGCTGATATCATTGACAGAATTCAAGGAATCTTCATGAAACGGGCCCCCAAGCCGCTCGACCGGCAGGTCGTCGTCATCACCGGCGCCTCGAGCGGCATCGGCCTCGCCACCGCCCGGATGGCCGCCCAGCGCGGCGCCCGGGTGGTCCTCATCGCCCGCGACGAGGCTGCCCTGAGCGAAGCGGTTCGGGGTATCGAAGCCGCCGGCGGTCAGGCCATGGCGGCTCCGGCCGATGTCGGCGACCGGGTTGCAGTACAGGCGGCGGCCGATGCAGCAATCGCGCGGTTCGGCGGTTTCGACACCTGGGTCAACGTCGCAGGCCTTACGATCTACGGACGCCTGCGGGAGATCTCGGACGCGGATCACGAGCGCCTTCTGCGCACGAACCTTTGGGGCACGGTCCTGGGATCGCTCATCGCCGTCGAACACTTGCGCGCGCGGGGCGGCGCCCTGATCAACGTCGGCAGCGTCGCCTCCGACCTCGCCTTCCCGATGCAGGGGATGTACGCGGCGAGCAAGCACGCGGTGAAGGGCTTCACCGACGCGCTGCGGATGGAACTGATCGAGGAAGGCCTTCCGATCTCGGTGACCCTCGTGAAGCCGACCTCGATCGACACCCCCCTGCCGCAACGGGCGCGGAACTACATGGACCGGGAGCCGATGCTGCCGCCCCCGGTCTACCCGCCCGAGGAAGTCGCCAACGCGATCCTGCACGCGGCCGTGCACCCGCAGCGCGACATTGTGGTGGGCGGCGGCGGCAAGGCCTTCACCGCATTCAAGGAATTCGCCCCGGGTGCCTATGATGCCCTGGCCCCGGCGGTGGTCCGGTTCCAGCGCCGGAGCGAGGCGCCGCAGAATCCGGAGGGCGCGCTCTACGCGCCGAAGAACGGCGGCAAGGTGCGGGGCACGCAACCCGGGTACGTGATGCGCACCAGCGCCTACACGCGCGCGACGCTGCATCCAGCGGCAACCGCGGGCATCGCCGCGCTCGGCATCGCCGCGACGCTCGGGCTGATCCTCAAGGACCTGCCCCGCGGCCGGCTGCCCCTCTGAGATGGAGCTTCTTCCAGGGCTCGCCGCCGGTCCGCACGCGAGCGCAACCCCGCCGATCGATCCGCGCGCCCTGCCGCGCCGCTTCGCCCCGACGCCGGACGGTCACGCGATCGCCTACGTCGAGGCCGGAACCGGCCCGGACGTCGTCCTCATCCACGGGACGCTGATGACGCTGGAGGACATGTGGCTCGGGCCGATGTCGAGCCTTGCTGCCCGATATCGCGTCCTCGCGGTCGACCGGCCGGGCCACGGCCTCAGCCGGCGCGCACGGCTCACCGATGCCTCGCCCTGGCGGCAGGCCGAACTCCTGCGCGGGGCGCTCCGGTTGATCGGGGTCAGGCGGCCGATCCTCATCGGACATTCCTACGGCGGCGCGGTGGCCCTCGCCCAGGCTCTCGCATTCCCCGACGACGTGGCGGCCGTCCTCGCGCTCGCACCCGTCTGCTTCCCGGAGCCGCGGCTCGAGCACGTCCTGTTCGGGCCCCGCGCGGTCCCGGCGGCCGGTAACCGCCTGTCGGCGCTGCTGCACGGCTCCCTCGATCCCGCACTCCTCGCGGTGCTCTGGCGCAGCATCTACCTGCCGCAGACGATGCCCGAACGGGTTGTGCGCGAGTTTCCGTTTCGGCTCGCAGCGCAGTCGGCCCAGATGGTCGCGGAGGGCGAGAACGCAATGGCGTTGGTGCCGGCGCTGACGCGGAGCGCGCTCGCCTACCCGACGTGCCGGGTTCCGGTGCACATCCTCGGCGGCACGGCAGACATCGTCGTCAACAACGCCCTGCATGGAGCGACGGCTGCCGCGCTCCTGCCGCAGGGGCGGTTCGGTTGGGTGCACGGGGCAGGACACATGCTGCACCACAGCCACGTTCAGGTAGTGGTCGAGGCCCTGCGCGCGATGGCGTAGTGGATCGGCTTGAAGCTGCCGTTGTTCGATTGCAGCGCGGAGCAGGCGGTGAGCCCGACGATCAGGTCGGCCTCCGCCTCGAACACGATCCGGTCTCCCGCTCGGCTCAGCGGCGGCTCCACGCGAAGGCGGCCGGTTTCGCCGTCGATCGGCACGTTCATGAAGCAGTTGAAGGCCACCGGGATGCGGTCCGGCCCGATCCCGTAGGGAGCCAGTGCCGCCGCGAGATTTCCGAAGCAGCCGCGATGCGGGTCGGTGTCGCCGTAGATGATCCGGAACGTGTCGGCCGAGCAGGGCGTCAACAGGAAGTCGTGGCGACCGACCGTATCGGCAACGATGCGCAGGAGGACGTTGGAACGGTTCGAGTAGATCGGGTCGCCCGTCGTCAGGTAGATCCTGCTCGCATAGTCGAGGGTGCGTCCGCTGGAGATCACCTCCTCCGTATCGTGCCGGTTGAACGCCAGCAGATCCGCGACCTGTTCGCCGCGCGGGTCGATCACGGTCAGTCGGTCGCCGCGATCGAGGGTGAAGGCGACGCCCGAGCGCGGCGCGATTTCGTGCGGCTGCCCCTCAGCGCACATCGCCCGTCCCCTCCCGGTCTGCCTCCGAGCCCCGGGGGCGGAACGGGCATTGCCAATCGGCTTCGACCGCGCGCCCGCTATACTGCCGGGCCTCGGACATCTCGCCGTGGCGCGCGATCATCGGATTGACCGAACCCGCGAGCGCGGCGTCGCGCTGAAGGATCGAGCGCCGAAGCTTCTCGTAGCGACCCTCGGCCCGAAGCCGCTCGAACTGGGCGTGCAGGTTGAATACGAGAACGGGCGATGCGAAGCGGCGCGCGGGCCGGCTCGCCCGCGGATGCAGCCCGACGATGAAGAAGGCCTCGCCCGCGAAGCTCAAGGAAAAGTGCGGGTTTTCCGGATCGTCGGCCACGCGCGCGTCCCACGCCTGGCCGAGCCAGGAATCCTTGTCGGACAAGGATTGGGCGCGGGCCCAGAGGTGATGCTCGAACGCCTGCTCGGACAGGTCGCCCGGGCCCTCGAACACGACGGCGAAGCTCTGGAAGAGATCGGGCTGCGCGCGGTATCGGCAAATGAAGGCGAGGAGGGCGGGGTAGATCCGCATGTCGTCCCATCCCGAGGTGATGTCGCGGGCAACGACCACCTTCATGCGTCCCCGGGAGAGGGCGGATTTCGCACCCACGCAGGGGAAGGGCGGATCTTCGATGAACGCGTGGAACGCGCGGGCGAGGGGATGGTCGCGGTCGTCGGTCGGCAAACGCATGGAAACTCTGGAACACCTACGCGATGGAAGATTGGTGGGCGGTTGACTCCGCGCGCTCAGCGCGCGCCGTCCTCCGCCCCGAAGCGGAAGGCCGGCGCGGCCTGGAGATCGGCCTTGGTCAGGCGGATCTCAGCCTCCACGGGCTCGCCGCCTGCCGCCACCGTGGCGGGTTGCGCCGGTGGTTCGCGGGCGGCCGTGGAGCCGGTCGCGTCGGTGACGCGGTCGCTGTGGCGGTTCTCAACGGCGGCCAGCGCTTCGTCGGTGATCTGCCCGCCGGGCAGCTTGTCGGGCCCGGTGCGATCGGCCGCGGCCTGATCGGGAGCCTTTCCGCCCGCCAGTCCGGTCAGCGGCACGTCCCGCCGATTCCAGGCGATGCCGGCGTAGGAGACGGCCACGGCTTTCTCTCCGAGCCCGAGGAGCCCGCCAACGCCGATCACGACCGCTGCAATGCGACCCTCGCGATCCAGGATGACGTCGTCGATCTTGCCGACCCGCACGCGGTCCATGCCGATGACGGGGAGGCCGATCAGCTTACCGACGCGCGTCGCGCCGGGGGGTGCCTCGGCGAGGATCTGCGCTCGTCCGTCGTCGCGTCCGGCCTGGCCGACCGGGGCCTCCTGCGCGAGCGCGGGTGCCGACAGCGCCACGAGCATCGTAATCGTGACGTGCTGACCCTTCATCACCATCGCGCCGCTTTCGTCCCCCGAAGAACTCCGAACGACAACCCTCCCTCTCCGAAAGTGTTCAATCGCCGGGGCGTGGCCGGACGGGGCTGAGATCGCAGGGTAAACGGCGGCTGTGGAGAGGCAGGACCGGCTCGCGATCAGACCGGCAGCGCGTTCGTGTACTTCACCTGCCCGAGGGCGAAGCTCGACTCGATCGAACCGACGCCGTCGAGCCGCGTGAGCTTGTCCTTCAGGAAGCGCTCGTAGGCGGCGAGATCGGGCACCACCACACGCACGAGGTAGTCGTGTCGGCCTGTCATCAGGTAGCATTCAACCACTTCGGGCCAGCGCGCCACCGCCTCTGCGAAGCGGTCCAGTTCCTCCTCCCGCTGCCGTTCCAGCTTCACCGACGCGAACACGCTGATCGGCAGGCCGACCTTGGCCTGATCGACCAGGGCCACGTAGCCCCGCAGGATACCGGCTTCCTCAAGAAGGCGAATCCGCCGCAGTGCCGGCGAGGGCGAAAGCCCCACACGTGCCGACAGTTCCTGGATGGTGATCCGTCCATCGCGCTGCAGTTCGGCCAGGATCCTTCGGTCGATGGCGTCGATCCGGCGTTCTGGCATAGGTGCGCGCCTCGGGCGTCCGTGTTGGCAGATCCTGCCGAACTTCGAGGAATATGAGGCATGTTTGGCAAATTTCACCGTCGAAGGCCGTGCATGATATGCCGCTTACGACGAGGCCGCGCCCATGCCGAACGATCCACGCCTGCCCTACCTGTCCGAGCTGGAGCGCAAGGCACTGTGGCTGTCCACCTGGATGATCCACAACGCCAACCACCTGCGCCCGAACCCGGACGGCATGAAGGTCGGCGGCCATCAGGCGTCGTCGGCCTCCCTGGCAACCATCCTGACGGCCCTCTACTTCGCGGTCCTGCGCCCGGAGGACCGGGTCGCAGTGAAGCCGCATGCGGGGCCGGTCTTCCATGCGATCCAGTACCTCGCCGGGCGCCAGACCCGGGCGAAGCTGGAGAACTTCCGCGGATTCGGCGGGGTGCAGAGCTACCCGTCCCGCACCAAGGATACGGACGACGTCGACTTCTCGACCGGCTCCGTCGGTCTCGGGGTGGCTCAGACGCTGTTCGGTGCGCTGGTGCGAGACTACGTCCGCGCCCACGGCTGGGGCCTCGATCGCCCGGAGGGCCGCATGGTCGCCCTCGTGGGCGACGCGGAGATGGACGAAGGCAACATCTTCGAGGCCCTGATGGAGGGCTGGAAGCAGGGCCTGCGCCGAACCTGGTGGATCATCGATTACAATCGCCAGAGCCTCGACGCGGTGATCCGCGAGGGCCTCTACAGCCGGTTCGAGGAAATCTTCCACTCGTTCGGGTGGGACGTCGTCGTCCTGAAGTACGGTTCGCTCATGGACGCGGCCTTCGCGGAGCCCGGCGGCGAGCGGCTTCGGCACTGGATCGACACCGCCCCGAACCAGCTCTACGCCGCCTTGACCTTCCAGGGTGGGGCCGCCTGGCGCAAGCGCCTCACGCTGGATTTCGCCGACGACGCGGATGCCCTCGCCCTGATCGAGCGCCGCTCAGACGAGGCGCTGGCCGAGCTGATGGGCAACCTCGGCGGCCACGATCTCGTCAATCTGCTGAAGGCCTTCGCGGCGGCCGACAACGACCGCCCGACCGTGTTCATCGCCTACACGGTGAAGGGCTACGGGCTGCCGCTGGCGGGCCACAAGGACAACCATTCGGGCCTGCTCACGCCCGCTCAGGCCGAGCTGCTGCGCGACCGGATGGCGGTGCGGCCCGGGCACGAATGGGAGGCCTTCGAAGGCCTGAGGCTGCCGGAGGATCAGCTTCGCAGCTTCATCGCCGAGGCACCCTTCTTCCGCGAGGGGCCGCGCCGCTACGAGGCGCCGGCCTTGCCCGTGCCCGCGGACTTTCCGTGCCCGCGCCAGCCCGTGCAATCGACCCAGGCCGGCTTCGGGCAGATCCTCAACGATCTGGCGCGCTCCGATGCCCCGATCGCGGATCGCATCGTCACCACCTCGCCGGACGTCACGGTCTCGACCAATCTGGGCGGATGGGTGAACCGGCGCGGTCTGTTCGCCCGGGAGGAACTGCGCGACCTGTTCCGCGCCGAGCGGATCCCATCGACCTTCACCTGGGACTTCTCCGCGAAGGGGCAGCACATCGAACTCGGCATCGCCGAGATGAACCTGTTCCTGCTACTGTCCGGCCTCGGCCTGTCCGACCGGCTGTTCGGCGAGCGCCTGATCCCGATCGGAACGCTCTACGATCCGTTCATCGCGCGCGGCCTCGATGCCCTG
The DNA here is from genome assembly GCF_053346035.1 of Methylobacterium sp. A54F. NCBI lineage: Bacteria > Pseudomonadati > Pseudomonadota > Alphaproteobacteria > Hyphomicrobiales > Methylobacteriaceae > Methylobacterium > Methylobacterium sp. A54F. The sequence goes on along the minus strand of NZ_JBKFBF010000004.1, from coordinate 99,353 downwards.
AACTACGCCTGCTACCAGGACGCCCGCTTCATCATCGCCGCGACGCCCTCCGGCGTGACGCTCGCACCGGAAGGGGGCGCGCATCAGTCGATCGGCACGCCGCTGATCGGCCTCGCGCAGGACGGGCTCGCGTCCTACGAGCCGGCCTTCGTGGACGAGCTGTCGGTCATCCTCGCCCACGCGCTGGACTTCGTTCAGCGGGACGGGCCGGACGGCGGGTCCGTCTACCTGCGCCTCTCCACGCGCTCGGTCGAGCAGCCGCGGCGCACCCTGACGCCCACCCAGGCGGCGGACATCGTGGCGGGCGCCTACTGGCTGCGGGAGCCCGGGCCGAACGCAGAGCTCGTCGTCGCCTACACGGGCGCGGTGGCGCCCGAGGCGATCGAAGCGGTGGGCCGGATCGCCGAGGATCGGCGCGACGTCGGCCTCCTCGCCGTGACCTCCGCGGACTGCCTTCATGCCGGCTGGACGGACGCGCAGCTGGCCCGCGAGCAGGGGCAGTCCGGCGCAATGAGCCACGTGGAGCGCCTCCTTGCCGGCCTGCCGTCGCATTGCGGTCTCGTCACGGTGATCGACGCGCACCCGGCGACCCTCGGTTGGCTCGGCTCGGTGCATGGGCACCGCACCCGGGCTCTCGGCGTGTCGCGCTTCGGCCAGACCGGGACGGTGGCGGATCTCTACCGGCACCATGGCATCGACGCGCGCGGCATCGCCACGGCCGCCCTCGGCCTCGCGCCGGAGCGTCCGATCCGTCAGCTGAGCCTGATCGCCGGCTGACGACGCCGGCCGGCGTGAAGCCAGCGTTGTCGCGCTTCACATCCCTTGCCAGGATGAGCCGTGCAGCGGAGGTGTTGCCCGGACCGCAGCCCGAACCGCCGCGCCGATGCGGGGGGAGAGAATGGTGGCGCCTGCGCTGCTGCGGCGGCTCGACCTGACGACGCTTCGCCTCTTCGTCGCGGTGTGCGAGGAGGGCACCCTCACGCAGGCGGCGCGGCACGCGGCCATCGCCCCGTCGGCCGTGAGCAAGCGGCTCGTCGAGCTGGAGCAGCATCTCGGCGTGCAGCTCCTCGTGCGCGGTCCGCGCGGCATGGCAGCGACGCCGGCAGGCGAGACCCTGCTGCATCACGCGCGACGCATGCTGCGGGATGCCGAACGGATCGCGCTGGAGCTCGCCGAGCACGCCAAGGGCGTGCGCGGCATCGTGCGCATGCTCGCGAATCTCTCGGCCATCGTGCAGTTCCTGCCCGAGGATCTGCGCGCGTTCCTTGCGGCACAGAGCGCCATCAAGATCGACCTCGAGGAGCGGCCGAGCACCGGCGTCGTGCGCGGCGTCGCGGAGGGGCTTGCCGAGATCGGCATCTGTGCGGGCAGTGTTCCGGCGAGCGGTCTGCGCAGCCTGCTGTACCGGCACGACCGGCTCGTCGTCGTGATGCGTCCCGATCATCCGCTGGCACTACGGACGGACCTCGCTTTTCGCGAGACGCTCGGCTTCGACTTCGTAGGTCTCCACGCCGAGAGCTCGATCTACAACAGCGTGCAGACCGAGGCCGCGCGGGTCGGAGGCGCCCTTCGGCTTCGAGTGCACGTCCCTGGCTTCGATGCAGTCTGCCGCATGGCCCAGGCCGACATGGGGCTCGGGGTCGTCCCCGAGGGTGTCTTCACCCTGTTCGGCCGATCGATGGACCTCGTCGCCGTTCCGCTCGCCGATGCCTGGGCTCGCCGCGAGCTTCGCCTCGTCACCCGCGATGTCACCCTTTCGCCAGCGGCCGAACTCCTCGTCCGGCACCTGACAACAAATCCAGTCCTATCGGCGGCGAGCGAGGCCCCCTGAGGGTCCGCCGAAGCCGCGGCTCGGCCGTGCCTGCTTCACGCACATGCGAGCGCTGCAGGATTCGCAATTGTTGCACTGCAGTATGATGTGATGCTTGGGCCAGCGACGCGGGGCCGTTCAGGCGTCCCGCCCAGGCACGAGTTGACGATGACGAGCCTTTCTCCGACGACCAGCGGCACTCATACCCTGAAGGGGCACGGCGAGGGCCTGGTCTCTCGTATGTTCCGGCTGTGGCTCGAGCATTACGAGCGGGTGCTCACGTTCAAGCACATGCCGTTCTGAACCTGCTATCCGTCACCAATCAGGCAGGTGACGCGCGGACCCCTGAGCCAGCGCCCTGGCGCGGAACACGACCGGGCATCGCGGCCTTCAACGGCGATGTTTGCGGTGACCGTGCTGACGGAGTGCCCGTGACCGTCGCCCCACGGGAATGTACGCCGCTTCGGTCCGGCACTTCTCTCTGCACACCGAACCGCGAGCTTGGGCGGCTCGCTCAGGCCACCGCCTCTGCGCCCTCGCCGCGGGCAGGGGATCCGCGGCGGGTGCGGGTCTTCACGGCATGCCCGACGCGATCGGCCAGCAGCGCCGCCCGCCCGAGCCAGGTGCGGCCGCCGCTGAGAGCGTCGAGGCGCACGGAATCGGTGGCGAACTTGTGCTTGAACGGCTCGTCGCCGCAGAGGAAATCGACCAGGTCGAGGCTGTTGTCGAAGGACCAGCGGATGTAGTCCGTCATCAGGACGGCGCCGGGCGACCCGCGCTCGTAGGCCGCGTCGTAGGTCGTCAGGAAGGCCATCATGCGGCCGGCCTGTATGAAGTTGACCGCGATCGCGACGATCGTCCCACCGCATTCGAGGACGAAGATGCGCAGGAGGCCGAGGTCGGCGAGCACCTGGACGAGTGCGGGCAGCGCGGCCGTCCCCTCGTCGAACAGGTCGGACTGGACGGTTTTCCCAGTGAGCCATTGGCGTTTCAGGGCGGCAAGCCGCTCCAGCACCGGCCCGATCGGCTCGTCGGGCGACAGCAGGCGGAAGCGCAGGCTGCCCTGCTCCCCGAGGAACTTCTGTCCGCGCCGGTAATTCTGGCGCATCTTCTTGGACTGCGCGTCGAACCAGGCCGCGCCGCTCGGAAAACCGCCAGCAACCCGCAGGCTGACCTCGCTCCGGCGATCCGTCGCGAGGCGCACCCCGGATCGCCCGCGCCCGCCCGACAGGCCGCACGCCTGCGCTGCCGGCAGGAGGCGCGGCAAGTAGGCCAGATCGAAGCCGCCCGCGTCCGAGAGCGCCTTCCACATCGACCCGGCAAGCTCCGGCGCGGCCTCCGGCGCGAGAAGCATGTCGGCGTAGTCGGTGTGGTCCTTCGCCGCCCATTCGAGGACCCGGATCCCCTTGTGGCGGCGGATGCCCAAGGGCATCACGCCGACCAGTTCGTCCCCGTGCCATGCGAGGACGATCCGCAGGCTGCGGCCGCTCCGGTTCGGCGCGGTGGCCCACCACGCGGCGACCCAGGCATGGCTCTGGAAGACGAGCGCGTCCGCCCGGGACCACAGCGCCATCCAGGCAGGCCCAATCTCGGCGAGACGCCGATCGTCCGAGACGATCTCGATGCTGACCGGTGCGGCGCTCACGAGTGGGATCCCTCGCCGGAGGCCGGGGCCTGCGATGGGCGGGACTGAAAGCGGCCGGCCACGTGCTGCCACATCTTGCGCAGCGGCAGCACGTAGAGCCCGCGAAGCGATTGGTAGTCGCGCACGTCCCGGTCCATCAGGCCGAACTTGAAGCTCTCGTTCGGCTCCGGCCGGCACAGGGTGCCGAACAGGCGGTCCCAGAACGCGAAGAGCAGCCCGAAGTTCTTGTCGTAATGCTTCGGGTTCGTGCTGTGGTGGAGCTGGTGCCAGTGGGGGCAGAGGATGAACTCGTTCAGCGGACCGAACGAGATCTTGAGGTGCGTGTGCCGCACGAAGTCCATCATGAGGATGTTGCGCATGATGTAGACGTTCACGCCGAAGATCGTGACCTCGACCGGATCGAGGGCGATCAGCGTCCAGATGCCGAAGCAGATGCCCGGGATCACCCCATCCCACATCCGGTTCATCAGCTCGTCGAGCGGGTGCACCCGGTCCTTCGTCACGCCGACCATCACCTCGGCCGAGTGATGGACCTTGTGCAGCTCCCACAGGAAGGGAAAGCGGTGCTGGGCCACGTGGTAGAGGTAGTAGGAGATGTCGTAGGCGAGCAGCATCGTGGCCGTGAAGATCACGACGGTGACGGGCCCCGCGGGACCGCCGAGGATCGGCACGTGGATGCCCAGCAGCGTGCCCAGAATCCGGTTCGTGGCGTAGCCGACCGCCACCACGAAGGTGACGCCGGCGGGCAGGAACAGGAACGGCACCAGGACACGCTTCGTCACGTAGAACAGGAAGTCGGCCTTGGCGGACGGATGCGTGATGATCTCATGCGGCAGCATGAACTCGAAGAAGTCGCGGAACGAGCGATCCTGCACGGTGCGCCAGTACGCGATCAGGGCGCAGGCGAAGGCCGTCCCGAGGAGGAGCAGCATCGCGAGGCCGCCCTCCGAGGTCAGCTTCGCGAGGACGCCGCCGATGAAAGTGTCCCACATGCCTCAACCTGCCTGTGTTGAGTCCACTTCGGGCTATGACGACCGAAGATACGCGCCCGTCCGTCGGGCATTGCCGCATGAGAACGCGGCACGCAGTCGGATGCTCCCTAGCAAATTGTGCGTAACAATGCCACCGGCCGCGGGTCGGATCGCACCCAGCATTGCCTCAGCGGACCGGAAACTCCGGTTAATTCAGTCTTTTCGCTGGGTTTCGTTAACGATCATTGCAGGATCATTACGGGTTCAAAGGAGCACGCCCGGATTTCAGCGAAGGGCACATCAGCGTTCGGCCGAGCGAGGCGGCGCTGCGAGCGGATCCAGCCGGCCCTGCGGCGCAGCGAGGCTGGACTGTTCCGTCAGGCGAATCATCGCGGCGATCCCGTCCGCGACGCTGTCGGGCCCGAAGACCGTCTCGTAGCGGGAACGGGCCGCGGCCGGATAGGAGGCCCAGCTCTCCGGATCCCTGATGATGCGCGCGAGCGTCACCGTGAGCGCGTCGGTGTCGCCCGGCTGCACGACCCAGCCCGACCGCTCGTCCTCTACGACCTCGGTGAGGCCGCCGATCCGCGAGACGAGCGCCGGTACGCCGTAGGACAAGGCCTCGATCGCCACGCGGCCGAGGGATTCCGGAAGCTGGGACGGCACGGTGACGACGTCTGCCCAGCGGTAGAGGGCGGAGGGGTCGTCCACGAACGGGGACAGGCTGACCTGCCGCGAGAGGCCGGCCGCCGCCACCTGATCCGCGAGGGCGCGCTCGCGCGCCTCGTCCTCGTAGGCGCTGCCGACGATTTTGACTTCGAGCCGGTCACGCAGGGCGAGCGGGAGGCGGCGGATGGCCTCGACCAGCACGTCCTGCCCCTTGATGCGACTGATTCGCCCGAGCATCAGCAGGCGTAGCGGGCGACTACCATCGTAGGTAGTACCGTTCGCCTCCGCCGGACCTGCGATCCCGTTGTAGACTACGCGGGTCGCGGCTTCGGGCGACCGTCCGAAGGCCTTCTGCGTCGCCCGCGAGTTGAAGATGACGTTGGCGCGGCTCCAACGTATCAGCCCCCGCAGCACCTGCAAGGTCGGCCCCTGCGGGATCTCGTGGACGTGCACCACCGTCCGGCCCGGAACGAAGCGGGCGGCGAGTAGGTAGTCGGCGACGACGGTGGTGTTCACGTAGACGAGGTCGCTGTCCCCGATGCGCCACATGGCCCGCGCCACGGCGAGCGGCAGCGCCGCGAGGCCCACGGTGGCGAGGCGCGCGAGGTTCTTCCTGCGCAACACCCACACCGGCTCGATCACGATGCGGGAGACGAAGGGTTCCAGCAACGTGCAGATCGGGCCGCGCCGCGGAAGGATCACGTCGATCCAAGCCTGAGGATAAGCGGCGCGGATAGTCTGCACGGTCTCGCAGAAGCTTCTGTCCGAGCCGTACAGCTCATGCCCCTGATGGACGCAGGTGATCCGTTTCATTTCGGGAACCTTGCGCGCCAACCCGGCACATGCGGGAACGTTGGCACGCTACTACGCAAATATGAACGTCGATCTAAGTCGACGCCGAGGTATAGGGAGCTGATCCCGCCTGAGACAATCCAACCAAAAGTTGTAGTCGCCGGTGACCGGACGGTAACACTCCATGCGTAGGACGAATGCTAGCCATGACGAGAAGGAGGCCGGCATGCCGGATCTGAGGCCATCCGTCCTGATCCTCGGAACGCGCGGCATCCCGGCCTCGCACGGCGGCTTCGAGACGTTCGCGGAAAAGCTTGCGCTGTTCCTGGTCGCGCGCGGCTGGCGCGTCGGCGTCTACTGCCAGGAGGATGTCGACCACGTCGACCAGCGCTTCGCGCAACGAACCTGGCGGGGCGTCGAGCTGATCGATGTCAGGGTTGCGATGCGCGGGCCCGCCGCGACGCTCGCCTTCGACGGGTTCTGCGCCCTCGACGCGGCGCGCCGGGGCGGCACCTGCATCGTGCTTGGCTACAACGGTGCCGTGTTCCTGCCGCTCCTCCGGCTCGCCGGCCGGAAGATCCTGACGAACATGGACGGGATCGAGTGGCGGCGCCCGAAATGGTCGCTGCCGGTGCGCACCTTCTTCTGGTTGAGCGAATGGATCGCCGCCTGGAGCTCGAACCGCCTCGTGGCCGATCATCCCGGCATCGCGGACCACCTCGCCACGCGCCGGCCGCGCCGCGCCATCGCGACGATCCCCTACGGCGGCGAGCCGATCCGGGACCGCTCCGCCGAGCCCCTGCGGCGCCTCGGCCTCGCTCCGGACGGCTACCTCGTCTCGATCGCCCGCATCGAGCCGGACAACAACATCCTGACCCTGGTCGAGGCGTTCTCGCGCGCCCCCCGCGGCATGACCCTCGCCGTGCTCGGGCAGCTCGATCCCGACAACGCCTATCACCGGGCGGTTCGCGCCGCGGCCGGCCCGGAGGTGCTGTTCCCGGGGGCGATCTACGAACCTGCGACCGTCCAGGCGTTGCGCCTGCACGCCCGCGCCTACCTGCACGGACACACGGTGGGAGGAACCAACCCCTCGCTGGTCGAGGCGCTGTGGGCCGGCAACGCCGTGATCGCCCACGACAACGTCTTCAACCGCGGCACAGCGGGCGACGCGCAGCTCTACTTCACCGACCGGGACAGCTGCGCGCAGGCCATCGAGACCGTGCTGACGGATCTCGGCCGGCTCGCCGTGGCGCGGAGCGCCGCGAGGGCCCGCTCGGCCGCCTTCGCGTGGGACGACATCCTCGGAGCCTACGAAGTAGAGCTCGCGGCGCTCGGGGCCGGACGTCTGCCGGACGCTGCCGCGACGGACGACGCGATTATGCCGGCGCAGGGGACGCGGAGCGAACCCGTCTCGCTCGCGGCACACAGGGCCGCGGCGGTACCCGGGCGAGCGAGACAGGCGGGTCCCGACGATAGGCTCGCGGCGCTGCCGGACCGGCGCACCCGTGCGTGAACCCGATCGACCTTCTGGCGCATCCGGCTCACCCGCGGTAGCGCGGGAAATGGAATCGCGATCGGGTCCAGACCGCAGGGTGCTCCTGGCGGGCGCACTCGCGCTCGCCGGCTCGTTCGCAGCCGGAGCCGCGCCCGCGCCTCTTCGCCTGCGCCGCGGGATCAACCTCTGGCCGTGGTTCTCGCTGACCCGCGAGTTTCCGGCACCGCGCATCGACTACGATTGGCCGCCCTTCCAACCCGAGCGTCCCACCCCGAGCGACGCCGATCTGGCGAGCCTTGCTGCGGCAGGCTTCGATTTTGTGCGGATCCCCGTCGATCCGGGGCCGTTCCTGGCCTTCCGGGGGGCGCAGCGCGCGAGCCTGCTGGCGGAACTCGCCGCAGCGGTGCGGCGCGCGCAAGCCGCGGGCCTGTCCGTCGTGGTCAACCTGCAGGCGAACGCCGCCACGCATCACTACCGGCCGGACGCGCTCTACGGCGGCCCATCCGCCCCGCTGCTCCCGGCCTTCCGCGAACTCCTGGCCGAGGTCGCGCGGCGCCTGACCGCGCTCGATCCCGCACGGGGCGCGCTGGAACCCGTCAACGAGCCCCCGCAGGGCTGCGGGGCAGGGGCCTGGGATGCGGTTCAGCGGATCCTCCTGGCCGAGGCGCGCCGCGCCGCGCCGACCGTAACCCTCGTGGCGACTGGCGCCTGCGGCAGCATGGCCCCGGGGTTGACGGCCCTGGACCCGACGCCGTGGCGCGCCTTCGCACCAGTCCTGTTCACCTTCCACTTCTACGAGCCCTACCTGTTCACCCATCAGGGCGCGACCTGGATGACGGGCGAGCCCTTCTACCGTGCGCTGAACAGCGTGCCCTGGCCGGGCTCGGCCGGTCGGCTCGACGAGACGCTGGCGGCCGTGCGTGCGCGCATGCGCGACGACGCCGGGACCTCCGCGGAGGCGAAGGCCGAGGCCTATCGGCAGACGGAGGCGAAGCTCAGGGAGTACTTCGCGGCATCGCCCGATCGCGGCTACCTCGCGCGCGGCCTCGCCGATGTCCGGACCTGGGCGGAGCTCTACGGCATCGCGCCCGGCGAGATCCTGCTCGGGGAGTTCGGCGCGCTGCGCAGCGATGCCACCTACGTGGCCTCGCACGCGCCCGACCGGGCGCGCTACGTGCGAGACGTCCGCGAGGCAGCCGAGGCGGCCGGGTTCGCCTGGGCGTTCTGGAACTACTTCGACGGTTTCGGCCTCACCCGGACGGACGCAGCACCCTCCGCCGGCGCCCGAAGCCTCGACCCCGCCCTCATCGACGCCCTCGGCCTGCGGATGCCGCCAGGGGCCGCGGCGCGCTGATGCGCTCGACCGCCACGGGGTAGAGGACCAGCAGCATCATCGCGAACTTCGCGAGCAGCGTGGACTTGCCGCCGAGCCCCTCGAAGGTGTTCACGAGACCGACGAAGGCCAGCATCGGCAACCACACGCCCCGTCGGCACTGCCGGGCGACCTCCGTGAGGAACAGCGCCACCGCGACGATCAGCAGGACCGTCATGAACACGCCGTGGTAGAGCAGCGTCCGGACGATCGGGTTCTCGATCCCCCATTCGAGCCCGTACATCCGCCGCAGGGTATCGATCAGCGTCGCATCCGGCCCGACCAGCAGGTCGCGGAAGGGGATGTCCTGGAAGATCTCCAGCATCTCGACACGGGCGTTGGCGCTCCCACCGTCCGAGGCGAAGCGCTCCAGGAGGGCGTCGAAGAATCCGCCGACCGCGAGCCCGCCGACCGCGATCGGCACCAGCGTGAGCAGGAAGGCACCGGCGGCGGCCGCGAGGATCGGAATGCGGCCCCGCGCAAGCGCGCGGTTCAGGGCGAGGAAACCGTAGGCACCGCCGAGGAGCACCGTCGCGACGGTGGCGGAGCGGCCCCCGAAGGTGATGAGCGCGGCGAGCTGCAGGCCGATCATGCCGGCCCGCAGGATCGGCGTCAGGCGTCCACCGCCGGTGGCGAGCGCCAGGATGTAGCAGGCCGTGAGCGTGGCGTTGGCGAGCGGGTGGCCCATCAGGGCGGCCGAGCGGGTGTCGGTTTCGAAGGCCAGCCCGTCGAGCCGGAAGGGGAAGAAGCGCTGGCCGCTCACGAACTCGAACAAGCCGAGCAGCGCGTTGGCGAGCATCGTGCCGTGGACGATGAGTTCCAGCCGCCGCAGGGTTCGGGCGTCGCGCCCGAGCATCAGGATCACGACGAGGCCGGCGAGCATGTAGACGTCGAGGGCACCCGCGAGCCCGGTGCCGCCCCGCGCGGCGATGAAGACGAGGAACACGACGCCGACGAGCGCGATGAAGGCGCTCGCCGGGCGGGCCCGCCCGACCTCGGCCAGATAGGCGACCGGATTGCCCGCGCGGGCCAGCGCGAGGCCGAACAGCGCGACGGCGAGGTAGGTCGCGGGGTGGATCTTCTGGGCCGCGGAGCCGGTGAGGCCGTCGTAGTTGAGGCCGAGCACCCAGAGCATCCCGCCCGACACGCCCATGAGGACGAGGCTCATCAGCAGGAAGGCTGCGGTCTCGGCGCGCGCCAACAGGCTCAAGCCCGGCTGCGCGCGGGTGCCTCGGCGACTGTCGCTCGCGGACGATCGGCGCGCGATCCCGCCGTGAAGGACACGCCCGCTCACGAGCCGGATCTCACGAGGCGGACTTCGCGTCGAAGAGGAGCGAGGCCGAGACCGGGCGCCCGATCGCCTCGGAGGTGTCGACGATCTCGAGGAGGTCGCGCTGGCGGGTGGTGCCGTTGCGGACGATCAGCAGCAGCTTGTCGGCCGCCGCGGCCACGGGGCCGATCCGCAGGTTCTCCGACAGCACGCCGCCGTCGAGGATGACCAGCTCGAACCGGCCCTTCACGGCGGCGAGGAAGCGCTCGACGTTGGTGCGCAGGAGCGCGTCCTGAACGGGCCGGTGGGTGTCGCCGAGGCCGATCCGGCGTGCGCCGGTGGCAGTGTCGTGGCGCGCCACGGCGTTGAGGCTCTGCTCGCCGCGCAGCACGTCGAGGAGGCCGCCGGCGCCCGCCCGCTCCTCGCGCAGGTCCGCGTCGATGATCAGCACGCGGTCGCCGCGGGCGACCGCCACCGACGCGAGGAGGTCGATGGCCGCGCGCCGGTCCGAGGCGTCGGCCTCGCCCGAGGTCACGAGGATGCTGAGCGAGCGTCCGTGCTCCGCCGCCTGGTGTGTCCCGAACAGATGGTCGAGGGCGGAGCCGGCCGCCGTGGCGCTGGGGCCCTCGGCCCGTCGCGCACGGGGCAGGGTGGCGACCACCGGGGCATTGGAGATCCGCTCCAGCTGCCGCTGCGACAGCACGGTCGGCTCCGCGTATTCGCGGACCAGGGCGAACCCCGTGCCGAGGCCGGCGCCGCTGAGAAGGGCCGCGACGATCAGGAAGATGCGCGGCGGCCAGCTGCGCTCCTGGGGTGGGCGCGCCCAGGTGATCACGCGGGCGTTCGTGGTGTCGATGCCCGCCTGCTCCTTGATCTCGCGCGAGCGGACCAGGAAGTTGTTGTAGACGGTGCGGCTCGCCTCGACGTCCCGCTCCAGCTCACGCAGGCGCACGCTCGACTGGGCGGTGAGGGCGGAGTTCTTCTGCAGGCGCTCGAGTTCGCCGGCGAGGCTTCGCTCGTTGGCGAGCGCCCGCTGGTACTCGGTCTCGGCGGCCTGGCCGATGCGGCCGAGCTCGACGTCGATGAGCCGGCGGACATCCGCCATCTGAGCGCGCGTCGCCGCGATGAAGGGGTGGCGCTCACCGAGGTTGGTGCGCAGATCCGCCTCCTTGCTCGCGAGTTCGGCGTACTGCGCCCGCAGGCGCTCGATCACCGCGGACTGGACCGCCTCGGGCGTCGCCCCCGACCCGACCACGCGGCCGCGGGCGTCGCGGATGCCCTGGAGCCGCGCCTTGGCCTCCGCGGTCCGGGTCCGGGCGTTCACGAGGCGGGTGTTGCTGTCGGTGAGCTGCTGCTCGTTCACGAGGCGCCCGCTCGAGGTGATGAGCCCGTTCTGTGCCTTGAAATCCTCGAGCCGGGTGTCGGCCTTGTTCACCGCCGCGCGCAGGTCGTCGAGGCGGGCGCGCAGCTCGCCCGAGGCGCGCTCGGCTGCCGTCGCGCGGGCATCGGTCTGGTCGGCCAGGTAGGACTTCGCGATGGCGTTGACGATGCGGGCGGACTTGTCCGGGTCCGTCGTCGTCACGATGACGTCGATCACGAACACCTTGTCGGCCCGCTTCACCGCGAGCTTGCGGCGCAGGCTGGCGAGCGCCTTCGTGCGGGGATCGCCGGCGGGGGCTTCGGCCGCGAACAGGCCGCGCAGGGGGGCCGTCAGGCGCGCCAGGAGGCCGTTGCTCGGACCGCCGAACTCGGGATCCGCGTCGAGGCCCGCCTCGGTCGCCGCGCGGGAGAGCACCGCGTCGGATTCGATCACCCGCACCTGGCTCTCCACCTGCGCGACGCCGCCGTCGGGCGCCAGGGCGCCCGGATTGACGTCGTTGGTCACGACCTGCCGGTCGCGCGGATCGATCAGGATCTGGGCCGTCGCGGTGTAGAGCGAGGGGGTCAGGACGGCGTAGGCGAGGGCGACCGCCCCGAGGGCGAGGGCCGTCGCCAGGACGAGCCAGCGCCGGCGGACGAGAATGCGCCAGAGATCCCCCACCTCGGCGGCGGTGTCTGGCCGCGCCGGTGCGTACGGTTCCGCCTGCACGGGCTCCACCCAGCTCGCCACAGCGATGTCCCTGTCGATCCGTACCACGCGGGGTCACCATCGTCTCAGATTGAGGCACCCCGGAGGTCGCCTCTGCACGCATCGCAATAGACGCGCAAGTGCGCTGAGATTTTCCAAAGCTTGCGGTCGGTGAAGCTCGGATGCCCTGATTGCTGCTTTATTGGTTAATCACTTTTGTGCGGTAACAGACAAAAATTCATTTCGCTTTAGGGTTATGACACGGATGATACGCTCGTATAGGGGCGTTTAGAACAACGGACGGGTGCATTCGGTGGCTCGATGGAACGATTGCAACTCGACCGCCCGCGACCTTCCGTCGCCACGTATTCCCCTGCGAGAACTACGGATGTCATGCATCTGAGACTGCGCTTCGATGGTCGGAAGCCGCGCCGCTGGCACGCCATGCTGGTGGAACGTCTTCAGCGCGTGCCCGACCTCACGATCGACATCGACGATCGGCCGGGCCGCGATGCGTGGCCCGCCAATGCCGACCTGCTGTTCCGGCTCGAAGCCCTGATCAACCGCCTTCCGGGGCCAGCCGCTTCTGCCCCGCTGGCGCACGACGCCCTCGCGGCCCTGCCGCGCCAGCCCGGGACCGTGCCGGACCTCATTCTGGACACCTGCGGGGACGAGACGGCGGGCGGACGAACGCGGGTCCTGAGCCTCGCGTTCGATGGCCGGCCCGGCGAGACGGGCCTGCTCGCAAGCCTGCTCGCCGGACGTGCGCCGGTCGCCCAACTGACGGAAGGCGGCCTCGTGCGGGCGTCCGGCCGGCTCGGCACGGAAATGCGCGGCAGCGTTCTGACCGCCTTCGACGACGCGCTCAGCCGCACCGCAACCTTGATCGGCGCCGCCCTCGCGAACCCGGACCGGACGGGGCTCCGCGCCGTCGATTCCGCGGCGGGTCCGATACCGGCCCCATCGCTCACCCTGCCGCACCTCGCCGGAACGGCCTCGCGCCTTCTCGCCCGCGCGATCGTCCAGCGCCTGTACCATCTCTGCTACCGGGCACCCCACTGGCGGGTGGGCTGGCGCCACCTCGAAGGCCCCGACCTGATCGACCTTCGGGATCATCCCGCCGAGGGCTGGCACCGCCTCGCCGACGACGGGCGCCGATTCTATGCCGACCCCTTCCCGGTGCGGCACCGCGGAGAGACCTGGCTCTACGTCGAGGAGTTCATCCACGCCATCGGCAAGGGCATCGTCTCGGCCGTACGGTTCGGCCCCGATGGTCCGGTCGGCCGTCCGCAACCGGTGCTGGAGGAGCCCCATCACCTCTCCTACCCGTTCGTGTTCGAGCGCGACGGCGCGGTCTGGATGATCCCCGAGAGCGGGGCCGCCGAGACGATCGATCTCTACCGTGCGACAGCCTTTCCGGGAGGCTGGGAACGGGTGGCGACCCTGGTGTCCGGAGTGGTGGCGAGCGACGCCACGCTCCTGGAGCACGATGGCCGCTGGTGGCTGTTCGCGACCATCCGCGACGGACGCGCCAACGCTCCGCTCGGCAACGGCTCCTATTCGGATGCCCTGCATCTCTGGTCGGCGCCTGATTTTCGAGGGCCCTGGACGCCCCATGCCCGGAACCCGGTGCTCGTCGACATCGCCTCCGCGCGGCCCGCAGGGGCGATCGTGCGGCGCGGCGACGCGCTGATCCGGCCGGTTCAGGACTGCACCGAGGGGTACGGTCGCGCCCTCGGCCTCGCGCGGATCGACCGCTTGGACGACGACGGCTACGCCCAGAGTGTCGAGACCGTCCTGCGCCCGGGGCCGGCCTGGCCCGGCACCCGGCTCCATACGCTCAACCAGGGCGGCGGCTTCGAATTCATCGACGGCTCGGCGCGGGCCCCCCGCTTCGGCTTGATGGGGTCGAACCCCGCGTAGGCGCCTCGCTGAACCCGCGGCCGACCGGACCAGGAGAGGCGTCCGCTTCAGACGACGATGTCGGCACTCCCGCCGCGGCGTGTCGCTGCCGAGGTCACCGAACACCACGTCGTCACCGACATAACCCAGCACGGCATCGCCGCCGGTCCCCAGACATGACGCATGCGGATCGGTCGCCAGCAGGGTGTACGTCGATCGAAGGCGGCACGGCGCGTCTGCGCGAACGTGAACCCAATCAGCGAAAAGCCAACGTTGAGGTCAACGCGGGCAACTCAAGCCAGATCAGTTGGCGCATAGACCAACACAGCATTCATAAGTCAACATCACGTATAACATTTACATAACTAACTTGCGGGAAAACATTAATTTATACATCTCGCCAATGCCTCAGTCTATATCTCTAAATCTCATTAGCCGCGCACCGGGAGAGCCTCACGCCAGGTAGGCCGTGAGATTACCGAGATTTGCGCCGCCGCTGATCTCGACAACACCGCCGCCCGCGAGGGTCACGACGAGGTCGCGCCCGGTGACGGTCTGCGTGAAGCTCTGGCCTCCGAAATCGAGGCGGTCGCCTTCTGCCGCGCTGAAGCCGAGGATCAGGTCGCGGCCGGAATTGACACCGAACAGGTAGGTGTCCGCTCCGGCCCCGCCGATCAGGACGTCGTCGCCCAGGTCGCCGGAGAGGCGGTCGTCGCCGACGCCGCCGCACAGGGTGTCGGCGCCCTGGCCGCCGAAGAGAACGTCGTTTCCGAGGTCGCCGTAGAGGAGGTCGGCGCCGGCATTGCCGAACAGGCGGTCGTCGTCCTGGCCGCCCGCCAGTGTGTCGCGGCCACCACCGCCGCTGAGCGTGTCGGCGCCGCGGTTCCCATAAAGGAGGTCAGCCCCGGCTCCCCCCGTCAGCAGGTCGTTGCCGCCGAGCCCCATCAGGGTGCCCCCGGCGTCGCCGAGCACGAGGCTGTCGGCGCCGTCCGTCGGCCCGGCGCCCACTCCGCCGCCCGCGACGGGGACGAGGTCGCCCATGCCACCGGCCGGCTCGCTGGTGAAGAGCTGCCGCGCGTCGAGCACCGTTCCGTCCGCGAAGCGGTAGAACTCGATGCCTTCGAAGGTCACCGTCGCACCGAGGCCCTGCAGCAGCACGGCACCGGGCGCGATGCTGGCCCTGTAGTCGGAGCGCGTGCCGGCCAGGACGGCCACGTCGTTGCCGGCGCCCCCGACCAGGGTGTCGTCGCCGCCGGCGCCGTTGAGCGTGTCGTTGCCGTCGCCACCGGTGAGACGCTCGGCGGCGGTCGTGCCGGTCAAGGACAGGTTCGCGGCAGTCGCAACGCTCGTCATGGACGCAAACTCACGCGGTTTCCGGGTCGTTCGGCCTGACCATCCAATGGACTGTCCGGCCTTCGTCTACCCAAGACTTCGATGACCGGTGTTGTACCAGATCCGGTAACGCCTCGTTAGGAAAGCTTTCGACACCGTTAACGCGGCGGCGCCCCCCGTGGAAGCGGCGGCAGCCGCAAGGCTTCCTCAACCACGGTTCTCCAGCTGCCGTTATCCCTTCCAAATCGAAACGATCATTTCCTGTAAATGTCGCATTATCCAATTCAATCGGCCTTCATTCTATCGCTTCAGATCGCGCAAACTTAACAAAAATTGTACGTAATCGCATAAAGATCTCGGTCAGATCTTTGGATCAACTTCTGTCCCAACAAAGCAATTCCACAGGGACAGGGTCATGTGCATCTTCTGCCAGGCTGGCGCGTCGGTTTTCGGGTATCCGTCGAGCGCCCAGGTCGCGGGCTCGTCCTACGTGGCTGCCGCGCTCGAGCCGGCGGCGGGTGCGGCGACCGGCAGTCAGTACGTGGACGGCCTTCTCTCCGGTTCCCGCTGGACGAGCGCCACCGTCACCTATGCTTTCCCGACGTCGAGCGGGAACTACGCCTCGAACTACACCTCCACGAACGAGCCGACGGCCTCGGGCTTCGCGGCCATCTCGGCGCAGCAGCAGGATGCGGTCCGCTCGGTGCTCGAGGGGACCGGCTCGCAGTTCCGCTACGGTTCCTATGAGAGCGTCATCAACCTGACGATCCGTCAGGGGAACGCCGGATCGTCCGACATCCAGCTTGCCCAGAGCAGCTCGCCCTCGACGGCCTACGCGTATTATCCCGGCAGCTACAATGCGAGCGGGGATGTCTGGTTCGGCACGCGCTACAACTACACCGCACCGACCGTGGGCAGCTACGCTTGGCTCACCACGATCCACGAGCTCGGCCACGCCATGGGGCTCAAGCATTCCTTCGACACCAGCGGCAACGGCGCCGTGCCGGCCGACCGGGATGCGATGGAATACACGGTGATGAGCTACAACTCCTACGTGGGCCAGTCGAGCTCGGGCTACACCAACGGCAGCTACGACTACGCGCAGACGCTGATGATGTACGACATCGCGGCACTGCAGAAGCTCTACGGCGCGAATTACTCGACGAATGCCGGCAACTCCACCTACACCTGGAACCCGGGCACCGGCGAGATGTCGATCAACGGTGTCGGCCAGGGCGCGCCGGGCGGCGGCGTCGGCGGCGCGGCGAACCGCGTCTTCGAGACGGTCTGGGACGGCGGGGGCACCGACACCTACGACCTGTCGAACTATGCCACCAACATCAACCTCGACCTGACGCCCGGCGGCGACACCAACTTCGGCACGCAGCTCGCCAACCTCGGCGGCGGTCGCACGGCGCAGGGCAACGTCTACAACGCCCTGCAGTACCAGGGCAGCGCGGCCTCGCTCATCGAGAACGGGTTCACGGGCTCGGGCAACGACGTGCTCACGGGCAACGACGCCGCGAACCTCCTGATGGGCAACGGCGGCAACGACACGCTGTCGGGGGGCATCGGCGCCGACACGCTGTTCGGCGGCCTCGGCAACGATTACGCCAACGGGGGCGCGGACGCGGACTTCGTGTTCGGCAACCAGGGCGAGGACGTGCTCGACGGCGGCGCCGGCAACGACAGCGTCTACGGCGGCCAGGGCAACGACCTCGTCTCCGGCGGCGACGGCGACGACATGGTGTTCGGCAACTTCGGCGTCGATGTCGTCTACGGCAATGCCGGCAACGACACGCTGTTCGGCGGCCAGAGCAACGATACCCTCTGGGGCGGGGCCGGCAACGACGTCCTCTGCGGCGATCTCGGCGACGACGTCCTCTCGGGCGATGCCGGCGCGGACGTCTACAGCTTCAACGCCAATTCGGGCGCGGACCTGATCCTCGGCTTCAACGCGGGCGAGGGCGACCGCATCCGGCTGAACGGCCAGACCTACGCGGTCGGCACGGCGGCCGACGGCTACGCGCTCCTCACGCTCTCGGGCGGCGGCACCGTCGAGCTCTCCGGCCTGCAGGCGGCGCAGGTCAATGCGAGCTTCTTCGCCTGACCCTCAGGTCAGGGCGCGATCGAGGCGAATGATGCGGCAGGGCGCTCCCGCCCGCGCCGCAGGCGCGTGGGGCTCGCGCACCAGCAGGGCCTCCGCCTGTCCCAGCACCGACAGCATCGAGGAATCCTGGCGCGTCTCCGGATGGGCGACCGGCAGGCTGTCGGGTGCGGTGTCGAGGCGGGCACGCAGGTAATCGGCCCGGCCGTCGTTCGGCCCGAGGTCGCGGCCGAGGCGGGCGGGCTCGCTCCGGTCGGCGCCGGCCCGCGGATCGCCGAGGAGCGCGCGGATCGCCGGCACCACGAAGAGCAGTCCGCAGACGATGGAGGAGACCGGGTTGCCGGGCAGGCCGATCACCACGACGTCGCCGAGCCGCCCGTGCATCAGCGGCTTTCCGGGCCGCAGCGCGACCCGCCAGAATCCGAGTTCGAGCCCCTGGCCGCGCAGCGCCGCCTGGACGAGGTCGTGGTCGCCGACCGAGGCTCCGCCCAGGGTGACGAGCAGGTCGGCCCGCGCGGCCCTTGCCCGAGCGAAGGCGGCTTCGAGATCGGCGACGTTGTCTCGGGCGATCCCGAGATCGATGGGCTCGGCGCCGGCGCCCCGGGCAAGCGCCGCCAGCGCCAGCGCGTTCGAGGCGACGATCTGGTCCCAGGCTGCCGGTTCGCCGGGAGCGACGAGCTCGTCGCCGGTGGCGAGGATCGCCACCCGCGGGCGCCGCCGCACCGACAGGCGGCCATGGCCCGAGGCCGCCGCGAGGGCGAGGCGACGGGCGTCGAGGTCGTCGCCGGCACGCAGGAGCCGCGCGCCCTCCTCGAAGTCGAGGCCGGCACGCCGGATGAAGCGGCCCGCAGCGACGGCCTCGTGGGCGACGACCGCACCCTCCCGGGCCTCCGCATCCTCCTGGATCAGGATCGCGTCGGCCCCTGCCGGCACGGGCGCCCCCGTGAAGATCCGCACCGCCTCGCCCGGCGCCAGGCTCCCGGAAAAGCCGTGTCCCGCGGCACTCGTGCCGACGAGGCGCAGCGTGGCGGGGATGGACGAGAGATCGGCGCTGCGCACCGCGTAGCCGTCCATCGCCGAGGCGGGAAACGGGGGCTGCGTGCGCAGCGCCGCGACATCGGCCGCCAGCGTGCGCCCCGCGGCCTCCGACACGTTGATGCTCTCCCCATCGACCGGCCCCCTGACGGAAGCCAGGATGCGCGCGAGCGCCTCGGCGACGGGCAGCAGGCCGCTCACGCCTCCTCCGCCCGGTAGGCGCCCGACCGGCCGCCATCCTTGGCGACGAGCCGGATCCCCTCGATGCGCATGCCGCGATCGACCGCCTTCACCATGTCGTAGACGGTGAGGCAGGCGACCGAGACGGCGGTCAACGCCTCCATCTCGACCCCGGTCGGGCCCTGGACGCGCACCTCGGCGCTGAGCCGGAGGCCCGGCAGGGCGTCGTCCGGCTCGCAGGTCAGCTGCACCTTGGAGATCAGGAGCGGGTGGCAGAGCGGGATCAGCTCGTGCGTGCGCTTGGCCGCCATGATCCCGGCAAGCCGCGCGGTGCCGATGACGTCGCCCTTCTTGGCATCGCCCTCGCGGATCAGCCGCAGGGTCTCGGGCCGCATCACGACATGCCCCTCGGCGATCGCCGTGCGGGTCGTCGCCGCCTTGTCGGTGACGTCGACCATGTTGGCGGCGCCGCTGGCATCGAGGTGGGTGAGGCCGGTCATCCGTTCGTCCCGAACAGCAGGCGGCGGGTGGCCGCCGCCACGTCCGCCTCCCGCATCAGGCTCTCGCCGACGAGGATCGCGTGGAGGCCGCTCTCGGCCAGGCGGAGCACGTCGTCATGGCCGGAGATGCCGCTCTCGGCCACGGCGATCCGGTCGTCCGGGATCCCGGCCTTCAGGCGGATCGCGTTGTCGAACGAGACCTCGAATGTCTTGAGGTTGCGGTTGTTCACGCCGACGAGGCGCGTGCCCAGGGGGATCGCGCGGGCAAGCTCCTCGGCATCGTGCACCTCGACGAGGACGTCCATCCCGAGGTCGTGCGCGCTCTCAACGAGGTCGGCTGCTTCCTCGTCGTCGAGGCAGGCCATGATGACCAGGATGCAGTCCGCCCCCCAGGCCCGGGCCTCGTAGACCTGGTAGGGCTCGAACAGGAAGTCCTTGCGCAAGACGGGCAGGGCGCAGGCGTCGCGCGCCGCGCCGAGATACTCGGGCCGGCCCTGGAAGGACGGCTCGTCCGTGAGCACGGAGAGGCAGGTGGCACCGCCCTCGGCATAGGCGGCCGCCAGGGCGGCCGGGTCGAAATCGGCCCGGATCAGGCCCTTCGAGGGCGAGGCCTTCTTGATCTCGGCGATGAGGGCGGGCCGCCCCGCCGCGATGTGGCCCGCCACCGCCTCCGCGAAGCCCCTGGGCGGGCTCATGGCGGCCACCTTCGCCTCGAGCTTGGCGAGGGGCACGCGCAGCTTCGCCTCGGCGATCTCGCGGCGCTTGTAGGCCTCGATGCGGGCGAGCACGCTCAACCGGTCGTGCGGCGCGTCCGCGGGGGCGGACGTGGTGGGCGCGGACATCCGAGATCTCCCAGGGCCGGTTCGCGGCGCCGACCGTCCTCGACGATCACGGGCGCCCCGAGACTATGCCAAATGCGTCAGGCGTTCGAGATGGCAACGAGGCGCGCGAGGGTCGCGCGCGCCGCGCCGCTGTCGAGGGCGGCGGATGCGCGGGCGACGCCGTCGGCGAGGGAGTCGGCCGCGCCTGCCACGACGAGGCCGGCGCCGGCGTTCAGCACCGCGATGTCCCGGTAGGCGTTGGCGGCGCCGTCGAGCACGGCGCGGAGCGCGGCCGCGTTGTGCTCCGGGTCACCGCCGCGCAGCTCGTCGAGGCTGCGCAGGGGCAGCCCGACGTCGCGCGGGTCGATGCTGAAATGCTCGGTCCGCCCGTCCGCGAGGGCGACGACGGCGGTCGGGCCCGTGACGGTGATCTCGTCCAGCCCGTCCGAGCCGTGGACGGCCCAGACGCGGCGGCTGCCGAGCTCGGACAGCACCCCGGTCAGGGGCTCGGCCCAGCCGGCCTGCGACACGCCGAGGAGCTGGGCTTCCACGCCCGCCGGGTTGGCGAGCGGGCCGAGCAGGTTGAACACCGTACGCACCGGCAGCTCCGCCCGCACCGGCGCGACGTGGCGCATGGCCCCGTGATGGGTCTGGGCGAACATGAAGCACAGCCCCGCCTCCCGCAGGCAGCGGGAGAGCCCGTCCGGTTCGAGGCCGAGCCGCACGCCGAGGGCCGCGAGCACGTCGGCGGCGCCGGAGCGCGAGGTCGCGGCGCGATTTCCGTGCTTGGCGACCGGGACGCCGCAGGCCGCCGCGACGATCGCGGCAAGCGTCGAGACGTTGTAGCTGCCCGAATGATCCCCGCCGGTCCCGACGATGTCGATGGCGCCGGGGACGGGCTCGACGCGGAGCATCCTCGCCCGCATGGCCGAGACGGCGCCGGCGATCTCGTCCGGCGTCTCGCCGCGGACTTTCAGGGCGGTCAGGAAGGCGGCCGCCTGGACGGGCGTCACCGAGCCGGAGAGCAGGTGGTCGAAGGCCGCGAGCGCCTCGGGCCGGTCGAGGCTCGCGCCGCCCGCCACCTTGGCGAGGAGGGGCCTGAAGGATTCCATCGCAGGGACTTCCGGGCAGGGACTTCCGGGGCTCCGCGGCCCGCGCTCACGGGGCGGACGAGCCGCTCGCCACCCCCGTCGTCTCGGCAGGCTCAATGCACGCCGCAGCCGCGCTTGTCACGCCCGGCATTCCAGGCGGCCGCTATGTCGAGGAAGTTGCGCAGGATCCCCGTGCCGTGCTCCGAGAGGATGCTCTCGGGGTGGAACTGGACCCCGTGCACCGGCCGCTCGGCATGTTCGAGCCCCATGATGAGCCCGTCGGCCTCAGCCGTCACCGTGAGGTCGGCCGGGCATCGGGCCCGGTCCACCACGAGGGAGTGGTAGCGCGTCGCCGCGAAGCTGTCGTTGAGCCCGCGGAAGATGCCGGTCGCCCCGTGCCGGATGGTCGAGACCTTGCCGTGCATCGGCGTGGGCGCCCGCACCACGGCCCCGCCGAAGGCCTGGCCGATCGCCTGCAGCCCGAGGCAGACCCCGAAGATCGGGATCTCGGCGCTGAGGTCCCGCACCACGTCGAGGCAGATGCCGGCCTCGGTCGGGGTGCAGGGCCCGGGCGAGAGCACGATGGCGTCGGGCGCGCGCCGCCGCAGCTCGTCCACGGTGACCGCGTCGTTGCGCTCGACCGCGACCGATCCGGCGAGGGGGCCGATCAGGTGGACGAGGTTCCAGGTGAAGGAATCGTAGTTGTCGATGACGAGGACATTGGGCATCGGGCGCGCTTCCATCGCCCGGATGTGACGGGCGCGGCGACCGGGGTCAAGGGCAGGGCCGGCCTCGCGCCGCCCGGCTCACTGCCCCCGCCGCGCCCGCGTGGCGAAGCGCACCGCATCCTCCGCCGCGCGAAACAGCGCCTTGGCCTTGTTCACGCATTCCTGCTGCTCGGAGGCCGGGTTCGAATCGTGCACGATCCCGGCGCCCGCCTGCACGTGCATGCGGCCGTCCTTCACGATGGCCGTGCGCAGCACGATGCAGGTGTCCATCTCGCCGCGCGCGCCGAAGTAGCCGATGCAGCCGCCGTAGGGCCCACGCTTCTCCCGCTCCAGCTCGTCGATGATCTCCATCGCGCGCACCTTCGGGGCGCCCGAGACCGTGCCGGCCGGGAAGCCGGCGGCGAGCGCCGAGAGCGGATCGTGCGCGGGGTCGAGGTCGCCCTCGACGTTCGAGACGATGTGCATCACCTGGCTGTAGTATTCGAGGAAGAACGAGCCGGTGACGCGCACGCTGCCGATGCGGGCGACCCGCCCGACATCGTTGCGGCCGAGGTCGAGCAGCATCAGGTGCTCGGAGCGTTCCTTCGGATCGGCGAGCAGCTCCTCGGCGAGCGCCCGGTCTGCGGCGGGCGTCGCGCCCCGCGGCCGGGTCCCGGCGATGGGCCGGATGGTGACGACCCCGTCGCGGACACGCACCAGGATCTCGGGGCTCGAGCAGACGACCTGGAACTCCTCGAAGTCGAGGTAGCACAGGAAGGGCGCCGGGTTGGTGCGGCGGAGCGAGCGGTAGAGCGCGAAGGCCGGCAGTGTGAAGGGCGCCTCGAAGCGCTGCGACAGCACCACCTGAAAGATGTCGCCCGCGACGATGTACTCCTTCGCCCGCGCGACGAGGGCGGCGTAGGCCTCCGGCTCGGTGTTCGAGACGGGTTCCGGCGCGGCGACGTCGGACAGATCCGCGCGCACCTCGACGGGCAGCGGGCCTTCGAGGGCCGCGGCCACGCGGTCGAGCCGGTCGAGGGCGGCCTCGTAGGCGGCCCGCGTCGCGGTCCCGTCCGGGCGCACCGGGCAGACGACGGTGATGAGATCCCGCACCGAATCGAAGACCACCATCACCCGGGGGCGCACCAGGACGGCGTCCGGCACGCCGAGGGGGTCCGGGTTCGGCTGGGGCAGGGCCTCCATGGCCCGCACCATGTCGTAGCCGAGATAGCCGAACAGGCCGGCTGCCATCGGGGGCAGGTCGATGCCGGCCTCCTCCGCGATGGCGCTCTCCGCGATGAGGGCGCGCAGGCTGTCGAGGGGCGCCCGGTCGTCCGCCGCGAAGGCCGTCAGGTCGCCGCGGGCGAGGGACGGCTTGCCGTCGCGGCAGCGCCAGATCAGGTCCGGGTCGAGGCCGATCATCGAGTAGCGGCCGCGCACCACCCCGCCCTCGACCGATTCGAGCAGGAAGGCCGGGCCTGCATGGACGGCGCGCAGCTTCAGGAAGGCCGCGACCGGCGTCTCCAGATCGGCCACCAGCGCCTGCGCCAGGAGCGCGGGCCGCCCCGCCTCGTGGAGCGCGGCGAAGGCCGCATAGTCGGGCGCATCGGCCATGGGCGGCTCAGTACTCGCCGCCGAGGGCGCGCTTCAGAGCGGCCTGATTCACGCTGACGCCGGCGTTCTTCTGCACCTCGGCGATGTACTCGCCGAGGATGTCGTCGGCGAGCGCCGTGCGGAAGTTCGACTCGACGGTCTTGTCGCTCGGCGAGCCCGGGACGTAGGCGGGCATGGTCGCGGCGGTGACGCGGAACACGGCCCGGTTCTCGCCGGAGGGCGCGGTGCCGCCCTTCTGAACGTTCGTGGCGAAGACGCGGTTGACCACATCCGCCGTCAGGTCGTCCTTCGGCTGGTTGCGGGCGAGGTCTTCGGCATTCCGCGGGTTCAGGCCGACCTCGGCCGCCAGGGCGTCGAGGTTCTCCCCCTTGTCGAGGCGCTCGGACAGCTCGCGGCCCTTGGCGGCGAGGCGCCGCCCGACCTCGGCATTCCGCCAGCCGGCCGTCACCTGATCGCGGACCTCGTCGAGCGGCTTGTCGTGGGCCGGGTCGATGCGCGTGACGTCGTACCAGATGTAGCCGCCGTCCTTCGTGCGCAGGGCCTCGTTGTCGCCGCCGATATCCGAGCGGAAGGCGGCCGGCAGGGTCGTGTCGGAATCGGGGATGCCGGCGACCTTGCCGCCCGCCGGGTCGTTACCCTGCGCGTTGACGGCCTCGATCGTGGTGAGGGTCAGCCCTTTCTCCTTGGCAATGTCGGCGAGGAACTTCGCGCTGGCGCGCTGGTCCTCGATCGCGTCGTGAAGGCCCTCGATGCTGGACCGGGCACGCTCGAGGGCCACACCCTTGCGGATCTCGGGCGCGACCTCGGCCAGGGGCTTCACGGTCTCGGGCTCGATGGCGGTGACGTGGAGGAGCACCGTGCCGAAGCGGCCCTTCACGGGCTTGCTCACCGCATCCTTCGGGAGCGCGAAGGCGGCCTCCGCCACGGCGGGATCGAACAGCTCGGCCTTGGTCAGCGTCCCGAGGAGCAGGCCCTTGGCGTCGGTGCCGCGCTCGGCCGCGACCGCCTCGAAGGTCTTGGCGCCGCTCTCGATCTCGGCCCGCGCCGCCTCGGCCGCGGCCTCGTCGGGGAACACGATCTGCTGGATCGTCCGTCGCTCCGGGCTGCCGAAGCGGCTCTTCTGCGCCTCGTAGATCTTCCGGACATCCTCGTCCGTGATCGCGTCGGGCTTGGCGAGCGCGTCCGGGCTCAGCACCAGGAGGCCGAGGCCCCGATACTCGGGCGCCCGGTAGCTCGCCCGGTTGCCGTCGTAATAGGTCTTCAGCTCCTCCTCGGTCGGTGCCGGGATGTCGCCGGCGACCGAGGGCGTGAGCAGCAGGTAGGCCGCGGAGCGGCGCTCGGTGGTGTAGCGGTGCACGGCCTCGCGCAGCGCCTGCGGCACCGGCAGGTCGGCCGACACCGCCTCGGCGAGCTGCAGGCGGGCGATGACCGCGCGCTGCTCGCGCACGAACAACGCCTCGTTGAGGCCGGCGCGCTGCAGGGTCTGGTAGAACAGGGTCGGCTCGAACTTGCCCTGCTCGTTCTGGAAGCTCTTCTCCTCCTCGATCGCCCGGCGGACGGCCGAGTCCGGCACCGCCAGGCCGAGGTCGCGGGTCTTCTGGTCGAGGGAGGCCTCGGTCACGAGCTGGGACAGCACCTGACGCTCGATGCCGAGCGCCCGCGCCTGGTCCGGCGTCAGGTTGCGCCGGAACTGGGTCTGGTAGCGCTGAAGCTGGTTCTGGTAGGCGCTGCGGAGCGCCTCGGCGGAGATCGGCGTCTTGCCGACCGTCGCGACCGTCGTGCTCGACCCGCCGCGGAAGAACTCCTCGACGCCGAAGATCGCCACGCCCGCGATGAGGAACGTGAAGATCACGGTGAGCACGATCTTGCCGAGCCAGTGCTGGCTGGCATTGCGGATGTTCTGCAGCATGGTCGCGTCGTATGTCCCGGGCGGGTCCGGCCTCTCGGATCGCGGCCCGCGCATAGACCATAAGCACGCCCACGCAAAGCCGCGGCGCGGGGCGCTGCACCCACGCATCACCGTTTGCGCGCTCAAGCTCGCTCTGTTAGGCCGCAGCCGGCTTCAGGTGAGGTCGCGTGCGCGTGAGGAACGGGATGGCGAGGAGCGGACGGCGCCCCCTGGTTGCCGGCAATTGGAAGATGAACGGCACGCGAGCCTCGCTCGCAACGGTCGAGGCGATCCGCGACGGCCTGTCGCCCAAGCTCGTCGATTCGATCGACGTGCTGATCTGCCCGCCCTCCACCCTGATCTCGTCCTGCGTGGCCACGGCCCACGGGTCGGCGATCGCCATCGGCGGCCAGAACCTGCATGCCCGCGAGAGCGGCGCCTTCACGGGCTCGATCTCGGCCGAGATGCTGGCCGACCTCGGCGCGCGCTACGTCATCGTCGGCCATTCCGAGCGGCGCGCCTACCACCACGAGACCGACGACGGCGTCCACGCCAAGGCGCTGGGCGCGCGCCGCGCCGGCCTCTGCGGCATCATCTGCGTCGGCGAGACGATGGAGGAGCGCGAGCAGGGCCGGGCGCTCAGCATCGTGCGGGCGCAGCTCGCCATCGGCATCCCCAAGGGGGCGACCGCCGTCGACACGGTGATCGCCTACGAGCCGGTCTGGGCGATCGGCTCCGGGCGCACGCCCACGCCCGACGAGATCGCCGAGGTCCACGCCTCCCTGCGCGAGATGCTCGACAAGCTGGTGGGCGCAGAGGCCGAGAAGATCCGCATCCTCTACGGAGGCTCGGTCAAGCCCGGCAACGCCCGCGAGCTGATGGCGGTGGACAACGTCGACGGTGCGCTCGTCGGCGGGGCCAGTCTCGTCGCCGAGGATTTCCTGGGAATCTGCAACGCCTACGCCTGAGAGCGCCCGCGGCGGGGCTGCCGCCCGCGGTGGCACGGGACGGTTGGCGCGGGCGGTCAAAAGGTGTATGGGCCGCCCCCATATGTGGTCTTGGCCCGCGGGCCACGCCCGCCCGCGCCCCCGGTCCACCTCCCGACCGGCGCGCCGCTCCTGGAAATTCGATGCAGACCGTCCTGATCGTCGTCCATCTCCTCATCGTGCTCGCGCTCATCGCGGTGGTGCTTCTGCAGCGCTCGGAGGGCGGCCTCGGGCTCGGCGGCGGGGGCGGCGGTGGCGTCTCCGGCTTCATGACCGGGCGCGGACAGGCCAATGCGCTGACCCGCGCCACGGCGATCCTCGCGGCCCTGTTCTTCGCCACCAGCATGACGCTGGCGGTGATGTCGCACCGGAGCGCGGCGCCGAAGTCGATCCTCGACGGCACCGCGACGAGCGGGCAGCCGGCCAAGCAGCCGAACGCCGACAACCTCCTCGACACGCTTCGCCAGCAGGGCGGCGCGCAGCAGCCCGCGCCCGGGGCGCCGGCCGCGCCGGCACCGAGCTCGGCTCCGCCCGCCGCGCCCGCCGCGCCCGAGGCGCCGCAGTCCCGCTGACGACGGTGCGGGCGGACGACGCGCGCCCGCTTCAGGCAAGAATCCCGACGCCGTGACGCCGACCCGGCGTCGCGCGGTTCCACAGGAGTCGCGCGGCGCCGGCCGTGGGCGATTTGGCAATTCACCCGGCTTTCATTATGGATCGAGGCCCATGACGCGGTACGTTTTCATCACCGGCGGCGTGGTTTCTTCCCTCGGCAAGGGGCTGGCTTCCGCAGCCCTCGCGGCGCTCCTGCAGGCCAGGGGCTACAGCGTCCGCCTGCGCAAGCTCGACCCCTACCTGAACGTCGACCCGGGCACGATGAGCCCGACCCAGCACGGCGAGGTGTTCGTCACCGACGACGGCGCCGAGACGGACCTCGACCTCGGCCACTACGAGCGCTTCACCGGCGTCCCGGCGACGCGCGCCGACAACATCACCACCGGCCGCATCTACCTCGACATCATCACCAAGGAGCGGCGCGGCGACTACCTCGGCGCGACGATTCAGGTGATCCCCCACGTCACGAACGCCATCAAGGCCTTCGTGCTCGAAGGGAACGAGGCGTTCGACTTCGTGCTCGTGGAGATCGGCGGCACGGTGGGCGACATCGAGGGCCTGCCCTTCTTCGAGGCGATCCGCCAGCTCGGGCAGGAACTGCCGCGAGGCTCGACGGCCTTCGTGCACCTCACCCTGCTTCCCTACATCCCGTCCGCGGGCGAACTGAAGACCAAGCCGACGCAGCACTCCGTCAAGGAGCTGCGCTCCATCGGCATCCAGCCCGACATGCTGCTCTGCCGCTGCGACCGCCCGATCCCGGCTGACGAGCGGCGCAAGCTCGGCCTGTTCTGCAACGTGCGCGAGACGTCGGTGATCGAGGCCCGCGACGTCGAGTCGATCTACGACGTGCCGCTCTCCTACCGCGAAGCCGGGCTCGACCGCGAGGTGCTGGCGCATTTCGGCCTCGAACAGGCCGCCGAGCCGAAGCTCGAGAAGTGGCGCACCATCTCCGAGCGGGTCCGCAACCCCGAGGGCGAGGTCTCGATCGCCATCGTCGGCAAGTACACGGGCCTCAAGGACGCCTACAAGTCGCTCACCGAGGCGCTGACCCACGGCGGCATCGCTAACCGCGCCCGGGTGAAGCTCGAATGGATCGAGTCCGAGGTGTTCGAGCGCGAGGATCCGGCCCCGTTCCTCGAAGGCATCAACGGCATCCTGGTGCCGGGCGGCTTCGGCCAACGGGGCGCCGAGGGCAAGATCCGCGCGGCCCGCTACGCCCGCGAGCGCAAGATCCCGTACTTCGGCATCTGCTTCGGCATGCAGATGGCGGTGATCGAGGCGGCGCGCTCGCTGGCCGGGATCGCGGACGCGAACTCCACCGAGTTCGGCGAGACCACGGAGCCGGTGGTCGGCCTGCTGACCGAATGGCTGCGCGGCAACGAGCTGGAGCGGCGGGCGGCCGAGGGCGACCTCGGCGGCACCATGCGGCTCGGCGCCTACCGGGCGAACCTCGACCCCGCCTCGAAGATCGCCGAGCTCTACGGCGCAACCGAGATCTCCGAGCGCCACCGGCACCGCTACGAGGTCAACATGGCCTACCGCGAGCGGCTGGAGGCCAGGGGCCTGCGCTTCTCGGGCACTTCACCGGACGGCCTCCTGCCCGAGACCGTGGAGCATGTCGGCCATCCCTGGTTCATCGGCGTGCAGTTCCACCCCGAGCTGAAGTCGCGCCCCTTCGAGCCCCACCCGCTGTTCAAGGGCTTCATCGCCGCGGCGATCGAGCAGAGCCGGCTGGTCTGAGACCCTGTTTGAGGCGTTATTCCAACGCGTTACCTCATCCTGAGGTGCCGCGTCAGCGGCCTCGAAGGAGGGCTCCAGGGATCGCGCGGCTTCTGGACGGCTCCTTCGAGGCTGCTTCGCAGCACCTCAGGATGAGGGGGATGGGCTGGACAACGGCCACCGGTCCGACAGCCCTTTGCTGTCATGAATCAAACAGGCTCTCAGGCGGAGTAGGTCGCGCAGGTTGGCGGTGCGGTGCGCTCAAGAGTTACGTGAATGCGGGTCGGCGTGGGTCCTCGCTCCCCGCCTCCAATGCGTCTCAGGCAGTTCCCAGAGGGGCACGGCCACGGGCCCGGAAGTCCGCACCGCGGTCCGGCATCGCCTGACGGGTAAAGGGCCGCAGGCCGGGGTGCTGGGCGCGGGGGCGCCCGGCACCTATCTTCCCCGTCGCCGTGACCGAGATCCTGTTCTACCACATGCAGCGGCAGCCCCTCGAAAAGGTGCTGCCGAGCCTCGTCGAGCGCTCGCTGGAGCGCAAATGGCGCGCGGCGATCCAGGCTGCCAGCGAGGAGCGCCTCGCGGCCCTCGACGACCATCTCTGGACCTATACGGACGACAGCTTCCTGCCGCACGCCACCGACCGGGACGCGGACGCGGCGAGCCAGCCCGTCGTGCTGACCCTGCGCGAGACGAACCCGAACGAGGCCTCGATCCGGTTCCTCGTCGAGGGCGCGGAGCTGCCGCCCGACGCTGATGCCTACGCGCGCATCTGCATCCTGTTCGACGGCACCGACCAGGACGCGCTGCTGCGCGCCCGCGAGCAGTGGAAGGTCGCGAAGGACGGCGGCCATGCGGTCGCCTACTGGCAGCAGGACGAGGCCGGCCGCTGGCAGAAGAAGGCCTGATCCGCATCGTCCCGGCCCCCCGCCCGACGCATGCCCCGGAGGAGACCCCATGACGCGCCTCGCGAGCCTCGCCGCCGCCCTGCTGATCGGGCTCTCGGCCGCCGGTCCTGCACCCGCGCAATCGCCGCCCGAGGCGGCGGCGGCGCGCGGACCGGAGGGCCGCAAGCTTCCGGCCGACGCCAGGACGCAGCAGAGCGTGACGCTCGCCGACGGCCGACGGCTCGACTTCACCGCTACGGCCGGCAGCCTGCCGCTGGTGGACGAGGGCGGCAAGCTGCAGGCCGAGATCGCCTACATCGCCTACACGCGCCCGCCCGAGGCCGGCCAGGGCGAGCGGCCGATCACCTTCGCGATCAACGGTGGGCCGGGTGCGGCCTCGGCCTACCTCAACATCGGCGCGGTCGGCCCGTGGCGCCTGCCGGCCGATGGGACGAGCATCAGCCCCTCGCGCTCTGTCAGGCTCGTGCCGAACGACGGGACCTGGCTCGACTTCACCGATCTCGTGTTCATCGATCCCGTGGGGACCGGGTACAGCCGCGCCGCGGACGGGGACCCCAAGAAGTACTGGAGCGTCGACGCGGACGCCTCCGTCCTCGCGGCGGCGATCGCCCGCTGGCTGCGGGTCAACGACCGCATGGACGCCCCCAAGTTCTACGTCGGCGAGAGCTACGGCGGCTTCCGCGGCCCGCTCATCGCCGGCAAGCTGCAGGAGGACGTGGGCGTCGGCCTCTCGGGCCTCGTCCTCCTGTCGCCGGTCCTCGATTTCGGCTGGCTGCAGCAGCCGCGCTCGAACCCCTGGGGGTTCGTCCTGAAGCTGCCCTCCTACGCGGCCGCGGGGCTGGAGCGGGCCGGCACCACGCCGAGCCGCGCGCTGCTGGCCGACACCGAAGCCTACGCGACGGGCGGCTACCTCGCCGACCTCCTCAAGGGGCCCGGGGACACGGCGGCGGTGACCCGCCTCGGCGACCGGGTGGCGGCCCTCACGGGGCTCGACCCGCAGGTGGTGCGGGAGCAGGCGGGGCGCCTCTCGACGAACAGCGTGCAGCGGGGGATCGACCGGGCCGGCGGGCGCGTGGCGAGCGCCTACGACACGGGCGTCAGCGGCTGGGACCCGGAACCCAACGCGGCGCATTCGGGCTTCGAGGATCCGCTGCTCACGGCCCTGCAGGCCCCGCTCACCGGCGCGATGATCGACCTCTACACCAAGACCCTCAACTGGCGCGTGCCGAACATGCGCTACGAACTCCTGAACAGCGCGGTGAACCGGGGCTGGACCTGGGGCTCGGGCCGCTCGGCGCCCGAGGCGATGGGGGCGCTCCGGGGCGCGCTGGCGCTCGACGGCAACCTGCGGGTCCTCGTCGCCCACGGCTTCACGGACCTCGTGACGCCCTACTTCGCCTCGAAGCTCCTGCTCGATCAGGTCCCGCCCTACGGCGATGGCGGCCGCCTGCGCCTCGCCGTCTACCCGGGGGGCCACATGTTCTACTCCCGGCCCGAGGCGCGGGCGGCCTTCCACCGGGACGTCGCGGAGATGTACGCGGCCGCCCTCAAGGCACGGGCCGGCACCGCGCCGGCGAGCGCGCGCAAGGAATCGCAGTGATGCGCCTTCGCCTGCTCGCGCCGGTCCTCCCGGTTCTCGGCCTCGCCGCCTGCACCAGCACGGACGTTCCGCCCCCGCCGCGGCCCGCGGCGATCGCGCCGATCCCCCCGGCCGCACCGGTGAGCCCCGCCTTTGCCGGGCCGGTCCTGGCGCCGGACGGGACCTGCACCGGCCCGACCCCGACGCTTGCGACGGCCATCGCGCCGGGGATCGCCGAGTGCGAGCTGGTGCGGCTCAAGGGCCGGGCACCGACCGACGTGCTCGTGGGCGAGGGCCGCGCCGGCCGGGAAACCCAGGTGCTCTACAACGAGCCCGGCGCCAAGGAGCTCTACTTCTTCGTCAACAACCGGCTCGACCGCATCGTGAAGTAGGCGCCGCGCCTCAGCGCCGCTGCAGCACGGCCTTGGCCTCGGCCCGCGCGCGATGCTCGAAGCGCGCCAGGCGCACGCGGCGGTCCAGGGAAAGGGCACTGCCGCCCGGCGGCACGGCGATGATCTCGCCGATCGTCTCGCGTCCCGGGTAGAGGCTCTCCAGCGCCGAACCCGCGAGCGTCGCCGAATCGAGCCGGTGGGCGAAGCCCGTGTCGTGCATCGCACGGATGATCTCGGCCTCCAGGACGAGGCCGGGCGCCAGCGCCCGCGCGCCCTCGTCGTAGGCGGTCTTGAGGAGGGTTGCGCTGCCGCCGCAGACGAGCGCGAGGCTGACGGCGATCGGTCGCCCGTCGACGCACAGCGTGTCGGCCCGGGCCGAGACGGGGCCGCGCTCCGGCGCGAAGAGCGCGCGCGCGAGGGCGGCGCTTGCGGGCCGGCAGGCCATGGCGGTGCCGGCCTCGCCCTTCCAGCCGGCTTGTTCGAGGGTAAGAAAAGCCTCGACCGCCGCGGCGAGGTCCGGCCCCTCGGTCGCGGTTTCGAGAGTGACCGAGCCACGCTCGGCAAGCCGTCGCTCCCGGCGGCGAAGGTCCTTCAGCCGCGAGCGGTTCGGATGGGCTGCCAGGAAGGCCGCGTGGCTCTCGGCCCGGTCGAGGACCGGACGCTCGAACGACGCAACGCAGGCCTGCTGCCAGCCGGCCTCCGCGAGGGCCGCCCGCAGCGCCTCCCCATCCGGCCCGCCGAAGGGCAGCAGGGGCCAGCGCCAGGCCCGGCTGTCGGAGGCGATGGCCAGACCGTCGACGAGGGCCCGCAGGGCCGCCGGCCGCTCGGCGCCGCCGACGACGAGCGGTGAGGTTGCGGTCACCAGGGGCGACAGGAAGGGCCGTGCCACGAGGCCGCCGAGGGCGCTGACGTCGCGGCGCAGCGTGAAGGGGAGGGCGGCCAGGAGGGCGGTGCCCGCCCGCACGATCAGCACGCGCAGGTTCGCCGGCGCATAGCCCGCCGCCATGTGGGCGGCGACGACGTGGCGGGCGTAGTGCGGATGCGGGGAGCCGGATTCCGCCGCGAGCCGGTCCCAGGCGGCGCCGTCGAGCCTCTCCGCGGTGACGACCTCGGCGAGCGGCCCGGATGCCTGCGCTGCGGTCCTCATCGGGCGTCTCCCCCGCGGGACCAGACCGGCGTCGTCAGCCCGTGCATCCGCCGCGCGGCGCGCGCGAGCGCGGCGGCCCGCAGGATCGCGACGGTTGCCATGGCGAGCGCCGCGCCGAGGGGGCCGAGGAGCGGCACGAGGGCGAAGCACAGCACGGCGGCCAGGGCCAGGGCGGCCACGGTGATGCCCGCGCACAGGCGCTCGCCGCCGAGCATCGTCAGGAGATCCTCGCCCGGCCCGAACAGGCTCGCCCCGCAGGCGCCCGCCACGAGGATCGCGAGCACCGGCACCGCCGCGCGGAACTCCGGGCCGAACATCGCCAGGAGAAGGGGGCTCGCGGCCAGCACGCCGAGCCCGACGAGGAGCGTCGCGCCGCAGGTCGCCTGGGCTTGCCGCCGCACGAGGGCCACGAGGGTCGCCCGCTCCCCGCTCGCATGGGCGGCGCTGAGGCGCGGCGCCGTCGCGGCCGAGGCGGCGAAATGCACGAAGGCCACGAACTGCTGCAGGCGCGTCGCCGCGAAATACAGGCCGACCGCGGTGGGCGGCAGGAGCAGGCCGAGGATCACCACGTCGACGAACATGAGGCCCGCGGCAGTGAGGTCGATCGCCGCGATCGGCAGGCAGGCCGAGAGCCAGGCCCGCGCCGCGTAGCGCGCCGTGCCGGGCCGGACGACTGTCCGGAGCCGGCGCAGGAGGACACCTGCCTGGACGGCGCCGGACAGGCCCGCGGACAGGGCCATGCACCCCATGGCCACCCCCGCCTCAGCGGGCGCCCCGAGGCCGATCGCGGCCGCGAGCGCCGCCATCGTGAGGGCCTGCCGGAGCAGGTAGGGAGGCGCGATCGCGAGCACCACCCAGTTCTGGCTGCGGGCGACGCCCTCGCAGTAATCCTGCAGGGCGAACAGCGGCAGCAGCAGGGCAGCCGCGAGGAGCGGCGGTCCGTAGGGCCCGGCGAGGACCGAGCGGTCGAAGGCAAGGAACGCGGCCCCGAGGGCGACGGCGCCGAGCGCGGTCGCGAGCGTCGCGAGGGCGCCGAAGCGCAGGAAGCCGCGCATCGCGGCGGCATCGTTCCGCGCGTGGTCGGCCGGGAGGAAGCGGCTCGCACCCTGCGAGAAGCCGAGGGTCGCGGAGTGGCCGAGGATCGTCACCCAGACCCAGACCGCGGCGAAGACCCCGTACTCCTCGCGGCCCATCAGCCGCGCGATCAGCACCTGGGCGAGGTAGGCGAAGCCGGCCGACGCGATCCGCACGGCGAAGACGTCGAGGGCGGCGCGGCCGGGTCCGGTGCGGACGGCCTGGAGGCGCAGCAGCGCCGTGCCGAGGGTGACGCCCGCTGCCATGACCGCCTCCCGAACGCGCGCCGATCCGACCCTCGGGATACGCCGCCGCGCCTTGCGGCGCCGTTAATGGCTCACCCGAGGGCGCGGGCGGCGGCCGCGACCTTGCGGACCGAGGCGTCGACCTCGTCGGCGGCGGCCGCGATGGTCTCCATGTTCCGATGCACGATGTTCACGCTGCCGGCCGCGCTCTGCATGTTCACCGACATGTCGCGGGTCACCGCAGCCTGCTCGGTGACGGCCGAGGACACGCTGAGCGAAATGTCGCTGAGCTGGCCGATCGAGGCGGCGATCGCCTCGATGGCCTCCACGGAATGCGCCGTGGCGCCCTGCACGGCCCCGATCTGCGTGGCGATCTCCTCCGTGGCCCGGGAGGATTGCCCGGCGAGCGCCTTGACCTCCGCGGCCACCACCGCGAAGCCGCGACCGGCCTCGCCGGCGCGGGCCGCCTCGATCGTAGCGTTGAGAGCCAGGAGATTGGTCTGGTCGGCGATCGACCGGATCAGCGTCACGGCCTCGCCGATCTTGTCCGCGGCCGTGGTGAGCCCCGAGACGATCGCGCCGGCCTGCCGCGCCTTCTGGACCGCCTCGTCGGAGGCGAGCTGAGCCTCCGCGGCGTGGCGGCTCAGCTCCTCGATGGAGGCGGCGAACTCCTCGGCGCCGGCTGCGACGGCCTGCACGTTGCCGGAGGTCTGGGCGACGGTGTCGCTCGTGGTGCGGGCCTGGCGGGTGACGTCGGACATCGCCTCGGTGATCGCCGCGATATCGGCATCGATCGCCCGCTGGCCCTCCTGCCGGCGCAAGCGCTCCTGCACCTCGCGGGTCACGTCGGTGGCGAATTTCACCACCGCGCAGGTCTTCCCATCCGCGTCGAGGACGGGGTTGTAGGCGCCGAAGATCCACACCTCCCGCCCGGCCTTGTCGATGCGGCGGAACTCGCCCGCCTGATGGCGCCCCTCGGCGAGGGCGCGCCAGAAGGCGGCGTAGGCGGCCGAGCCGCGGTCGGCCGCCGGCAGGAACAGGCTGTGATGGCGCCCCAACACCTCGTCTCGCCCGTAGCCCATGGTGCGCAGGAAGTTGTCGTTGGCGTCCGTGACGGTGCCGTCGAGGGTGAAGTGGATGACTGCCTGCGAGCGGTTCAGCGCCGCGATCTGCCCGGCAAAGAGGGCGTCGCGCTGCTTCTGCGCGGTGACGTCGGCGGCGAACTTGACCACGCGAACGACCTTGCCGCGCCTGTCCCGGACGGGATTGTACGAGGCCTGGATCCAGACGGGCCGACCGCCCTTGCCGATGCGGCGGAACTCGCCGGCCTGGAACTCGCCCCGCGCCAGGGCCTGCCAGAACGCCTTGTAGGCCGGCGCATCCCGCTCGGCCTGGGGCAGGAACAGGCTGTGGTGACGGCCCAGGATCTCGCCGAGTTCGTAACCGAGGCTCTCAAGGAAGAGGGCATTGGCATCGAGGATGCGGCCATCCACGTCGAACTCGATGCGTGCCTGGGAGAGATCGAGGGCGGACAGGATCGGATTCGGGCGCGGATTAAGGATCGACATGCCGGCGTCTCCGCAAACTTTCTTGTCTTTCGACCCTAATCGCGGAGCGTTGATGAACCGATAATGATCTGTTGAACAAAAAGTGTTCTCTAGCCGACGAGCACTTGCTTTCGGAGACGAGAGCCTAAGCGATCCGGATGGCGGCGCAGCGAAACCTGTTCGTTACCGCCGAACTGTGCGCTCACACCATAGGCATCGGGGCCGCTTCAGCGCGTCGCGGGCGGGGCCGCGGCCGTCCCGAGCAGGTCCTTCGCGATGACCGGCCCCGCCGTCCCCGTGACGTCCGGTTGCAGCAGCGACAGGGTGATCGCGCGGGTGACGTGCTCGGCCATGCAGCGCAGGCCCAGGTCGTTCAGGCGGAACTGGCGGCCCAGCAGGTGGCCCTCGCCCTTGTCCGTCGCACGGCCCGAGAGGTAGCGCATAGCCTCGTAGCGCTGCACCAGCGGCACCTGCTCGCGGGCCGCGACCTCCTGCACCTTGCGGACGATGCTGTTGTAGTACTCATCGTCGGCGAGGCTCGCGGTATAGAGCGGATCGACCAGCACCACATCCATCTCGTGGGACTTGATCCACTTCACGGTTTCGTCGAGGGCATCCCCGAAAGCATCGATCTCGACGCGCGCGAGGGCGTCGTGGGTGCCGACCTGCCAGACGACGAGGTCGGGCTCCACGTCGGCGACCATCGTGCGGAGGCGCTCGCCGGCCCCGGAGGCGATCTCACCCTGCAGGCCGCGCGCTTCGACGACGACGTCGACGTCCGGCAGGGACCGCTCCAGGGCGGTCTCCAGCTTCACCGGATAGGTCGCGGAAGCGCCGGCGCCCGCCGAGGTCGAGCCGATGGCGAGCACGCGCACCGGCCGCTTCTCCTTGAGCGCGGTCTTCACCGCCTTGAGCTTGGCGAGGGTGTAGAGCTTCGAGCCGGGCACCCGGCATTCGGGAGACAGACTCGGGTCGATGCCCTCGGGCCCGGTCGCGGGCGGCGCGGTGGGCGGCGAGATCACCGTCGGCGTGCCGCCCTGCGCAGCGGCACCGTCCGGCAGAAGCGCCAGGGCGGCCAGGGCCGCGAGCGCCGACAGGGCGCTGGCCATTGCGCTCAGACGCCGGGGCGAGGCTTGCGGGAGCGCCATTCGACGAACCATGCGGTGAGACCCAGACCAAGTAGTCCCGATGTGATGACCAGGATATCGACGAACAGGCCGCCGCCCGTCCAGAAACGCAAGAGCTGACCGGCGAGGCTCAATACCGAACCCATCGAGAAGACCGCGAGCGAGTTGCGCCCGAGGCCAGCCAAGTATTCCGTCACCCAACCGATCCGCGGCGCCATGATCGCATAGACCGGGCGAAAAGCGAGCAGCACGCCGAGGAAATGGATCAATCGGGCTGGCGAAAGGTAAGTTTTGTCAAAGGTGAAAATGAGGCGCGGCTCCGGGACCGCGAGGGGGTCCGGCCGCAGGCCGAGCACGGACAGCACGGCGCCCAGCACGACGACCAGGATGCCCACGGGGAACAGGCGCCGCGCCCAGAGCCCGAGGGTCGGCGAGGTGCGGTTCCAATCCTGCATCACGAAGCCGAGCACCAGCAGGAGCTGCCAGCACAGGGGATCGAAGAACCAGTCGCCCTCGCCGGGCCAGGAGGGCAGGTTCCACTCCTCGACGAGGCTCACGCCGTAGAGGGTCGCGGAGAGGACGAGCGCCCCGACCCGGCTCACCCGCGCCAGCAGGATGAAGACCGGCGCCGTCCCGAGCAGGATGACGTAGAGAGGCAGGATGTTGAAGAACCCGAGCTGGTGGCTCAGGAGCGTGATGCCGACGATCGTCTGGATCGGGTCGGCGAAGAAGGTGCCGGCGTTGTGCCACTCGAGGATGAGCGGGTTGTCGAGGGCGAGCGCGGTGCCGGCGATCAACGCGAGGGCGAGCACCATGACGGTGAGCTGGGCACGATAGACCTCGACGGTGCGCGACAGGAGCCGCAGCACGGACTTACCCCGGGGTTCGGGGCGGCCGTCCCGCGTGCGCGTCGCGATGCCGATCGACCAGCCGGCCAGGAAGACGAACAGCTCGGCAGCGTCGGAGATGCCGTACTGCGAGTAGGTGTAGCGCTCGAAGGTGTTGCCCGGAATGTGGTTGATGAAGATCGTGACGAGGGCGAGCCCGCGCCAGAAGTCGATCGCATTCGGTTCCCGCATCGCGGCAGCGGCTCCTGACTCGTCGGGTGCGGGCTCGGCGACCGAGCCGACGCGCGGCTCGATTCGCGGCCGGCCCTGATACGGCCCGGATGCCCGATCTGCAAAGCTGCCGGCGTGTCGACCAGAACCGAAGCGCGCCCGAACCGCGGCCGGGCTCCCGCGTTACGCCGCTGAAGGAGATTGCCCGATGCCGAACACGCGCCTCATCGCCGCCGCGATGGCCGCCGCTCTCACGTTCTCGTGGCCCGCGGCCGCGCAGGCCCCTGCCCAGACCGGAACGGGCGGCGGCCCCACCTCCACAGTCACGGCGCCGAACACTTCGACGGTGGGGCGCACGAAGCCGCCCGGAGCCGCCGCGGGAGGTGCGACCTCGGCCGACCGCGAGGAGCGGACCCCGCAGATGAAGCAGGACGATAAGATCCAGAAGGGGATCTGCATCGGCTGCGGCGCCCGCTAGGGCGCTTCGTCACGGGCGTCGGAGCGGGCCCGAGGACCGTCTCACCGACGACGGGCCGACCTCACTCGGCCGCCTGCTGCAGGCGCAGGCCGCGGTTGCGCCCGATGTCGCGGGAGATCCGCGAGCGCCGGGCGCTGTAGGTCGCCGAGACCAGTGGATAGTCGATCGGCAGGCCCCACTTCGCCCGGTAGGCCTCCGGGGTGAGCCCCCGGATGGCGAGATGGCGGCGCAAGGCCTTGTAGGGCCGGCCGTCCTCGAAGCTGATCAGGGTATCGGCCCGGATCGATGCCTCGATCTCGGCTTCGGTAGGCTGCCGCGGACGCGCCGGCATCGACAGGGCGCAGAGGGACCTGTGGACCTCGGTGAGCAGACCGCCGAGGGCGAGCCCCGGAATGTTGTTCTTTGCGACGTACGCGCAGACGATCTTCGTCGCGAGGTCCAAGGTGTTGTGCTCGTCCGACATGTGCGCACCTTCCTGAGAGCGACCGCGCCTAGGCCGCCCGTGATCCGTCCGTCAGACTACCCCGGACACAACCTCAAGTTGTAGTACCTTTTCTACTTAAGATTGAAACAATGTTTAAGCTCGACCACTCGACAGCGGCCCGCATCCTCGGTGCGGCCCCTGCGTTGCACCAGCGCCCTCGGACAGCCACCGGCCGCCCGCGGCGCCGGAGCGGCGGGACATGGCGGTCTTCTTCACGAGCGACACCCATTTCGGTGATCCGCGCATCCTGCGGCTCGACCGCCGACCCTACCCGGACCTCGCGACCCACGATGCGGCCCTGATCGCGGCGTGGAACGCGACGGTCGGATCAGCCGACGAGGTCTGGCACCTCGGCGATTTCGCCCTCGGCCGGAGCGACGCGCGCGTAGCCGAGATCCTCGCGACGCTGAACGGCACGAAGCGCCTCGTGATCGGCAACAACGATGGACCGGGCACCCTCGCGGCGCCCGGCTGGGCCTCGGTCGGCCACTATGCCGAGATCGAGGTCGAGGGGCGCCGCCTCGTGCTCTGCCACTACGCGTTCAGGACCTGGAACGGCATCGGCCGCGGAGCGCTGAACCTCCACGGCCATTCGCACGGCAAGCTCACCCCGATGCCCCGCCAGTACGACGTCGGCGTCGATGCGCAGGGGCCCGCGCCGGTCCGGCTGGAGGCGATCCTCGTCTCGCGGCGGCGCCGCTCCGGTAGATCCGCGCGGAACCATCGGCAGAGCTGAGCCGTTTGTGGCCTGAACGGACGATGACCGAGGCAAATCGCTGGGCCGAGGCAAGTAACCGAATGTTTCTTCTGCCTCACCCTGAATCCCCGATAGCAGACGCAACGGTTTCGTGATGAGAGTTTCCCCGTTTCGACCCCTGGCCACCGGATCCCTGATCTTCGGAATGTGCCTCGCAACGCATGCGGCCCTCGCCCAGCCCGCCTGCCTCGACGCTCAGCGCAAGGTCGACGAGGCCAACGCCCTCCGCTACCAGGCCCGCCAGGAAGCCCGTCTCGGCAACCACGACCGCGTCTGCGACACCCTCGACGAGGTCGGCGACCGCTACAACGACGCCCGGGACGCCTTCGAGGATTGCGGAGCGGGCGTCGTAGCGATCGACCTCCGCAGCGAGTTGCGCGCATTGCGCGTCGCGAAGCGGGTCAACCGCTGCGACTGAGCGAGGGCCTCTCGCTCCCATTCTGCTACGCAGGTGCGGCACCGCACAGGCAAGCTTAGCCCTTCACGACATCTTCAGATCCACGCGAACACCCAAATCGCGAACGAAAGCCCACACCATGACCAGCGACGTCGAGATCCGCCCCGCCCTGCAGAGCCAGACCGGCCCGTCCTTCGCGGCAGCCCTGTGCGGCTTCCTGAGCACCACCGTCGCCACCACCATGGTGATGTTCCTGCTCAGCAGCGTCTGAGGCGCGCAGGTAAGGGCCTCAGGGCGCGAGCGACCAGAAGCGACGCTTCGAGAACAACACCTCGTCCGTGGTCACGCGCGTCTGCTGCGGAAGGGCGCGGCACGGCGGCTCGGGCGGCCTCACGGTGACGGCGGGGGCCAGTGCCGCGGGCCGCACCGGCAGCAGGCCGAGGCGCTCCTGAACGTCGGGATGGCGCGCCGCCGCGATGGTGGCGATGCAGGCGATGATCCCCCCGGCGATCGTCCCGAAAACGAAGTTCATCATCCCCGACATGCCCGGGAGCACCCGCGTGCCCGCCTCTCTCTGCTCGCCGCGCAAGCGGGCGGGATTGGGGCGAAACGGCCGATCACCCAATCTTAACGGGCAGGCTGTTACGTCATCCAACCCCGGATCGGCCGCGCAGTCCACCGGGTGCTAGGGGGAGCCGCGCCGATGATGCAAGCTGCGAACGCCTACGCGAGGACCTCGCGCAGCGTCCTGTCGCCGCGTGAGGCGGAAGCCGCCGTCCTGATCAAGGCCGCGCAGCAGATGCAGGCCGTGAAGGACGATTGGGCGAATCAGGCCTCGGGCCTCCAGCGGGCGCTCAACTTCAATCAGAAGGTCTGGACCATCCTGGCGACCGCGGCGACCGAGCCGGGTTCGCCCCTGCCGCAGGAGATCCAGCAGAACATCACCGGCCTCGCGATCTTCGTGTTCCGGCGGATGCTCGACACCATGGTCGAGCCGAGCGCCGACAAGCTGTCGGCCCTGATCTCCATCAACCAGAACCTCGCCGCCGGCCTCAGCCGGACCTGAGCCGCCGGGCGGGCGCTCGCGCCCGAACTCAAACGATGCGATCGACGCGTCGGCGCCCACGCAGCCGGCCTCGGGTCGGCTGCGTGGGTGCTCGGTCGTTCGGTCCGGAAGCCGGAGGGGACGTCGCTCAGGCGAGCCTGTCGACGGCTCCCTCGCTGGTGGACGCGCTCTGCGGCTCGGCGTAGGCCCGCGCCTTCAGGACCGTCACGTCCGGAATCTGGAGAATGATGTCGCCGGAGGCCGGATCGATCATCTGGTAGACCATCTGGCGGGAATCCGTGTCCCGGATGAAGTGGCCCTCGTAGCCCGAATCGGGCCGCCCACGCGCTGCCTCGCCGTTTCCCGACACGTCCACCGTCACGGCGGGTGCGAGGCGCTGCTCGGCCTTCGGGTCCCGGGACGCCCGTGCCTCCCCGGTGCTGCGCACCGGGTCGACGGTCGGCGTGGCGGACGCCCGGCCGATGGGCCAGGCGGCACTAATCTCACTCATCGCTCAACTCCTGCGGAGGAGGCACTGCCGCAGTGAACCATTGCGATGCTTGCGCGGTCCTTAACCGGCCGGCCCGATCACGGCAAAGCGTCAACAAACCGTTTAGCGGATCTTCGAAATTTCGGCTTCTTCTGACAGGTCCGGCCGGTTCGCGCCTCGCTCGTGAAACTTCTTCGCTCAGAGGGCGCCGGATGCTGAGCAATATCTGCTCTTGTGACGCGTCCGTGCCTGCCACGCCGACCCCTGCCTTCGGTGTGGACGGCGCGTCGGAACAGAATCCGGCGCGCCGTCTCGTCGCGCGACCTACTCGGCCGCGTCCACGTAGAGCTTGCCGCCCTCGGCCAGGAACTCGGCCGATTTCTGCGCCATGCCGGCCTCGCGCTCGGCGGAGGAGAGGATCGGCGCGGCGTTCAGCACCTGCCCGGCCTCCTCCATGGCGAGCACCTCTGCGCGCAGGTCCTGCGTGATCTTCATCGAGCAGAACTTCGGCCCGCACATCGAGCAGAAATGGGCGACCTTGTGGGCGTCCTTCGGCAGGGTCTCGTCGTGGTAGGCGCGGGCGGTGTCCGGATCGAGGGAGAGGTTGAACTGGTCCTCCCAGCGGAAATCGAACCGGGCCCGGGAGAGGGCGTCGTCGCGCAGCTGCGCGGCCGGGTGGCCCTTGGCGAGGTCGGCGGCGTGGGCGGCGATCTTATAGGTGATCACGCCGGTCTTCACGTCGTCGCGGTTCGGGAGCCCCAGGTGCTCCTTCGGGGTGACGTAGCAGAGCATGGCGGTGCCGAACCAGCCGATCATCGCGGCACCGATGCCCGAGGTGATGTGGTCGTAGCCCGGGGCGATGTCGGTCGTCAGCGGACCCAGCGTGTAGAAGGGCGCCTCGCCGCACTCCCGCAGCTGCTTCTCCATGTTGACCTTGATCTTGTGCATCGGCACGTGGCCGGGGCCCTCGATCATGGTCTGGCAGCCCTTGTCCCAGGCGATCCGGGTGAGCTCGCCGAGGGTTTCGAGCTCCGCGAACTGCGCGGCGTCGTTGGCGTCGGCGATCGAGCCGGGGCGCAGCCCGTCGCCCAGCGAGAACGACACGTCGTAGGCCCGGCAGATGTCGCAGATCTCGTCGAAGCGCTCGTAAAGGAAGGATTCGCGGTGCCCCGCGAGGCACCAGCGCGCCATGATCGAGCCGCCGCGCGAGACGATGCCGGTGACGCGGCGCGCGGTGAGCGGCACGTGGGCGAGGCGCACGCCCGCGTGGATCGTGAAGTAGTCGATGCCCTGCTCGGCCTGCTCGATAAGCGTGTCCTTGAACACCTCCCAGTCGAGCTTCAGCGGGTCGCCGCCGACCTTCTCCAGCGCCTGGTAGATCGGCACCGTGCCGATCGGGACGGGGGAGTTGCGAACGATCCACGAGCGGATGTTGTGGATGTTGCGACCCGTCGAGAGGTCCATCACCGTGTCGGCGCCCCAGCGGATCGCCCAGACGAGCTTCTCGACCTCCTCAGCGGCCGAAGACGTGACCGCCGAGTTGCCGATGTTGGCGTTGATCTTCACCAGGAAGTTGCGGCCGATCGCCATCGGCTCGACTTCGGGATGATTGATGTTGGCCGGGATGATGGCGCGGCCGCGCGCGACCTCGTCGCGCACGAACTCGGGGGTGATGAAGGCCGGGATCGCGGCGCCGAAGCTCTCGCCGTCGGCGAGCGCGGCCTCCGCCCGTTCGAGCATCTGCTCGCGGGCGAGGTTCTCGCGGTGCGCGACGTAGATCATCTCCTCGGTGACGAGGCCGGCGCGCGCGAACTCGTACTGGGTCACCATCTGGCCGGGAGCGGCACGGCGCACGGGGCGCTCGGCCGGGCAGGGGGCGACGAGCTTGTC
Organism: Methylobacterium sp. A54F; assembly: GCF_053346035.1. NCBI lineage: Bacteria > Pseudomonadati > Pseudomonadota > Alphaproteobacteria > Hyphomicrobiales > Methylobacteriaceae > Methylobacterium > Methylobacterium sp. A54F. The sequence continues at coordinate 56,152 of NZ_JBKFBF010000004.1, read as the reverse complement.
GGCGCCGACGAAGCCGTTGTCCTCGGGCTTGACCGCCCGGGCCTCCACCGAGGCGTAGCCGCGGGCGGCGATCCAGGGCTCGCGAACGCCCGGAAGGCCCTTGTGCAGGTCGATGCGCGCATCGCTCTCCGTATAGGGGCCGGACGGATCGTAGACGCGCACCGGCGCCTCCTTCGGATCGGTCAGCACGATCTCGCGGAAGGGGACCTGGATGTCGGGCCGGCCGGCAACGGCGGCGTAGACCTTGCGCGACCCCATGATCGGGCCGGTGGTGACGGTCTCGGGGCTGCCCTTGGGGAAGTCCTTGGGGAGGACGGGTGCGTTCATCTCTGGATCTCTCCTGGCGTTGGAGCGATCCGAACTCGCCACGGATTGAGATATGGGCACGGCCCCACTGTCGAGCCGTCGGTTCCCGTCCCTCCGCCGGTATGAGCCGGATCAGGTTCAAGGGTCAGGGCTTCGGCCCAATCTCAGCCCCCGTCATGGGGCCCCCCTCGGAACGGTTCCAAGTCTCGACACTGCACGTGTCGTTGTCAATCGCCGTCGCTGGGCCCGGGCGCTGCGGGCCTGTGCCGCGGCACGCCCGGTGGCGATCGCCGTGAGGGCGGCCCTACATCGATCCGGCCACCCGGGCGCAGGCCCGGCGCCACCTGACTTCGGGGCCATGCGCATCCTGCTGACGCTTCTCCTGACCATCACCGGGCTCTACGCGGCCGGCATCGCGGCCCTCGCGATCGGTCAGCGGCGGCTGATCTACCCGGGCGCCTATCTGGGCGGCGCACCACAAGGCACGCGCAGCGTGCCGTCGGGCCTTGAGCCGATCAGCCTGACGACCGGGGACGGGGAGCGCCTCTACGCCCTGTGGCGGGCCCCGCGCCCGGGCTGCGGAGTCGTGATCAGCTTCCACGGCAACGGCTCGCAGCCCGAAGAGGCCGCCCGCTTCGCCGCGGACGGCTGGGCCGCCGCCGGATGGGGCGTGATCGCGCCGGCCTACCGGGGCTATCGCGGCTCGACCGGCAGCCCCAGCGAGGACGGCCTCATCGCCGACGGGATCGCGACCTACCTCGAAGCCGCCCGCCGGGCGCCCGGCGCGCCGATCCTGCTCCACGGCCATTCCCTCGGCACGGCGGTGGCCGTGGCGGTGGCGGCGCGGGCGCCGCATCTCGGGCTCTACCTGGAGGCACCGTTCGACTCCCTGGAGGGGGTGGTGCGCCGCACGATGCCCTACGTGCCGACCCTCTTCCTGCGGGACACCTTCCGCTCCGCCGAGCGGATCGCCGGCCTGAGCGGGCCGGTGCTGATCGTCCACGGCAGCGAGGACCCCATCGTGCCGGTCAAGCTCGGCCGGCGCCTCGCGAACGCGGCCGGCCGGGCCGCCCGCTTCGTCGCCGTGCCGGGCGACCACGTCTCGATCCTCGGCGTGCGCGACGCGGAGGCCGAGGCCCTGTTCCGGGCGACCGCCGCGGAGGCCTGCCCGCCCGCGGCCGCCGCGCGGGCGCAGTGAGGGGCCGCGATGGGACGACGCGAGCGCCGCTGGCGGGACGACGACCCGGCCACCCACGGCCCGGAGGCCGCTGCGCCGGTGATCTGCCCCCTGTGCGGACGCCCCATCCCGCCCCGGGCCAAGTCGAGCCTCCATCACCTCACACCGAAGCTGAAGGGCGGCACGCATGGCGGCACGGTGCGGCTGCATCAGATCTGCCACTCGGCGATCCATGCCCGCTACAGCGAGGCCGAAATCGCTCGCCGCCTCGCCGACGTCGAGGCCCTGCGGGCGGATCCCGAGATCGGCCGCTTCGTGGATTGGGTGCGGACGAAGCCGGACGACTTCCACGCCGCCACCCGGATGACGCGGGACCGTCGCGGCGCCCGTCGGTCGCATTGAGCGGCCGGCGTCCCAGGGCCGGAGCGAGGGCTCTCGCTCCCCGGTTGCGGTGAATGCCACCCTAAGGGCGTGGGTTAAGAACCCTTAAACCCGCCGCATTTAGCGTGCCGAACCGGGCCCTCACGGAGCCGGCTTCGCGCCCCGCGGGCGGCCTGCCGCTCCGTCCTGCCCAGCGATCGAGACGGGATGCATGGCGAGCGGACGCGGACGGGCCAGCCGGGAGGAGCCGAACTTCGACGTGCCGGAAGGCCGCGGCGGAGCCAGGGGCAGCCTCGACGTCCGGCTCTCCCGCGAGGATCGGGCGGGAGGCGGCGTGGCGCAGCGGAGCGGGCAGGGCAAGGGCGGCAAGCCGAAGGCCGGCAAGGCAGCTACGGGCGGCGGCCGCGGAGCCCTGCCGCGGCGCAAGGCCCGGCGCGGATCCTCGTTCCTGGGCAAGCTCGTCTACGCGGGCATCGTTCTCGGCCTGTGGGCGGTGATCGGGCTCGCCGGCCTCATCGCCTACCACGCCTCGCAGCTGCCGCCGATCGACCAGCTCGCCGTGCCCAAGCGGCCGCCGAACATCGCGATCCTGGCCGGCGACGGCTCGCTGCTCGCAAACCGCGGCGAGACCGGCGGCCGGGTGGTGAGCATCAAGGAGCTGCCCCCCTACCTGCCGCGCGCCTTCGTGGCGATCGAGGACCGGCGCTTCTATTCGCACATGGGCATCGATCCGGTCGGCATCGCCCGCGCGGTCGCCCAGAACCTGACGCGCCGCGGCGTGGCGCAGGGCGGCTCGACGCTGACGCAGCAGCTCGCCAAGAACCTGTTCCTGACGCCCGAGCGCTCCGCCTCGCGCAAGATCCAGGAGGCGATCCTCGCCCTCTGGCTGGAGCACAAGTACACCAAGGACGAGATTCTCGAACTCTACCTCAACCGGGTCTACTTCGGCGCCGGCGCCTACGGCGTCGAGGCTGCGGCCCAGCGCTACTTCGGCAAGCCCGCGAAGGCGGTCAGCCTCGCGGAGGCCGCGATGCTCGGCGGCCTCGTCCAGGCGCCCTCGCGCCTCGCGCCGAACCGCAACCTCCCGGCCGCGCAGGCGCGCGCCGCGCAGGTGCTCGCCGCGATGCAGGAGCTCGGCTTCGCCAAGCCCCAGGATGCCAAGGTGGCGCTCGCCCAGCCGGCCCGCCCGGCGAGCAGCCGCGGCGGCGGCTCGGCGAATTACGTGGCCGACCTCGTGATGGACGTGCTGGACGACTTCGTCGGCAAGTTCGACGCGGACATCGTGGTTCAGACGACCGTCGATCCGAGCCTGCAGGCCGCGGCCGAGAAGGCCCTGGTCGACGAGCTGAACGCCAAGGGCGGCCGCTACAACGTCGGCCAGGGCGCCCTCGTCTCGATGCGGCCGGACGGCGCGATCCGCGCGCTCATCGGCGGCCGCGACTACGCGCAGAGCCAGTTCAACCGGGCGACGACCGCCAAGCGCCAGCCGGGCTCGTCGTTCAAGCCCTTCGTCTACCTCGCGGCGGTCGAGCGCGGCGCGACGCCCGACACCGTGCGCGAGGATGCGCCGATCAAGATCGGCTCCTGGCAGCCGGAGAACTATTCCCACCAGTACGAGGGCGCCGTCACGCTGCGCACGGCGCTCGCGCTCTCCCTCAACACGGTCGCGGTCCGTCTTGGCCAGGAGGTCGGCCCGAAGGCGGTGGTGCAGACCGCCCAGCGCCTCGGCATCTCCTCGCCGCTCCAGGCCAACGGATCGATCGCGCTCGGAACGTCAGAGGTGACGCCCCTCGAGATGGTCGGCGCCTACGGCGCCTTCGCGAACGGCGGCACCGGCGTCATCCCCTACGTGGTCGCCAGCGTGAAGGGCACGGACGGCAAGCTGCTCTACAAGCGCGGCGAGGGCGGTCTCGGCCGGGTGATCGACCCGAACGCGGTCGGGATGATGAACGCCATGATGCACGAGACCTTCGTGATCGGCACCGCCAAGAAGGGCGATATCCCGGGCTGGGACCTCGCCGGCAAGACGGGCACCAGCCAGGATTTCCGGGACGCCTGGTTCATTGGCTACTCGGGGACGCTCGTCACCGGGATCTGGCTCGGGAACGACGACGGGGAGCCGACCAAAAAGGCATCCGGCGGCACCCTGCCGGTCGAAATCTGGAAAGCCTACATGACCACCGCCCTGAAGGGGCAGACGCCCGTCCCGTTGCCGGGTATGAACCGCTGGCGCAAGGCGCCGGAGACGACGGCCTCGACCGCGCCGGCCCCGCCGACGGGCCTCGGCGGCATCCTGGGCCAGCTCGTGGGCGAGGCCCCCCAACCGGCGCCTCCCCGTCCGCAGGCGGCACAGCGCGGCCGCACGGCGGCTGCCCAGGACGATCGCAACTTCCTCGAAAAGCTGTTCGGCATCGGCGAATAAGGGTCTGCGGTAGCACCTGCCCGGCGATGACGACCGCTCGTTGAATCCCCGTTAGGCATGGCGGCGTGAAACCGCCGGTTAAGGCTGTCCGCTAGGCTTCGGCACACCCATTGCGCGCAAGGTGTCGGCAAGCTCCTATCACGGATGATGGCTGCATGCCCCCGAGCTGGATCGGCCGCGCGACGGCGCACCTCCACGACCGTGCCTCGCGCCTGATCGCCTGCCTCGGCGTCGGCGTGACGGCGGGTCTCGGGGCGCTCGGCGTGTACCTCGTCGTCGATCTGCACGATGGCGCGCTACGCCAGGCGGAGCGCAGCGCCACGAACCTCGTGATGCTGATCGAGCAGATCGTCAGTCGCAACGTGCAGATGTACGACCTGTCGTTGAAGGCGGCAGCGACCCGTGCGCCGCGGGCGGATATCGCGGTGCTCGACGAGTCTCTGCGCCGCATCATCCTGTTCGACGATTCCGCGAGCGCTCCGGGACTCGGCGCCATGCTAGTGACGGACGAGACCGGCGCCGTCCGGATCGGGTCTAACCCGGCGATCCGCAGCTTCCCGAACCTCTCCGATACCCCCGGCTTCCGCAGGCACCGGGACCAGCCGGATGCCGGCCTGGTGATCGACGGGCCGCGCATCTCCCGCACCACCGGCCGGATGATCCTCTCGCTGAGCCGGCGGATCACGCGTCCGGACGGCAGCTTCGGCGGCATCGTCAGCGGCGCGATCTACGTCAGCTACTTCCAGGCACTGTTCGGCGCCCTGCGGATCGACGAGGGCAGCGCCGTCAACCTGTTCCAGGCGGATGGCACGCTCATCGCCCGCGAGCCCTACCTGCCCGAGAAGATCGGGCTCAACATCGCGCACGGCGAGACGTACCGGCGCTTCAAGGAGTCCCGGCGCGGCAGCTTCGTCGCCCATTCGGCGATCGACGGGCGCGAGCGCCTCTACGCCTTCGCGCATCTCGACAGCCTGCCGCTCCTCGTCGACATCGCCGTGAGCGCGTCGAGCATCCGCGCCGCCTGGCTGCCGAAGGCGATCATCGCGGGCATCCTGATCCTCGGCCTCTGCATCGTCACCCTCGGCCTCACCCTCCTGCTGCAGCGCGAGGTGCGGCGCCGGGCGGATGCAGCGCGCGAGTCCCGGGCGGCGAACGCGGATCTCGAGACCTTGGCGCTGACCGACAGCCTGACCGACCTGGCGAACCGCCGCTGCTACGACGTCGTGCTGGCCCGCGAGTGGCACCGCCTCGCGCGGATCGACGCCCCGCTCTCGCTGATCCTCATCGACGTCGACCACTTCAAGCGGTTGAACGACCATTTCGGCCACGGGCACGGCGACGACGTCCTGCGCAGGATCGCGGCCTGCCTGCGCGAGCAGGCCCGCACGATCGAGGCGGTGCCGTGCCGGATCGGCGGCGAGGAGTTCGCGGTGCTGCTGCCGCGCAGCGATATCGGGCAGGCTCGCACGATCGCCGACCGTATCCGTCGGGCCGTCGTCGACCTCCGGATCCCGCAGGCGCCGGACGTCGGCGGCATCGCGACCGTGAGCGCCGGCGTCGCGGCGGCGCGGCCGAACGGCACCGCGGTGACGGACGCGCTCTACGCCGCGGCCGATGCCGCGCTCTACCGGGCGAAGGAGGCGGGGCGAAACCGGGTCCGCACCAGCGAGGAGCCCTGCGCGACGGAACAGGCGGGCCGGCGGGTCGCCTGAGGCCGCGCGCCTCACAGCATCGGCAGGCCGCGCGGTTTCGGGCCGCGGGGAAACTGCGCGTCGAGGGCCGCGATCTCTCCGGCATCGAGCCGCAGGTCGCCGGCAGCGGCGTTCTGGACGGCTCGGCTCGGCCGCCCGGTCTTCGGAATCGTGAAGGTGCCGTCGCCGCGCGTCAGGAAGGCGAGCGTCACCGCGTAGGCCGTCGTCCCCCGCCGCTCCGCGATCTCCTGCAGCAGGCGGCCACCGCCGCTCGCCGCATCCGGAAAGTCGCCGCTGCCGAAGGGCGAGTAGCCGACGACCGCGACGCCGTTGGCCGCGCACCAGGGCATGACCGCATGCTCGATGGCCCGTTCGCCGAGGTGGTAGAGAACCTGGTTGCAGGCGATCCGATACGGCCCGGCGATGCGCAGGGCGGCCTCGAGATCCGCGACGTCGAAGTTGCTGACCCCCCAGGACAGGATCTTGCCGGCCCGCCGCAGGTCCTCGAAGCCGGCGATCGTCTCCTCCAGCGGATGGCTGCCGGGCCAGTGCAGCAGGTAGCTGTCCAGGCGGTCCGTCCGCATCCGGCGCAGGGACTGCTCGCAGGCCCGCACCACGCCGCGACGGGTCGCGTTGCCGGGCACCACCTTCGAGACCAGGAAGACCTCCTCGCGCAGGCCCGCCAGCGCCTCGCCGACGATCGCCTCCGCGTCGCCGTACATTTCGGCGGTGTCGATGTGGGTCATGCCGGCATCGATGCCGGCCCGCAGCGTCGCCACCGCGTCGGCGCGATCCGCGCCGTCGATGCGCCAGGTGCCCTGGCCGATCACCGAGACCTGCGTGCCGGTCGAACCGAAGCCGCGTGTCTGCATGGACGCTCACTCCCTGGCGTGTCGTTCGCGAACTCGCGCTGAGCTAGGCTGCGCGGCGATCCCTGCCACCCTGGGGCGAGTCGCGCGCACCGCGCCTTATTCGCGCCATCATGGGGGAATGAGCAATGGGCCGGCGCCGGCCGCGGCGCCGGATTCCGGCCCGAGGTCGCCGTCGTGAGCATCGCCCGCCAGTTCGATCTCCGCGCAGCCCGCCGCGGAGCAGGGGCGAGGGCCGGCTGATGCTGCCGCAGCACCGCTGGTTCTGGCTGATCATCCTGCTCGCCTGCGGCGGGGCGGGCCTCCTCTACAACGTGGTGTTCGTCGGCGGCGCGACGCCGCTCGCCGGGTTGACCTACGGGCTCGCGGTGGGCGTGACGGTGCTGGCCTTCGATCGCGGGCTGATTCTCGCCGGCCTCCAGGCCCGCATGCGGCGCCTGCCCGCGATGGTCTACGTGCCGGCGGCGGAACTGCTCTACGTCCTGATGATCTCCGCCGGCATCGCCACCGGCGGCCTCGTCGTCTGGGCCCTCGGCCTCACCACCGACAGCCTCGCGGTCGCCGTGAAGATCACGCCGCGCGTGCTCGCCTACTCGCTCGCCGTCTCGGCGCTCCTCGTCTTCGTGGTGCGCATGCGCGACCTCATCGGCGGGGAGGTCTTCGTGAACTTCCTGATCGGGCGCTACCACAAGCCCGTGGCCGAGGAGCGCATCTTCCTGTTCCTCGACGTCGTCGGGTCGACGGCCTTCGCGGAGACGCACGGCGACCTGCGCGCGCAGGAATACCTCAGCGCGGTCTTCGCGACCCTCGCCGAGCCCGTCCGCCGCAACGCCGGCTCGATCGACGACTACATCGGTGACCTCGCGATGGTGACGTGGCCGATGGAGCGCGGGCTGAAGGACGCGCGCTGCGTGTCCTGCGTGTTCGACGTGCTGGACCGGCTGGAGGCGCAGGCCGATGCCTGGCGCGCGCGCTTCGGTACCGTGCCGCGCCTGCGCGCCGCGCTGCACGGCGGCTCGGTCGTCACCGCGGAAGTCGGCGTCGACCGGCACAAGATCGCCTATTTCGGGGACGCCGTGAACGTGACCGCACGGATCGAAGCCCTGTGCCGTCCGCTCCAGACCGAGATCCTGATCTCCGAGGACCTCCTCGCCCGCCTGCCGGCGCTGCCGGCCGGGATCCGGGCGCGTTCGCTGGGCGCCCACATGGTGCGGGGCCGGGGCCAGCCGCTGTCGGTGGCGACCCTCGAGGTCGGGGCGTTGCCGGACGTCGTGGACACCGCCCGCGCACGGCTGCCGATGCGCGCGGTGGCCGGGACCCAGCGGTGAGGCCGGCCGAGCCGGAACGGCGCGCGTGGCTACGGCCGCTGCGGCTCGCGGTCCGCTTCGGCCTGCCGATCGTCGGCCTCCTGATCCTGGGGCATGCCATCGTGATCTCGATCGGCGGCTACATCGAGAAGGGCCAGTTCGCCCTCGGCATCCTGTTCCTCTCGCTGGGCTTCACGGCCCGGCTCATTCCGAAGCGCTGATGGACCAAGCCCTGACGATCTACGTCGACGCCGATGCCTGCCCGGTGAAGGACGAGGTCTACCGGGTCGCGGCCCGGTACGGGCTGCACGTCCGGGTGGTCGCCAACAGCTTCCTCAACCTGCCGCGGGAGCCGTGGATCGAGCGGATCGTTGTGGGCGATGGGCTCGACGCGGCGGACGACTGGATCGCCGAGCGGGTCGGCCCCGGCGCCATCGTGATCACGGCGGACGTGCCGCTCGCCAGCCGCTGCGTGAAGGCCGGGGCCGTCGCCCTCGCGCCGAACGGGAAGGCCTTCACGGACGCGTCGGTCGGCCTCGCCCTCGCGACGCGCAACCTGATGCAGGATCTGCGCGAAGCCGGCGCGATCACGGGCGGGCCCGCGGCCTTCTCGGCCCGGGACCGCTCGGCTTTTCTCGGGGCCCTCGACCGGGAGGTGAACCGCCTGCGCCGGAGCCGCCGTCCCTGAGACGGACGGCGGTCCGGGGCGCCCCTAGAGGCCGGCGACGCGCTTGAGCGCCTCGTTGATGCGGTCCTGCCAGCCGGGCCCGTCCTTCTGGAAATGCTCCAGCACGGCGCTGTCGAGGCGCAGCGTCACGCTCTCGCGCACGCCGGGCGTGGCGGCCGGCGCTCTCGGCGCCGGCGCCGGTGCGACGGGCTTCGTGGTCACGGACTTGAACAGGGCCTCGGCGGCCTGCCGCGGGTCGCTGGGGCGGCGGGTCTGGGCCATGAACGGACTCCTACGGGTTAGGCCTGTGGGCACTCAGCTCTTCTTCCGTGTCTTCTTGACGGGCGCGGCGGCCTTGGCGAGGGCCGCAGCCTCGGCATCGGCGGCCTCCTTGGCGAGGCGCAGGGCGCGCAGCCGGACCGTACGCTCGTCGACCGCCTTGATGGAGGCGAGGTGGTCCGCCATCGCCTGGGCACCCTCGCGCTGCATGCGCTCGGCCCGCTCCGCGCGCTCGGCCCGCTCCTCGGCACGGGTCCGGGCCTCGGTCTCGGTGTCGGCGTCGCTGTTCTGGCTCATGGCATTCCTTTCTTCCGGCGCCCGTGTGCGGGCGCCGGGGTGCGGCTTACATGCCGCGCTGCCTCGCGGGATGGAGGCGTGTCCGACGGCTCTGAGGGAGGGACGAGGAGGCCGCCGGACGGGACTCTACGCTCGGGCGCGCGGATCGCGCCCGGCCGGGTCCCATGTCTCTAGCACGCTCGTGCGCGCCATGGCGAATGCCAACGCCTGTCATCCCCACGGAGCGACAGGTCAGAACACCGAGATCAGCACGATTCCGAGCACCATGAGGCCGGCGCCGGCGGCCCGCTCGCGTCCCGCCCGGCAGACCGGCATGCCGAGCCAGCCGAAATGGTCGATGGCGATCGAGGTGAGGAGGTTCGCCGTGATCAGCAGGCCGTTGAACGCGCCGGCGCCGACCGTATCGACGAAGAGCAGGCCGCCGAACACCGCCACCGCGCCCGCGATCCCGCCGAGCGGCGCCCACCAGGGCATCCCAGCCAGGTCCTCGCGCCTGGGCAGCGGCGTCGGCCGCACCGCGAACACCGTCAGGAACACGAACAGGATCGGCATGAACGAGACGGCGGCCGCGAGCCAGGGATTGACGAGGGCGCCCCGCAGCTGCGCGTTCAGCACGACGCCGAGCGCCTGTAGCGCACCTGCCGCGAGCACGGCGGGGTAGAGCAGCTTGCCGTCGATGCCGTGGCCGCCCTCCTCGTTCGGCTCGCTGCGGCTTCCCCGGGCGATCAGGACGATGCCCCCGACCATCAGAAGGCCGCCGAGCCAGGGCAGGGCCTTGAAGCCGCCGCCCCGCATACCGAACAACCCGAAGGCATCGATGGCGAGCGAGGTCAGGATATTGCCGGTAATGAGCAGCCCGTTGAACGGACCAGCCCCGACCTTGTCGACGAGGGCGAGGCCCCCGAACACCGCCACCGCGCCGGCAAGACCGCCCAGCGGCGCGTACCAGGGCATCGCGGCGAGGCTCTCCGCCGTGGGAAGCGGCAGCGGCATCACCAAGAACAACGTGACGAACACGAAGACGATCGGCGCGAAGGAGGTCGCCGCGGCGAGCCACGGGTTGACGAGCGAGCCGCGCAGCCGCGCGTTCATGGAGTTGCCGAGCGCCTGCAGGGCGCCGGCGACGAGGATGAAAGGGTAGAGGAGGGCGGCGTTCACGACGTTTCCAGTCTCACCAGGGCTGCAGCAGGAGGGCGGCCAGCGCCAGCACGAGGGCGGGCGGCGTCACGAGGCAGCCGAGCTTGAGGAAGCGCCATGCGCCGACATCCTGTCCCTCCCGCCGGATCGCGGTGAGCCACAGGATGGTGGCGAGCGAGCCCGTGACGGACAGGTTCGGTCCGAGATCCACGCCGATCAGGATCGCGCCCGCGATCCGCTGCGAGACGTCGGCGGCCTGCACGGCCGCGCCCGCCAGCAGGCCCGCCGGCAGGTTGTTGACGAGGTTGGTCACCACGGCGACGAGGAGGCCTCCGCCCCAGGCCGTGGCGTCGGGCGCCGCCGAGGCCTGTGCCTTGAGGAGATCGGCGAGCATGCGCAGGACGCCGGTCTTCTCCAGGGCTTCCACGAGAACGAACAGGCCGGCGACCAGGGGCAGCACGCCCCAGGACACGTCGCGCAGGATCTCCCCGAGGCCGCCCCGGCTCACGAGGACGACGAGGAGGGTCGTGGCGACGCCCGCCACGAAGGTCGGCAGGCCGAGCTCGAGGCCGAGCGCCGAGGCGCCGATCAGCACGGCGCCGGTTGCCAGGATGCCGACGCCCGCGAGCTTGCCGCCACCGGAGAGCGCCTTGGTCTCGACCTCGGCGGCGACGTCCTGGCTCGCCAGGGCGCTGCGCTGAGTCAGGAGCAGCACCGCGTAGGTCGCCAGCACCGCGAGGAGGGAGGGCAGGGCGAAGATGCGCAGCCAGGTGGCGAGCGGCGGCATGTGCTCGGCGAACACCACGAGGTTCGCCGGGTTCGAGATCGGGAGGACGAAGCTCGCTGCGTTGGCGATGAAGGCGCAGATGAACAGGTAGGGCAGGGGCTCCGCGCGAGCGGCATTCGCGGCCGCGTAGACGGCGGGCGTCAGCACCACAGCGCAGGCGTCGTTCGAGAGGAACACCGTCACGACCGTGCCGACGAGGTAGACGAGGGTGAACAGGCGCACGGCCGAACCCTTCGCCCGACGCACCGCGACACCGGCCAGCCAGTCGAACAGCCCCTCCTTCCGGGCGATCTCCGCGAGCAGCATCATGCCGATCAGGAACAGGTAGACGTCCGTTCCCTTGCGGATGCCCTCCAGCGCGGCACCGGTGGGCAGCAGGCCGAACAGGACCAGGGCCGCGGCGCCGGCCACGGCCCAGATCGCCTCGGGCCAGCCGAGCGGCCGCACGATCACCCCGAGGGTCGCAACGGCCGCGATCGCCCACGTGACGATGTTTGGTGACAGCATCAGCGCGCCCATGGTGTCGTCTGCTCCCCTGCTCGGCGCCTACCAGGCGCGCCCGTTGCGGTTCGGTCCCAGCTGATCCCCGCGCACGCCCTTGCGCAGCCACGAGCCGAGGCGGAACGCGTCGGTCCCGAACGGCCCGCGCGCCGGCACGGGATGCCAGGTTCGGCGGACCGGCTCGATCTCGTCGATGTCCATGTGGTCCGGCCCCTCGCCGTCCCAGCGGGCGTCGGCTGCCTGAACGGCGAGGCGGCGGGCATCCTCGGGCCACGGCACGCTCGCGACCCAGACGCGCCCGGACCGCACCATCGGCACCCAGAGGCCGTCGTCGACGCGGCAGCGCACGAGGGCGGGCGCGCGTTTCGACAACACAAGGGCCCTCACGGTGATGTTGGACCCCGGTGCCAGCGGCGCCGTCGCGATCCTGCGGTCGGCGGGGCTCGTGATCATCACGAACGGCCAGGTCCGATCGAGGGCGCGGAAGCGCCAGCTCGTCACGGGCCCGTCGATCGCCGCCACCGCGTAGCCGACCGAGCCGTCCTCGTTCTGTCCGACGGAGCGGGCGGCGGCGTAGAGGGTGCGGCCGTCATGGGCGAGCTCGTTGTAGTGGGTGTGGCCCATCTCCACGATCCGGACGTGGCCCTGCCGGATCGCCCCCGCCACCGGCTCCGCCTCGCCGCCCTTCAGGTCGGCCGGATAGGTGTGCATGAAGACCGCGCAGGGCGTCTGCGGCGCGCCGCTCCGGTCGAGGCATGCCGCGAGCTCGCGGTCGAGCCAGTCGCGCTGCGCGGTGCCCATGCGAAAGTCGAGGCCGAAGCCCTTCCGTCCGTATCCGGCGCTGACCATGTCCACGAACAGGCAGCGCACGCCGTTGATCGTCGCCGCGTAGTAGTACTGGTCGATGATGTCCGCGGTACCGCACGGCGGGTGGCGCTGGCGGCCCTGCGTGATCCGCGACGCGCCCATCACCGAGCGGAAGAACCGGTCGAAAGCCGTCATCGTCCCGTGCTGCCGGTCGTGGTCGCCCGGGATGAGGTGGACCGGCAGCGGGGCCGACCGGAGGGCTTTCGCGAGCAACGCGTACTGCCTGGCCTTCCCGTCCTCCGCGAGGTCGCCGGGCAGGTAGATGAAGTCCGCGAAATCGTCGGGCCGCGGCGAGATCCGGGCAATCTGGTCCAGTATCTTCTCGAGGTCCGCAAGGTTGGCACCGCGCCGCCGATCGAGGTGCGGGTCGCCAATGTGGAAGAAGACGAACGGCGCCTGCGGGCGCGCAACGGGGCTCTCCGCGGACGGCACGGACATCGGGGTCGTTCCTTGCTGGAGGTCGGACGGCTTGGCGGATCAGGCTCCGGCGGCCGCCGGCATCGCGCCGGGCCCGTTGCCGAGGCTCGTCGAGCGCGCGGGATCGAAGCCGCGCGTCTCGGGCATCAGGAACAGGTACGCGAGAAAGCTCGCGGCGGAGATCACCGCCAGCGCCAGGAAGGCCGTCGAGAACCCCGCCGCGACGATGAGCACCCCGGCGAGCGTCGCGCTGAAGGAGGCACCGACCCCCTGCGCCGTGGCCACCGCGCCCTGGGCGACGTTGAACCGGCCGGTGCCGCGGGTGAGATCCGCCACGACGATCGGAAAGAGCGCCCCGTAGATGCCGGCGCCGATCCCGTCGAGGAGTTGCACGCCGACGAGCCAGAACGGGTTGTCCGAGAAGGTGTAGAGCACCCCGCGGATCGCCAGGACGCCGAAGGCCGTCAGGAAGATCGGCTTGCGGCCGATGGCGTCCGCCCGCGCGCCGACGAACATCGCGACCGGCACCATCACGCACTGCGCGGCGACGATGCAGACGGCGATCAGCGAGGTCGCGTGGTCCTTGCCGGAGATCTTGGTGAGGAGCTGGCCGACGCTCGGCAGCATCGCCGCGTTGGCAAGGTGGAAGGCGGCGCAGAGCACCGCGAACAGGAGCAGCACCTTGTTCTGCAGCAGCGCCGTCAGGCCGGAGGGCTGCTCGCTGCCGGCGTCCTCGGCGTGGTCGAGCCCGCGGGCGAGGTCGTCGTCGATGGCGTCGGCGGGAATGAGCAGCATGGCACCGATGGAGGCCGCGGCCAGGATCGCCATCAGCCAGAACACGACGATCGGCCCGAAGAAGTAGGCGGCGCCCCCGGCGATCGCCGCCGAGACGGCGTTGCCGGCGTGGTTGAAGCCCTCGTTGCGGCCGATGCGCTTGGCGAACATCTTCGGGCCGACGACGCCCAGCGTGATCGCGGCGAGGGCGGGCGGGAACACCGCGCCGGCGATGCCGGCGACCGATTGCGTGGCGGCAACGAGGTAGAAGTTCGAGATGAACGGCAGGATGAGGCAGCTCAGCGTCACCGCGACGGCGGCCGCGATCACGACGAGGCGCTTCTGCCGGGTCCGGTCGATGAGCGCGCCCGCGGGCGTCTGGGCGATCAGGCCGGCGATCCCCGACAGCGTGATGACGAGGCCGATCGTCGCCTCGTTCCAGCCCTGCTCGGGGCCGCGGACGGCGAGCAGGTAGATGGCGAGGTAGGGGCCGAGGCCGTCTCGGACGTCGGCCAGGAAGAAGTTCAGGGCGTCGAGGCCCTTCAGCGCCCGCGCGGAAGGGGTTCGCGTCCGCCCGCCGGCAGAAGCCGCCACCGTCCCGTCCATCGCCGTCTCCACGTCCTCGAATTGAACGCGAGGTCTGGCGCCGGAGCGGAACCTCAGCCGTTGCGACCGCAACAGGCCGAGGTTCGGGCGGTTCCGGGCGACGGATTGAAACTTTCGTGACCGCGTATCGCGGCGTCAGCGGGCGACGGTGAAGCGTAGCGGAATCGTGACCGAGAGGCTCGACAGCGATACGCCGGGGGGCGCCGCGGGCAGGGACCCGCGGACGGCGGCGAGCGCCGCGCTATCGATCTGTCCGACGCCGCTGCTGCTCGCGAGGCCGGCGCTCGTCACCTGCCCGGAGCGGGCCACCGTGAAGCGCACCGTGGCGACCCCGCCGGCGGTGCCGAGGGCCGCGTTGCGGTTCATGCGGCCGTGGATGGCGCTGCTGAGCATGCCCTGCCACTGGCGCATGGCGCTCGGGTCGTTGCCGGCCGAGGCGCGGCCGGTGCTCGCCTGCCGCGAGGCCGCGGCCGAGGCCCGTTCGGCGCCCTGGCGGGCCACCTCGGCCTTCGCCCGCTCGCGCGCCGCCTTCAGCTTCGCCTCCCGGACCTCCTCGCGACGCTGCTCCTGCAGCTCCTCGCGGCGCTTCGCCTCGCGGATCGCCTTCAGCTTCGCCTCGCGCTCGGCCTTCAGCTTGGCGAGGTCGACCTTCGGCTTCTCGGGCTCGACGGGCTTGGCCGGCTCCGCGACCGCGGGCGGCGGCGGGGCGAGCGGCTCGGCCTGCTCGGCCGTGGAGGTGATCACCTGGCTTTCCGGCTCGATGGGCCGCGCCTCCGGAACGACCTCGGCGCGGGCGTCGGGCGGCGTGACGGCCTCGGTCTCGGGCGGCTTCTCGGCGACCTGCTCCTCCGGGACCACCTCAGCGGTCTCCGGCGGCTTCACGGGCTCGGCCTCCTCGGGCTTCTCGACGGGCTCGGCCTCGGGGGGCGTCTGCAGCGTCGCCTGCTGCTCGGCGATCGAATCCGGCTGCGCCTCCGTCATCTGCGGGGCGAGGTCGATGCTGATGGTGTTCTCGCCCGTCGGCGCGGGCGGCGTGAGGCGAAGGTACGCGATGCCGAGCAGCGCCAGGCCGTGGAGGGCGAGGGCGACCAGGAAGGCGACGACGAGCCCGGAAGGGCCGCGCCCGGGCGCGCCGGTCGTGAGGGAAACGCTCATGGGTCTACTGCGCGGCTCCCGGCGCCGGGGCGGGGGCCGGCGCGGCGGCGCCCGGCGCGGAGGCTCCCGGTGACTGGGCGATGAGCGAGACCTTGGTGAAGCCCGCCTGGCCCACGAGGCCCATCACCTCCATGATCTTGCCGTAGGGCACGTCGCGGTCGCCGCGCACCAGCATCACCTGGTTCGGGTCAAGCGCGGCGAGCTCGCGCAGGCGCGGCATCAGCGTCGCCTGCGTGAAGATCTCCTTGGCGATCGACGGGTTGCCGTCCTTGTCGATCGTCACCTCCAGCGGCTTCTTGGCCTGCGCGACCTTCGCGGCGCTGGTCTTCGGCAGCTGCACCGGCACGCCTGTGGTCATCAGCGGTGCCGCGACCATGAAGATGATCAGCAGCACCAGCATCACGTCGACCATCGGCGTAACGTTGATCTCGGACATCGGCGTGGTGTCGAGGCCGTCCTCGTCGTCGGCACTCGCACGGATCGATCCCATGGCCATGGCTGGCATCCTCCGGGCTAGAGGGCGGCGGCGCTCACGCGGGCGGCCGGCCGCCGGTGTCAGGGGAAGGTCGCGGGGTCCGCGGCTACTCGGCGGCGGCCGCGCGCGGCTGGGCGCTGCGGTCGCGGGCGAGGCGGTTGCCGAGCACGCCGATGCAGGCGACGAAGGCCCCCTGGATGCGGCCGACGTCGCTCGACAGCTTGTTGTAGGCCATCACCGCGGGGATCGCGACGACGAGGCCGATCGCCGTGGCGAACAGGGCCTCGGCGATGCCGGGCGCCACGACGGCGAGCGACGTGTCCTGGCTCTTCGCGATCGACGAGAACGAGTTCATGATGCCCCAGACGGTGCCGAACAGGCCCACGAAGGGCGCGGTCGAGCCGGCGGTCGCGAGGAGCGGCAGGCCGCCCTGCAGGCGCTTCACCTCGAGCCCGAGCGCGGCCCGCATGGCCCGCTCGATGCGCTCCCGGCGCTCGGCGCGGGTCTCGGTCGGATCCTGGTCGCGCCAGGCGTCGATCGCGGCGTTGACGATGTGGCCCGAGATGCCCTTGCGGTCGGTCTCCAGCTTGCCGCCCGAGCGCACCAGGGTCTCGAAGGCCTTCGCGTGGCGCTTGGCGGCGGCGAGGCGCACGAGCTTCTCGAACACCACCGTCCAGCAGGCGATGGAGGCGACGACCAGCAGGATCATCACCCCCTTCACGATGGGATCGGCCTGGAGGAACAGGCCGAGGAACGAGAAGTCGTGGGTGGCGTCGATCGGGCCGGCGGAGGTCGGATCCATCTGGGGCTCCCTGAGCGGAAGGTGACGTCGGCGGTCGCGCGGGCGCGGCCGGTGGCAGCGGGCGGGTCGCCCAGTCAGCGGTCGAAGGGCACGCCCGCCTTGGTTTCGGTCTCGAGCCGGTCGAGGCAGCTCTCGCGGGTCACCCCGGGCTCGTCGCCCTCGCAGGCCTGGACGTCGTCGAGGAGGACGCGGCCGATCTTCTGGCAGGGCAGCCCGTTGAACGCGAAGATCTTCATGCTGGTCTTGTTCTTCGGCATCGGGCCCAGCGGCACCGCCAAGTTGCGCTGCGCGATGCCGTCCGTGTCGAAGGCGAAGATCGAGACCTTGAGCACCTTCAGGGCCGGGCCCCTGGTGTTGTCGACCTGCAGGTAGAAGCGGCAGGACTCGTCGGCCGGCTCAAGGCGGTTCAGCTGGATCTTCAGCGGGGGCGCCTTGGCGGCGTCCTGCGCGGGCGCCGCGGTGGCCGCCAGGGCCACGCCGGCGAACCCCGCCCCGAGGGCGATCCAGCGTCGAGCCTGCTTCACCTGCGCGTCCTGCATCTCGCCCCCATTGCTCCCATGCGCGGCGCCCCGAAGCGGTTCGCCTCAACCTTCGCCCGGACGGCTCGCGAACCGTCCGCGTGCGTGATGTCCACGTCTCGTGTCCACGTCCCTTGTCCGGGCGATCCGCCTTGTCCGGGCAATCCGGACGTGCCGAACCAGCCAGGCGCAGCGGCGCCGGCCGGTCTCACCGCGGCAGCAGGACGTGGCGCCGGAGTATCCCGGGACCTGCCCGACAATCAAGGGCTGCCCTGAATTTCAGAGCAGTTCCAAACTGTTACTCGAAGATGTGAGCGGGGGCCGGGGACTATTGCCTAATCATCCCGCCTCAGTTGCTGGATCTACCCGGAGATGCCTGTGCCCCAGAACCGGTCGTTTGTGCCGCGGGTCGCGCCCGCACGGCGGCTGGAGCCGGCCCTTGATGGGGTCGGGGCCGCCATCCATATCCGGTGAGCCGGCGCGGGACGCCGGCACGGGATGCTGCCGCAGGCGGGTCCCGACCCATCCGGTACCTGCACGAAGTGCCTGACGCTCGGGGCTTCGCAAGGGGACGACACAGACGATGACGCGTCCATCTCCGTTCGGACATCCGTTCCTGCTGGGCTTCGACGAGATCGAGCAGGCGCTCGACCGCGTCTCGAAGGCCGCGAACGACGGGTATCCGCCCTACAACATCGAGCGGCTGCAGCGCACCGAGCAGGAGCCCGAGCGGCTCCGCATCACCCTCGCGGTGGCGGGCTTCACCCGCGACCAGCTCGACGTGATGCTGGAGGAGAACCAGCTCGTGGTCCGCGGCCGCCAGGTCGAGGAGCGCGAGCGGCAGTTCCTCCACCGCGGCATCGCGGCGCGCCAGTTCCAGCGGGCCTTCCTGCTCGCGGACGGGATGGAGGTGCTCGGCGCGGACCTGTCGAACGGCCTGCTGTCGATCGATCTCGCCCGGCCGGAGCCGGAGCGGATCATCCGGAAGATCGCCATCGCGGCCCGGGACTGAGGCCGTCCGTTTTTCCCCAGTCGGCCGTCGCCACGGGACACTCCGCCGACCCCACGCTCTGCCTCGAAGGAGGGCACTGATGACCGAATTGAACACGAGCCCCCTGACGCCGGCCGATCTCGACCCGGCCGATTTCAACCCCGCGGATCTCGCGGCTCTGGGCGAGGGACATCTCGCCTACGTGCGTCCGATCCGCTCCGACGACGTCAAGCGGCTCTTCCCGCAGGCGCCGGACCTGAGCCCGGGCCTCGACCTGTTCGCCCTGCTCTCGGCGAGCGGCGCGCCGATCCTGCTCGCGGACTCGCGCGACGTGATCGTGGCGAACGCCATGGCCCACGATCTCCACACCGTCAGCCTGCACTGATCGGTCGGCGGTGTGATCTCTCCGGCGGCGCCTCCAGGGGCGCCGTTCGCGCGTCAGCCCATCTCCGCCACCGCGGCCACCAGCCGGGCGATGTCCTGCGGGCGCGACAGGCGGTGGTCCCCATCGGCGATGAGGGTGAGGACCGTCCCGGCGGCGGGCAGGCGGCCGACGATCCGCAGGGCATGGTTCGGCGGAACGTCGGCGTCCCGCATGCCCTGCAGGATGTGCACCGGACAGCCGGGATCGAAGGGCTGCCCGAGCAGCAGGTTGCGGCGCCCGTCCTCGATCAGCGCCAGGGTGATCGGGTCAGGCTCCGGCGCGTAGGCGGTGGGGCGCATCCAGACGCCGTCGCGCCGCAGGGTCTCGCGGACCTCCTCCGGAAACGCATCCCACATCAGCGCCTCGGTGAAGTCGAGGGCCGGCGCGATCAGCACGAGCCCGCCGGCCGGTGCCTGCCCGCGGCCGAGCCGGTTGCGCGCGGCGAGGCAGGCGACCCAGCCGCCCATCGAGGACCCGACGAGGATCGGGCGCTCGCCCGCGAAGGCGTCCAGCACCGCCTCCGCGTCCTGCAGCCATGTGGATATCGTGGACGACGCGAAGTCGCCCTCCGAGGCGCCGTGCCCCGCATAGTCGAAGCGCACGCAGCGACGCCCCGCGGCGGCGGCCCATTCGTCGACCGCCAACGCCTTGGTGGCGTTCATGTCGGACCGGAAGCCGCCGAGCCAGACCACGGCCGGACCCGCACCGTCCCGGATCCGCACGGCGATGCGCCGGCCCTCCGCCCCGTGCCCGACCTCGATGAAGTCCGGGCCCTCGCCCTGTCCGTCCGTCATGATGCGCCTCGCCGGTCGCCGCGTTGCCTCGACTTGAACGCGCCGCGCTCAGGTTTCGTTTACCCGTCCGTAAAGCGCGGCATCGATCCTGGGGCCATGATCGGACATTCGAAGGGGCACGGCGAGCCCGCACAGGCCCGGCCGCACGGGCAGCGGAGGGCTTCGCGATGAACGGCGACGCGCGGCCCGCGGTGGGCTTTCCCGCGGAGGTGGGGCCGCTGAGCGGTGCCACGATTCTCCAGATCATCCCCGAGCTCGATGCCGGCGGCGCGGAGCGAACGACGGTGGACGTCGCGGCGGCCCTCGCCGCGGCCGGCGCGCGCGCGCTGGTGGCGACGGAGGGCGGGCGGCTCGTCGGCGAGCTGCAGGCGAAGGGGGGGGCCTGGGTGCCGTTCCCCGCCGCCTCGAAGAACCCGCTGCGCATGGCGCTCAACGTCGGCCGCCTCGCGACCCTGTGCCGGCGCGAGGGCGTGCGGATCATCCATGCCCGCTCGCGGGCGCCGGCCTGGGTGGCGCTGGGCGCGGCCCGCCGGCTCGGCCTGCCCTTCGTGACGACCTATCACGGCAGCTACTCGGGCCGGACCGGCGTGAAGGTGCTCTACAACTCGGTGATGGCCCGCGGCGACGTGGTCATCGCCAACTCCCACTACACGGCGGACCTGATCCGCTCGCTCCACGCCGATCAGGCGGGGGACCGGGTGCGGGTGATCCACCGCGGCACGGACCTGTCCGCGTTCAGTCCCCTCGCGGTGGGCTCCGGGCGCGTCGAGGCGCTGCGCCGCGCCTGGGGCGTCGCGCCCCACGAGCGCGTGGTGCTGCTCGCCGCCCGCCTCACGGCCTGGAAGGGGCAGCGCATCCTGATCGAGGCGGCGGCGCAGATGCGCGAGCGCGGCGTCGGCGACCTCGCCATCGTGCTGGCCGGCGACCCGCAGGGCCGGGCGGCCTACGAGCGCGAGCTCGACGCGCTGGTCGCCGCCCGCGGGCTCGACGGCATCGTGCGCCGCGTCGGCCACTGCACGGACATGCCGGCGGCCTTCCGGGCCGCGTCCGTGGTCGCCGTCCCCTCCGTCGAGCCCGAGGCCTTCGGGCGCTCCGCCGTCGAAGCGCAGGCGCTCGGCACCCCGGTCGTGGTGTCGGATTTGGGCGCCGTGCCCGAGACCGTCCTGAGCCCGCCGGACGTGCCGGCGGCCCAGCGGACCGGGTGGCGGGTGCCGGCCGGCGATGCGGCGGCGCTCGCCGCGGCCCTCACCGAGGCGCTCACCCTCGGGGCGAGCGCCCGCGATGCGCTGGGCCGGCGCTGCCGCGCCCACGTGGAGGCCCATTTCTCGCTCGAGCGCATGGCCTCCGACACGCTGGACGTCTACCGCGACCTCCTGGCCGCACGTTCAGCCCGTTGAAGGGCGGGGACGGCGCGCCGCC
The DNA here is from genome assembly GCF_053346035.1 of Methylobacterium sp. A54F. Lineage (NCBI taxonomy): Bacteria > Pseudomonadati > Pseudomonadota > Alphaproteobacteria > Hyphomicrobiales > Methylobacteriaceae > Methylobacterium > Methylobacterium sp. A54F. The sequence goes on along the minus strand of NZ_JBKFBF010000004.1, from coordinate 35,089 downwards.
CTTGCCGGAGGGGCCGTCCGGCCACATCTCAGGGTCCTGCTTCGCCGCGTCCGTCAGGGTGGTGCCCGAACCGAGAGGCCCGACGCGTGTTGACTTGTCGCACGGTTCGGCCAAGGTGCGGCATCCGGGATAGGCCGGAGCGTTCGGCGGTCAGGACAGCGCGTAGGGCGCTGCCTCGGGCTGCCGTTTCGTCGTTGCTTCAGGAGATTACAGCCATTCGTAGACCTATGAGAGCCATGCCGGCCCCGCAGAAGGACGGGCCGCGCGCGAATCGCGACATCCGCGGCGTTCGCGAGGTCCAGCTCATCGACGATGCCGGTCAGAACCGTGGCATCGTGCCCTTCTTCGACGCCCTCCAGATGGCCGAGGAAGCGGGCCTCGATCTCGTCGAGATCGCGCCGAACTCGACGCCGCCGGTCTGCAAGTTCCTCGATTACGGCCGCTTCCGCTTCAACGAGCAGAAGAAGCAGAACGAGGCGCGCAAGCGGCAGAAGACCGTCGAGGTGAAGGAGATCAAGCTCCGCCCCGGCATCGACAAGCACGATTACGACGTCAAGATGAAGGCCGTGCACCGCTTCTTCGAGGAGGGCGACAAGGTCAAGGTGACCCTGCGCTTCCGCGGTCGCGAGATGGCCCACCAGGATATCGGCCTGCGCCTGCTCGAGCGCGTGAAGTCGGAGACCGCCGAGATCGCCAAGGTCGAGAGCGAGCCGATGCTCGAAGGCCGGCAGATGATCATGATCCTCGCGCCGCGCTGAGCGCCGCGCGGTGACCCGGGATCAGAGCCGCGCCGCCTCGTCCGGAGGCGGCGCAGAGACCCATCGCGTGCTGCCGTGACCGACGCCTTCCTGACGCGCCGCGTGCCCCTCGGCGGGCGGATGCGGGTGATCCACGCGCCCGCCGGCGACTGGATGTTCACGCGCTACACCAGCGGCGGCCGCGGTGTCCGCCACTTCCGCCAGCTGTGCCGGGCGGTCCTCGATCCCGATTCGGTGACGCTCGATGTCGGCGCCAATATCGGCCTGACCGCGCTCCTCGCCGCCGACGTCGCGGTGCGTGGGCGCATCTACGCCGTCGAGGCGGCGCCGCGGAACTTCGCGGCGCTCCGGCAGAACGTCTTCGAACACGGCGCCTCGATCATCCGCCCCATCCACTGCGCGGTCGGGGCCGAGGACGGGAGCGTGTCGTTCTTCGACAACTCGACCTTCGGCTACGTGGTGACCGGCGCGGACCTCGCCGGCTCCGCCGGCGTGCCGGTGCCGCTCCGGCGGATCGACGGTCTCGTGGCGGAACGCGGCCTGACGCGCCTCGACTTCATCAAGATGGACATCGAGGGCTTCGAGCAGGAGGCGCTCGCCGGGGCGGGGGAGACCCTCGACCGGTTCGCCCCGCTGGTGATGCTGGAGTTCAACTCCTGGTGCCAGATCGCCTCGTTCGACCGGAGCCCGCGCCGCTTCCTCGAATGGCTGCTCGACACCTTTTCGGAGTTGCACGTCTGGCGCCACGGCGCCCTGCGCTCGGTGCGCGAGATGGGCGTGCAGGCGTTCCTGCACGCCAACCTGATTGAGCACGGCTGCAACACCGACCTGCTGGCCGCCCGCTCGGGCGAGCGGATCGAGCGCCTGCGTGCCGCCACCCAGGGCCCGCGCGGCCTCCTGGGCTGGCGCCGCCGGCTCGGCCTTTAGGCGCTCTCCCGCGGATGCGGACACCCGGGCAGGCGCGGGAGCCCGGTCCGTCGCGCCCAGCGCCTACTTCAGCAGCGCCACCTGCGCGTCGCCCCTTCGCCGGAGCACCGCGACGGTCACGTCGTCCTCGTGGCGGTGCAGGCGCAGGTCGACCCGCGACGACCCGAGCTTCAGGTTGAAGATCGAGACGCCGTCGAGGAAGGCCGGCAGGGTCGGGTTGCGGAAGCGGATGCGGTTGCGGGCGTGGTCCATCTCCAGCCCGAGGCAGGCCGCCAGGAAGGCGAAGGGCGCCGCCGCGGCCCAGGCCTGCGGCGAGCAGGCGACGGGGTAGGCCACGGGCCCGCGCTGGCGGCGGCGCATGAAGCCGCAGAACAGCTCGGGCAGGCGCTTCTGGTCCTGGTAGAGGGCCGTATCGAACATGCCCTGGAAGATCCGCGAGGCCTCAGCCTTCAGGTCGTAGCGGGCGAGCCCCAGCGCGATGATGGCGTTGTCGTGCGGCCAGATCGAGCCGTTGTGGTACGACATCGGGTTGTAGCGCGCCTCGCCACGGGCGATCGTGCGCACGCCCCAGCCGTTGAACCCGTCCTTCGAGAGCAGCGTGGCGGCGACCTGCGCGGCGCGCTCCGGCAGCGCGATCCCGGTAAAGAGCGCGTGCCCGGCGTTGGACGAGCGCACCGCGCATTGCTGCTTCTCGCCGTCGAGGGCGAGGGCGTAGGTGCCGATCTCCTCGTTCCAGAAGGCCGCGTCGAAGGCTTCGCGCAGGGCGCGGGCCTCGTGCGTCAGGCGCTCGGCCAGGGGGTCGTGCCCGAGCATCGCGGCGAGCTTCGCCATGCCGTTCTTGGCGGCGTAGACGTAGCCCTGCACTTCGCACAGCGCGATCGGGCCCTTCGCGAGCTGCCCGTTGGTGTGGAAGATCGAATCGTGGCTGTCCTTCCAGCCCTGGTTCTCCAGCCCCTTGTCGGTGTCGCGGGCGTACTCGACGAAGCCGTCCCCGTCGCGGTCGCCGTAATCGTTCATCCAGGCCAGGGCGAGCTCCAGCGCCGGCCAGATATGCGCGATGGTGTCCCGGTCGCCCGTGACGGCGTAGTACTCCCAGGCCAGCATCACGAAGAGCGGCGTGCCGTCGATCGTGCCGTAGTAGTGGCGGAACGGCACCTCGCCGAGCATCGCCATCTCTCCGCGGCGCGTCTCGTGCAGCACCTTGCCGGGCTGGGCGTCGGCGGCCGGGTCGACGGCCTTGGCCTGGGTGAGCGCGAGGTAGCGCAGCACGCCCTTGGCGAAGTTCGGATCGACCCAGAGCGCCATCATGGCGGTGATGATGCCGTCGCGCCCGAACACCGTGGAGTACCAGGGGATGCCCGCGAAGGGGTAGATGCCCTCGGGCGTCCGGCTCGCCAGCATGTAGAGGTCGGCGGTGGCCCGGCAGGCCGCCTCGTTGAACTGGTCGTTCGAGGAGATGATCGTGGTGATGCCGGCGGTGAGCTGGCGCAGGTCGCGGCGGGCGTCCCGGTAGGCGCGGGCGAAGACGACGCCCTCGGCCAGTCCCTTGGGCGGGCGCTCCGCGGTGCTGCCGGCGGCGGCCGACAGGCGCATCGCCACGTCCTCCCCGACCTTCTCGGCGGCCGGCGCGCTCGTGAAGGCGCGGTGCGATTCGCAGACGACCCGCACGAACAGCGAGGCGCGACCGCCCGGCGGCAGGGAGACCCGGAACTCGGCGCGCCCCGGCTCGAGCTGATGCGGCTTCGGCCCGAAATGCAGGCTCGTGGTGCGCACCACCTCGTCGAGGCCGACGTAGCGGAACTGCACCTCGGAGCCGCTGGCGACCTGCACGCTGCGCTTTCCGCGCTGCTTGCGGTCCGTGCCGCGCACCTCGAACAGGTCGCGGAAATCCGCGTCGAAGGTCAGGGTGATGCGCAGGTCGCGGTGGCGCGAATCGTAGGAGCGCAGGCCGATGCGATCGTAGCAGGCGCCGCGGAACAGGAACTTGGTGCGCTCCAGGGCGATCACCTCGCGGGGGATCGAGGTCTCGTCCTGCGCATCGATCCGGATGTCGGGAGTCGTCATGTCGACGCTGAGCGCGCCGTTGTCGTCCTGCATCACGGAGGAGAGCAGGAGGGGCCGCTGGTCCTCGATCAGGAACTCCAGCCGCGAGAGGTAGCGCGTGTCCTGGAAGTAGAGACCCTCCGGGCCCGGCAGCACGCCGATGTCGCCGTAGGAGTCGAGCACCGCGAAGGCCTCGCCGAACTTGAGCGAGCGCAGCGGGCGCTCCACCAGCGAGGTCTGGGCCTCGATGTGGTACTGCGGGAGGACCTCGTCGGCATCCTGGAACCCGTGCACCGGGCGCGCCTGCGCACCGTGGGCGTGCGCCTTCGCCGTCATGTCGTCCGCCGCCATGCTGCGCTTCTCCGGTTCTTCGAGGGCACGAATTCGTCGAGGACACGAATCGAAAGGGCCGCCGGATCGCTGTCGCGCGACGCGGCGGCCCTTTCAGACCGTTTCAGTTAGGCGAACTTGCGACGACCCGCCAGGGTTGCGAGACGGCGTCGCGCCGTCCGCCCAGTCCCCGACGGCCTGCAAGCCTCGGGCCGGAGACCCTCGGCCCGCAGCTCCTCAGGCCGGCATGGCGGCGGCCGAGAGCGAGGGACGACCCGAGCCGTTCAGCTCGCCGTAGTGCGGGGCGAAGGCGGCGGCCGGGAGCTTGATCACCTCGTGGTGAGACGCCAGCAGCTGCTCGTAGACCGCGACATACTTCTTCACCATGCATTCGGCGGTGAACTGGCTCTCGAAGTGGCGGCGCACGCCGGCGCGGCTCATCCGCTTCACCGTGTCGACGGCCGCCACCGCCTCGTCCATGTCGCGGCAGAGGACGCCGCTGACGCCGTCGGCGATCACCTCGGGCACGGAGCCGTTGCGGAACGCGATCACCGGCGTGCCGGCCGACATCGCCTCGATCATCACCAGGCCGAAGGGCTCCGGCCAGTCGATCGGGAAGGCGAGCGCGAGGGCGTTGCCGAGGAAGTCCTTCTTCTGCTCCTCGTTGATCTCGCCGATATACTCCACCAGCGGGTGGTGGATCATCGGCTCGATCACCTCGTCCCAGTACTCCTGGTCGGCCTTGTCGACCTTGGCGGCGATCTTCAGCGGGGTGCCCGAGCGGATCGCCATCTCGATGGCGCGGTCGGGCCGCTTCTCCGGCGAGATCCGGCCCAGGAAGGCGAGGTAGCCGCCCTTGGCCTCCGGATAGTAGGGGCAGTTCTCACGGGGCAGGCCGTGATGGATCGTCGACGCCCAGTTGACGTTCGGCGGCATCGGCTCGCGCTGGTTGTCGGAGATCGACACCAGAGGCATCCCCGTGAAGGTACGGTAGACCGGCATGAAATCCGGCACGTCGAGGCGACCGTGCATGGTGGTCACGCACTTGTGGTAGAGATCCTCGAACATCGGATACTGCAGAAGATCGATGTGGAAGTGGAGGATGTCGAACTCGTGCGCCCGCTTGTGCACGTTGTGCAGCATCGCGAGGTGGCTCGCCGTGTGGTCCCGGTAGCCGAGCAGGCGCAGGCCCTCGGGCGTGCAGGCCGCGAGCTTCGCCGAGGTCTCCGAATCGCCGCTCGCGAAGAGGGTGACGTCGTGTCCCTGCCGGACGAGCTCTTCGGTGATCCAGGACACGACGCGCTCGGTGCCACCGTAGAACTTCGGGGGCACGGCCTCCGAGAGCGGGGCAATCTGGGCAATGCGCACGAAAAGTCTCCTGTGAGGTCCAACGTTTCGGGGATCTAACCCGACCCGGCCTGAGTGGGACATGAACGAAACGGACAGCCAAGGTTATGGTTCCGGAAGAGCCGGCGAAGTAACGGTTCACCCCTGCGCCCGGCGAGATATCCCCGCAAAACCCGTTCTTCAGTCTTGTTCATCTGGGATTAAGCTTTCAGCGGCCGGTGCCCGTCCGCTGTGCAGCCTGCGCACGCCGCGCGCAGCCGCTTTCACCAGTGCGTCCGGGGGGCATTGAAGCGGGCCGGCGTTTCTGTCATAAGCCGCCCGCGTCGAACCGCCCGGCCAGTGAGGGCTGCCGTGGCGGGTTCTGTTGCTCCCAGAAGCATCCAACGAGCGCATCATCCGGTCCGGCCCGGCCGGTCGGTGCATGCGCAGCGGAGAGCCAAATGCCCAAGCTGAAGACCAAGTCGGGCGCCAAGAAGCGCTTCAAGATCACGGGGACCGGCAAGGTCCTCTACGCCCAGGCCGGCAAGCGCCACGGGATGATCAAGCGGACGACGAAGCAGATCCGCAACCTGCGCGGCACCACCACCCTGTTCGAGGGCGATGCCGCCAACGTGAAGAAGTACTTCCTGCCCAACGCGCGGTAAGTCTTCGCACACCCGCCGACACTGCTTTTTCTGATCCAGGAGATATCCCATGGCCCGCGTCAAGCGCGGCGTGACCAGTCACGCGAAGCACAAGAAGGTCCTGAAGGCTGCGAAGGGCTATTATGGCCGTCGCAAGAACACCATCCGCATCGCCAAGCAGGCGGTCGAGAAGGGCATGCAGTATGCCTACCGCGACCGCAAGAACAAGAAGCGCACCTTCCGCGCCCTCTGGATCCAGCGGCTCAACGCCGCCGTCCGCGAGCACGGCCTGACTTACTCGCGCTTCATCGACGGGCTCGCCAAGTCCGGCATCGAGGTGGACCGCAAGGCCCTCTCGGAGCTCGCGATCCACGAGCCTGCGAGCTTCGCGGCCGTGGTCGAGAAGGCGAAGTCCGCCCTGCCGGCCGCCAAGGCGGCCTGAGGACCTCCGGACACACGCGGCGCCCACCGGGGACGTCCGTTCGGAGGGCGCGGCGCAGCAGATGCGCCGCGCCCTCGTCATGTCAGAGCCCGCGTTTCCGAAGGGCTCGCCGGCCTGAGGGACTGCGATGACCGATCTCGCCATTCTCGAGCGCGACCTCCTCGGCCAGGTCGAGGCCGCCGCGGACGAGCCGGCCCTGGAGACCGTGCGGGTCGCCGCGCTCGGCAAGAAGGGCACCATCTCCGACCTGCTGAAGACCCTCGGCGCGATGTCGCCCGAGGAGCGCAAGGAGCGGGGGCCCCTCATCAACGGGCTGCGCGACCGGGTGCAGGATGCCCTGGCGCAGAAGCGGGCGGCGCTGGGCGAGGCGGCCCTCGAGGCCAGGCTCGCCGCCGAGCGCGTCGACGTCACGCTGCCGCTCCGGGAGGCGCCGGAGGCGCGCGGGCGCATCCACCCGATCAGCCAGGTGATCGACGAGATCACCGCGATCTTCGCCGACATGGGCTTCTCGGTGGCGGAGGGTCCGGACGTCGAGACGGACGAGCTGAACTTCACGGCGCTCAACTTCCCGCCCGGGCACCCGGCGCGCGAGATGCACGACACCTTCTTCCTGCGGCCCGACAGCCGCGGGCAGCGCAAGGTGCTGCGCACCCACACCTCGCCCGTCCAGATCCGCACGATGCGCGCGCAGGAGCCGCCGATCCGCGTGATCATCCCGGGCCGGACCTACCGCCACGATTCCGACCAGACCCACACGCCGATGTTTCATCAGGTCGAGGGCCTCGTCATCGACCGTTCGGCCAACATCGCCAACCTGAAGTGGGTGCTGGAGGAGTTCTGCAAGGCGTTCTTCGAGGTGGAGGGCGTGAAGATGCGCTTCCGCCCCTCGTTCTTCCCCTTCACGGAGCCCTCCGCCGAGGTCGACATCCAGTGCTCGCGCAAGGGCGGCGAGATCCGCTTCGGCGAGGGCACGGACTGGCTGGAGATCCTCGGCTGCGGCATGGTGCATCCGAACGTCCTGCGCAATTGCGGCCTCGACCCGGACAGCGTGCAGGGTTTCGCCTTCGGGGTCGGCATCGACCGCATCGCCATGCTGAAGTACGGCATGCCGGACCTGCGCCCGTTCTTCGAGGCGGACGTGCGCTGGCTCGACCATTACGGCTTCCGGCCCCTCGACGTGCCGAGCCTGGTGGGCGGGCTGACGGGATAGCATAAGGTCTGCTTTTCGGGGTCGCGTGTGGAGCTTCCGTCGTGACAAATGCCGAGATCGAAAAGATTGCTCATCGGATCCTTGCGCCGTCGCTGGGGCGTCGTAGGCTCGACCGCATCGAGGTTCGGGTGGAAGAGGACGGCTTGGAGACCACAGCGCTGTTCATCGACGCTTTCATGAAACCAAACGTCAATCCGCTAGGTGGACTGGTTGCTTCCAACGCCCTCCACGAACTCAGTCACGCCCTGCTCGAAGCCGGCGAAGTCCGGTTCCCGTACCTGCGTCTGCGCTACGCCGAGGAAGAGCGGTCCGGAGCGGCGTAGATGCATCAGGAGCTTCTCGCGATCGCGCGCGAACTCGCTGGCCGGGACGGCGGCAGGCCTCGCAAGGAGTCCCTCGCGCGAGCAATCTCGACCGCCTACTATGCTCTGTTCCATGCGCTTGCGGAGTTCTGCGGTCGCGAGCTCGTCGGAGCCTGGGCACCCTGGCCTCCGTTTCGGTTGATCTACCGCTCCCTTGATCACGCCGCAGCGAGACGGGTTTTCGAGATCGCGAGAACGACCGCCGGAACGAGCGATGACGTCAGACGGCTCGGCGAGATTTTCCGCCTCCTGCAGAAGCTTCGTCACGACGCCGATTACGATCCCGGGTTCCGGACCACGCGACGCGAGACGGAAGACCTGATCGAGCAAGCCGAATCCGCGATCCAGCTCCTAGGCCGCCTGGATGTCTCGGAACGCAAACTCTTGGCCGCGCGCCTGATCGGGCGGACGCGACCCTCCTGAAGATCCGGACTGTAAAATGAAATTCACCCTCTCCTGGCTCAGAGACCACCTCGACACCGAGGCGTCCCTCGACACCGTCGCCGAGACGCTCACCCGCATCGGGCTCGAGGTCGAGGGCATCGAGGACAAGGCGGCGGCGCTCGCGCCCTACGTGGTCGCGAAGGTGCTCACGGCCGAGCAGCATCCCAACGCCGACCGGCTGCGCGTCTGCTCCGTCGATGCCGGCGACGGGCAGCCCGTGCAGGTGGTCTGCGGCGCCCCGAACGCCCGCGCGGGGATGCTGTCGGTGTTCGCCCCGCCCGGCACCTACGTGCCGGGCAAGAACATCACCCTGTCGGTCGGCACCATCCGGGGCGTGGAGAGCCGCGGCATGCTCTGCTCGGGCGCCGAGCTCGGCCTCGGCGACGACCACGACGGCATCCTCGACCTGCCCGCCGACGCCCCGGTGGGCCAGCCTTACGCGCTCTACGCGGGCCTCGACGACCCGGTCGTCGAGATCAACCTGACGCCGAACCGTCCGGATTGCACCTCGATCCACGGCATTGCCCGCGACCTCGCCGCGACCGGCATCGGCACCCTGAAGAGCCTGCCGCTGCCGCCGCTGAGCGGGGAGGGGGCGTGCCCGGTGCGCCTCGCCATCGACCTGCCGGCGGAGGACCGCGCGCTCTGCCCGCTCTTCGCGCTTCGGCTCGTCCGGGGCGTGCGCAACGGGTTGTCGCCCGCCTGGATGCAGGCGCGCCTGCGTGCCATCGGCCTGCGCCCGATCAACGCGCTCGTGGATATCACGAACTACCTCACCTTCGATCGCGGCCGCCCGCTCCACGTCTTCGACGCCGGCAAGGTGCGGGGCGGCCTCGTCGTGCGCCGGGCCCGCGACGGGGAATCGCTCGCGGCCCTCGACGGGCGCACCTACGCGCTGACCGACGAGATGGTGGTGATCGCCGACGAGGCCGGCGTCGAGTCGCTCGCCGGCATCATCGGCGGCGCGGCCTCCGGCTGCGACGCGGACACCACCGACGTCCTGATCGAGGCGGCCCTCTGGGACCCGCGCAACATCGCCCAGACCGGCCGGCGCCTCGGCATCGTCACCGACGCGCGCTACCGCTTCGAGCGCGGCGTCGACCCCGCCTTCGCCCTGCCGGGGCTCGACCTCGCCACGCGCCTCGTGCTCGACCTCTGCGGCGGCAGCCCGAGCGAGGCGGTCGTCGCGGGCGAGCCGCCGGAGACGGAACACGTCATCGACTTCCCCTGGACCGAGGTGCGCCGCCTGGCGGGGCTGGAGCTCTCCCGCGCCGAGATGACGGCGACGCTGGAGACGCTCGGCTTCGACATCGACGGGACCGGCGACCGCGTGCAGGTCCGATCGCCCTCCTGGCGGCCCGACATCGAGGGCAAGGCGGATCTCGTCGAGGAGATCATCCGCATCGCCGGCCTCGATCGCATCGAGCCGAAGCCCCTGCCGCGCCTCGACGCGGCGGTGGCCAAGCCCGTGCTGACGGTGATCCAGCGCCGGACCCGGGCGGCCAAGCGGGCGCTCGCCACCCGGGGCCTCCTCGAGGCCGTCACGTGGTCCTTCATCCCCCACGCGGACGCCGAGCTGTTCGGCGGCGGCGGGGCGGACCTCGCGCTCGCCAACCCCATCGCGGCGGACCTCTCCGACATGCGCCCGAGCCTGGTGCCGGGCCTCCTCCGGGCCGCGCAGCGCAACGCCGACCGGGGCGCGCCCGACGTCGCCCTGTTCGAGGTCGGCCAGTGCTTTGCGAGCGACGAGCCGGAGGGGCAGACCATCCGGGCGGCCGCCGTGCGGCGGGGTAGCGCCGGGCTCGCCGGCGGCGGCCGGCACTGGAACGGGTCGTCGGCGACCGTTGACGCCTTCGATGCCAAGGCGGACGCGCTGGCGCTCCTCGCCAGCCTCGGCGTGCCGACGGGCGGCCTCCAGGTCGCAGCCGGCGGCCCGGCCTGGCTGCATCCGGGCCGCTCCGGCACCCTTCAGTTCGGCCCGAAGAACCCGGTCGGCGCCTTCGGCGAGGTGCATCCGCGGGTGATGAAGGCCCTCGACCTCAAGGGCACGCTGGTGGCCTTCGAGATCGTGCTCGATGCCCTTCCGCTCCCGAAGCACAAGCCCACGAAGGTCAAGCCGGCCCTCGCCCTCTCGGACTTCCAGCCCGTCTCGCGGGACTTCGCCTTCGTGGTAGCGCGCGACGTCGCGGCGGGCGAGATCGTGAAGGCCGCGCAGGCCGCCGAGCGCAAGCTCATCGCCGGCATCGAGGTCTTCGATCTCTACGAGGGCGTCGGGATCCCGGAGGGCTCGAAGTCGGTGGCCATCGCGGTGCGCCTGCAGCCAACCGACCGGACCCTCACCGACGCCGACATCGAGGCGGTGAGCGCGCGGATCGTCGCCGAGGTCGCCCGCAAGACCGGTGCCGGCCTGCGGAGCTGACCCGGCGTGAGCGATGCGGACCTGATCGCGATCCTCCGGCAGGCCGAGCACCTGCCGCGGGCTGCCCTGGAGCGGGCGGTCGCGGACCCGTCGACCATCGCCGAGGCGACGCTCGCCGTGCTGGACACGGCCGCGGACGACCCGGACGCGGTGTCGGACGCGGACGCGAACCTGCTGTTCTGGGGCCTCCACGTCCTGGCGGCAGCCCGGGACACGCGCGCGCTGCCGCCCGTGCTCCGGCTGCTCCGCCAGGACCCGGAGGCTCTCGACGGCATCCTCGGCGACGCCATCACCGCCACCCTGCACCGGGTGGTGGCCGCCCTCTACGACGGCGAGGTCGAGCCCCTCTTCGCCGTCCTCCTCGACAGCAGCGCGGACGACGAGGCCCGCAACGCGGTCTTCGCCGCGCTCACCCACCTCACGCACGAGGGCCGGATCCCGCGCGAGGCCGTCGCCGCCCTGCTCGTGCGCTTCGACGACGGCCGCAAGGCGGTGGAGGGCGGATCGGCCTGGATCGGCTGGGAGGAGACCATCGCGCTCCTCGGCCTGAAGGACCTCGCACCGCGTGCGGAGGCCGCCCGCCGGGACGGCCGCCTCACCGGAGAGTTCAGCGACCCCGCCTGGTTCCGGGAGACCCTGCAGCGCGCCGTCCGCAAGCCCGCCGACCCGCGCGACCGCGAGGCCCGCGGCCTCGGCACCCTGGACGATCCGATCGCGGACCTCGCCTGGACGGCGGAGGGCGCGGGCGAGCCCGTGCGCAACCCGTTCAAGGATGTCGGCCGCAACGATCCCTGCCCGTGCGGCTCGGGGCTGAAGTTCAAGAAGTGCTGCCTGGATCGGGCGCCGATCCCCTGACCGAGTGCGCGGTCGGCGAATCCGCGATCCCGCGCGCGGCGCTCTCGCGGCGGAGCGGCCGCGACACCGGGCAGACTTCCTGCACGAACCCGGTCAGCGTGCTGATCAGGTTCTCGCTGACCTGACGGTAATAGACGAACTGCCCCCGCTTCTCGCTCGCGACGAGCCCGGCTGCTTCCAGCACCGCGAGGTGCTGCGAGATCGACGGCTTGGTCATGTCGAAGCGCGCGGCGATCTCACCGGCGCTGAGCTCGGCGTGAGCGAGGAGCGCCAGGATCTTCCGGCGGGGAGCCGAGGCCAGGGCTTCGAAGACGCGCTGCATGTGTGGTGTGTAGGCGACCATCCGAACCTTGACAAACGCCTCCTGTTATTTAGTTAATTTGCTAATTAACAGGAGGGGATGTTGCAGCACTCTTCGACCGAGCGCATGATCGCCGATGCCGAGACGTCGGGCCTCGATGGCTTGGTCGAATGGGCCCCGGCGAAGAGTCTCTGGGTCGGCGGCATGACCCTCTCGGCCATCGTGCTCGGTCCCTGGTTCGTCTCGCCCGGTGCCGTCCTGCTCTTCCTCGTCACCACCGCCGTGACGCTCTGCGCGGGCCACTCGCTCGGCATGCACAGGCTGCTGGTGCACCGGAGCTTCGAGGCGCGGCGCGGCCTCGAGTACGGCCTCGTCTATCTCGGCACGCTGGTGGGCATGGCCGGACCGCTCGGCATGGTGCGGCTGCACGACATGCGCGACTGGGCGCAGCGGCAGCCCGCGTGCCACGATCTGCACGCCAACCGCCTTCCGCTGCTGCGGGACGCCTGGATGCAGATGCACATGCGGCTGGTGCTGGCGCGGCCGCCGCGCTTCGTGCCCGAGCCGCGGCTGGCCGAGGACCGCTTCTACCGCTGGCTGGAGGCGACCTGGATGGCCCAGCAGATCCCCTGGGCCCTGCTGTTCTACGCGGTCGGCGGCCTGCCCTGGCTCGTCTGGGGGGTGCCGGTGCGGATCGCGGTCTCGCTGACGGGGCACTGGCTCGTCGTTCACCTGACCCATCGGGACGGCCCTCAGGGCTGGATCGTCGAGGGGGAGGCCGTGCAGGGGCACGACCTGCCGGCCGCGGCCCTGATCACCTTCGGCGAGGCATGGCACGCCACGCACCACGCCTGGCCGCAATCCGCGCGCCTCGGCATCGAGCCGGGCCAATCGGACCTCGGGTGGCGCCTGCTGCTCGCCTTCCGGCGGCTCGGCTGGGCCTCGGGCCTCAAGCAGCCGCCCGACCTCGTGCCGCGGCCCGGCGTCCGCCGTCTGACGACGCCCGCGCCCGGTATCGGCCCGGATCAGGCGTCGGGCGATCCCTCCGTCCCGCTGAGCGGGTTTGCCGGGTCCCAGCCGTAGGCCAGCGTCTCGAACCGCATCGAGCGGGTGTCGACCATCAGGAGGCGCCCGACGAGCGGTTCGCCGAACCCGGTGACCGCCCGGATGACTTCGAGGGCCATCAGGGAGCCCATCACGCCCGCGAGCGCGCCGAGCACCCCGGCCTCGGCGCAGGGCGCCACGGTGCCGGGCGGCGGCGGGTGGGGGAACAGGCAGCGGTAGGTCGGGTTCGGCCGTCCGTCCGGGCCGGCCTCGTGGGCGCGGATCGTCGTCAGCGTCCCGTCGAAGCGCCCCAGCGCCGCCGTGACGAGCGGCCTCCCGGCGCGGTAGCAGGCATCCGAGACCGCGTAGCGGGTCGCGAAGTTGTCCGAGCCGTCCGCGACGAGGTCGTAGGCCCCGATCAGCGCCTGCGCATTCTCCTCCGTGAGGCGGTGCGGGTGGCGCTCCACCGCGACGTGCGGGTTCAGCCGCGCCACCGCGTCGGCGGCGCTCGCGACCTTCGGCCGGCCGATATCCGGCGTCCCGTGGATGACCTGGCGCTGCAGGTTCGAGAGGGACACGGCGTCGTCGTCGACGATCCCGATCGTGCCGAGGCCGGCGGCCGCGAGGTACTGGATCAGGGGGGCCCCGAGGCCGCCCGCGCCGACGACCAGCACCCGGGCCGCCTTCAGCCGCCCCTGGCCGGGGCCGCCCACCTCGGGGAGGACGAGGTGGCGGGCGTAGCGTTCGATCTCGTCGCCGGTGAGTGCCATGCCCCGGCAGATAGACCCTTCCGGCCGGGCCCGGAAGGTGAGGATTTGCACATCGGGGCCCGGCCGCCTATGCGCGGTCGGCGTTGCCCGCCGCCCGAAGGTTGCCGCCGTGCAGGACCCGTCCCCGCTCGCCCTCGCGCAGGGCCTGATCCGCTGCCCCTCGGTGACGCCGGAGGAGGGGGGGGCGCTCGGCTACCTCGCCGGCATCCTGGAGGGCGCGGGCTTCGCAGTGGAGCGGCCGGTCTTTTCGGAAGACGGCACGCCCGACATCGAGAACCTTTACGCCCGCATCGGCGAGGAGGGCCCCTGCCTGCTGTTTGCCGGGCACACGGACGTGGTGCCGCCGGGCGATGCGGAGGCGTGGCGGCACGGACCTTTCGCGGGCACGGTCGCGGACGGCCTGCTCTACGGCCGGGGCGCCGTCGACATGAAGGGCGGCATCGCGTGCTTCCTGGCCGCCGCCCTCGGCTTCCTGGCGGCCCGCGGCCCCGCCTTCGGGGGCTCGATCGGTTTCATGATCACGGGCGACGAGGAGGGGCCCGCCGTCAACGGCACCGTCAAGCTCCTCGACTGGGCCCGGGCGCGCGGCGAGCGCTTCGACCATTGCCTGCTCGGCGAGCCGACGAACCCGAGCCGCCTCGGCGAGATGATCAAGATCGGCCGGCGCGGCTCGCTGACGGGCCGGCTCATCGTCCACGGCCGCCAGGGCCACGTCGCCTACCCGCACCGGGCCGAGAACCCGATTCCCGGGATGCTGCGCCTCGCCACCGCCCTCGGCGTCGAGCCGCTCGACGGCGGCACCCAGCACTTCGACGCCTCTAACCTCGAATTCACGACGATCGACGTCGGCAACCCGGCCAGCAACGTGATCCCGGCCGATGCGCGCGCGGTGTTCAACATCCGCTTCAACGAGGGTTGGACCGCCGAAAGCCTCGGAGCCGAGATCCGCCGCCGACTGGAGCGCGCCGCCGGCAACGCCGTGCGCTACACCCTGGACCTGCAGCCCTCCAACGCCCCCGCCTTCCTGACGCGGCCCGACGCCTTCACGGACCTCGTCAGCGCCGCCATCGCGGCGGAGACGGGGCTTTCCCCGACTCTCTCCACCACCGGCGGCACCTCGGATGCCCGATTCATCAAGGATGCCTGCCCGGTGATCGAGTTCGGCCTCGTCGGCGAGACCATGCATCAGGTCGACGAATGCGTGGCCGTGGCCGACCTCGAACGCCTGACCGCGATCTACCGCCGGGTGCTGGACACCTACTTCGCCTCGGCCGCGGCGGCCTGATCCGCCGGCTCGTCCGACGCCTCGCCCCGCGGGCCCTCCGCACGCTCTCCCGGTGTTTCTCCCGGTGGGCTCGCGGAGAAGCGCCGATTGGCCTTGCCGAGCCGCTCGCCGACCAGGATGAAGAGTTGCCTGAGACGATGCACGTGCGGGTCGTCGAGCTTCACCTGAATGGACGCGACCACCATGTCCGGGTGGATGTCGCGGGCGTGCTTGGTAGTCGCCCCTGCTTCATCTGCTCGCACTTCATCCGCGAACAGGATCGCTCCGATCGCGCGCAGAAGCTCGGGGCTTCTGCAGCGGTCGTCGAGCGCGGCGCGCTCCAGGTCGAACAATGTGCGGATGCCGAGGCGCCAGAGGAGCAGGAGCTTGTCCGGCCCGACGGAGCAGCAGAGCTGCGCCTGCGCGACCCAATCCATGATCTGGTAGACGCCGTAGGGCGTCTCCACGAACAGCATGAGCGGGTTGGCGGTCGCCAGGTTCTGGGTCGACCGGATGTGATGATCGGCGAGCCGGTCGCGGATCTCGCTGTCGATCCCGTCGACGATATCGACCGGCGTGGCGCTGATCTCGCGGTAGATCCTGGGATTGTAGCGCTTGACGTGCGCGAGCCTGCTGCGGTCCGTCACCATCCGGCTCGCGCTCTCGGGCAGCTGTCCGACCGCGTAGCCGAGGGCGAGGAGCAGGCCTCCGAACCAGCCGCCGGAGCGCGTCGCGTGGGTGACGATGTCGAAGCCGAAGACCAGGATCGTCATCAGGGCGCCGCCGGCGATGAGATTGATGGCGGCGCCGACGAACGAGCCCGGCCCAAGATCGAAGTTGTTGATCGCCCGGAAGAAGCTGCGGATCATGAAGATGTAGCCACCCGCGAAGGCCGCGAGCAGCGAGACGAACAGGGCGGAGCGCACCTGTTGCCACGCGCAGATGTCATCCGCGGAAGCGCATGCGGTGCCGAGAAGGTAGTTCAGGAGATCGGCCTCGAAGCTGCGGGAGACGAGGTATCCGGCCAGGATCAGGACCACCACGAGGGGCAGCAGGCCGCTCGCCCAGTCGATCGCGGAGAAATCTTCCTGGTTTCGCTCCTGACCGTCCCGCGGCCGGCCGAGGAAGTACTTGTACTTCACGAACTCGAAGGACGGTATGGGGCCGTCCCCGTCGGTGGCCTCCCCCTTCTTCGAGACCTGGAACACCGTCGCCAGGTCGCGGACGATGCCCTGGCGGTGGACCTTCACGGTGCCTCGGATGGCGATGAAGACCAGCGCCGGCACCAGGAGACAGAGGGTCGCGAGGAGCCAGTTCAGGTTCTCGGCTGATATCCAGGGCGCGGTCATCCCGCCATCCTCGCAACTTCAGATGCCCTGACGCAGGGCAAAATCGGAAGTTAGAGTGGTGGTAGTACGGGCTTTGTCAATCTAGAGTTTATTCTAGAGACCCGTAGTCGACGCCCACGAAGGTCAGGCCGCAGGCCGGGGCCAGCGGGCCGCAGCGGTGCTTGGCCCGGGTCGCGAGGATCTCCGCCACGTCGTCGGGCCCGAGGCGGCGGCTGCCCGCCAGCATCAGGGTGCCGACCATGGCGCGGACCTGATGGTGCAGGAAGGATCGGGCCGAAGTCGCTACCACGATCTCGTCCATGAACCCCATCGGCGCCCGGGCGACGTCGAGCTGCTCCAGGGTCCGGACGGGGCTGTTCGCCTGGCACTCGGCGGCCCGGAAGGCCGTGAAGTCGTGGCGCCCCACGAGCCGCTGCGCCGCCGCGTGCATCAGCTCGGCGTCGAGGGGCCAGGGCACGTGCCAGACCCCGGCGCGGGTGAGGGCGGCGGGGCTGCGCCGGTTGAGGATGCGGTAGCGGTAGTGGCGCCGGATCGCGGAGTGGCGGGCGTCGAAATCCGGGCCGACCTGCTCGGCCGACAGGATCGCCACCGGCCGCGGCCGCAGGTGGGCGTTCAGCGCGTCTCGCACCGTGTCGGCGCGCCAAGCCTTGGCGAGGTCCAGATGGGCGACCTGATGGGTGGCGTGCACGCCCGCATCGGTGCGCCCGGCGCAGGTGAGGCGCGCCGCCTCACCGGAGAAGCGGGTCACCGCATCCTCGATCGCGCCCTGCACGGTCGGATCCTCGGCCTGGCGCTGCCAGCCGCAGAACGGTCCGCCGTCGTACTCGATGACGAGCCGGTAGCGTGGCATCAGCCGAGGCGGGTGCCGGGCCGGAGCCGGGCGCCCCGCAGGAACTCCGGGCCGTCCGCCGAGCCGCCCCGGCCGGCCCGGCGCAGCTCCAGGAGCCGCACGGCGCCCTCCGCACAGGCGACCGTGCCGGCTTCGTCGAGGAGCGTGCCGGGGACGGCGGAGCCTTCCGGGACGTCCACGGCCCGCAGCACCTTCACGCGCTCCAGGCCCTTGCCGAGATCGGCCTCGAAGAAGGCGCCGGGGAAGGGCGAGAGGCCGTTGACGTGGTTGGCCACGGCCCGGGCCGGCCGGGCCCAGTCGATCCGGGCCTCGTCGTTGGTGATCTTCTGCGCGTAGACGACGCCGGCCTCGGGCTGGGGCGTGAAGGCGAGGGTGCCGGAGGCGAGGTCCCGCAGGGCCCGGGCCATCAGCTCGGCCCCGATCGGCATCAGGGCATCGTGCAGCGCGCCGGCGGTCATGCCGGGGACGATCGGCACCCGCGCCTCCAGGGCGACAGGCCCGGTGTCGAGGCCCGCCTCCATGCGCATCACGCCGACGCCGCTCTCCGCGTCGCCGGCCATAACGGCCCGCTGGATCGGGGCGGCGCCGCGCCAGCGGGGCAGGAGAGACCCGTGCAGGTTCAGGCAGCCGTGGCGCGGCGCATCGAGGATCGGCCGGGGCAGCAGCATCCCGTAGGCGACGACCACCGTCACGTCCGCCCCGTGGCCGCGGAAGGTCTCCGCGGCGGCCTCGTCCCTGAGGCTCGCGGGCGTCAGCACCGGCACGCCGAGCCGGTCGGCCTCGGCCTGGACGGGGGAGGGGCGCAGGGCCATGCCGCGGCCGCTCCTGGCGGGCGCGCGGGTGTAGACCGCCGCGATCGCGTGCCCGTCCGCCGCGAGGCGGGCCAGCGTCGGCACCGCGAAATCGGGCGTTCCCATGAAGACGACGCGCATCGCGGCGGCGCCCTCAGGCCGCTTCGCCGCGCTTGGCCGCCTTGGCGAACTTCTTCACGACGCGGTCGCGCTTGAGCTTCGACAGGTGATCGATGAACAGCACGCCGTTGAGGTGGTCGATCTCGTGCTGGATGCAGGTGGCGAGGAGGCCCTCGCACTCGAGTTCCTGCTCCCGGCCGTCGAGGTCGCGGAAGCGCACGCGCACGCGGTCGGGGCGCTCCACCTCGGCGTAGTAGTCGGGGATCGAGAGGCAGCCCTCGTCGTAGACCCGCTTCTCCTCCGAGGCCCAGACGATCTCGGGGTCGAGGAAGACGATGGGCGTGCGGGCGGCATCGTCCTTCGAGGTGTCGATGGTGACGACCCGCCGCTCCACGCCGATCTGAATCGCCGCGAGGCCGACGCCGGGGGCGTCGTACATGGTCTCCAGCATGTCCGCCGCGAGCGTCCGGATCTCCGCGGTCACCGGGCCGACCGGCTCGGAGGGGAGGCGCAGGCGCGCGTCGGGGAGGATGACGAGGGGGCGGATGGCCATGGGCGAGCGGGTCTAGGTCACGGGTCTGCGAGGCAGCCAATAGGATGCGGCGGGGGCGCGGGTCAAATGGTCGCCCGGCCCGCTCAGAACACCGTCCGGCTGCGGATGGCCGCGGTCAGCGTGCCCTCGTCGAGGTAGTCGAGCTCGCCGCCCACCGGCACGCCGTGGGCGAGGCGGGTGATCCGGAGGCCCAGGGGCTTCAGGGATTCGGTGACGTAGTGGGCGGTCGTCTGCCCGTCGACGGTGGCGTTCAGCGCCAGGATGACCTCCTTGACGGCCGGGTCGCCCGCCCGCTCCACGAGGCGGGCGATGTTGAGGTGCTCGGGCCTGACGCCGTCGAGCGCCGAGAGCACGCCGCCGAGGACGTGGTAGCGCGCCTGCACGGCGCCCGAACGCTCCAGCGCCCAGAGATCCGAGACATCCTCGACGACGACGAGCACCGAGGGGTCGCGGGCGGCGTCGCGGCAGATCGTGCAAGGCTCCTGCGTATCGAGGTTGCCGCAGCTCGTGCAGACCACGATCCGCTCGGCCGCCACGCGCATCGCCTCGGCCAGCGGCGCGAGCAGCGCCTCGCGCTTCTTGATGAGCTGGAGCGCCGCGCGCCGGGCCGAGCGGGGCCCGAGCCCCGGCATGCGGGCGAGGAGCTGGATCAGGCGCTCGATCTCGGGACCGGCGACGGCTTGGGGCATCGGGCTCCTGCGGGCTCGTGTGGGGCAACCGGTCCGCCATAGCGGGGAACGGGGCGCGGGCGAAGCGCCGCGGACGGCTCACCCCTAGATAGGGCTGCCCGCGCCGCCGCGCGCCGGCCTGCGCGCACGCGCCGCCGCGAAGGCAGACGTCCGGCGCGATCCCCCATTCGGCTGAGCTTACCCCGCGGCGGAGCCTGACAGAGGCCGGTTCCGAGTCTCCCCATCGACCGCAAGTCCAATTGACGCTCGTCCTTCGCCGCATAACCAAGGGTGGAAGGGACGCGGAGAACCTGCGCGCGGCGGACCTGAACGACCGCGCGGACGCATCCCAGGGACGGCAGCAGCGGCGCGATCAGGTGCCCGGAGGAGACGGTCTTGAGCAACATCGGCGACTACAACGCGGGCCACGGGGCCGAGGCGATCGGCCTGCGCAACCTGAAGGCCGTCCACTGGAACCTCGAGGCGCCGCGCCTCTACGAGGAATCCCTCGCCCGCGGCGAGGCCCGGCTCGCCCGCGGCGGCGCGCTCGTCGCGACCACCGGCAGCCACACCGGCCGCTCGCCCAAGGACAAGTTCGTGGTGCGCGACGCCTCGACCGAGGGGCAGGTCTGGTGGGAGAACAACGGCGCGATCACGCCCGAGCAGTTCGAGACCCTCTACCAGGACTTCCTCGCCCACGCCGAGGGCCGCGAGCTGTTCGCGCAGGACCTCTACGGCGGCGCCGACCCGGCCCATCGCGTGAAGGCCCGCGTCTTCGCGGAGTTCGCCTGGCACTCCCTGTTCATCCGCAACCTGCTGATCCGGCCCGAGCGCGCCGAGCTCGCCGGCTACGTGCCGGACATGACCATCATCGACCTGCCGAGCTTCCAGGCCGAGCCCGCCCGCCACGGCTGCCGGTCGAAGACGGTGATCGCGATCGACTTCAGCCGGAAGATCGTGCTGATCGGCGGCACGGCCTACGCGGGCGAGATGAAGAAATCCGTCTTCACCTACCTGAACTACATCCTGCCCGGCCGCGGCGTGATGCCGATGCACTGCTCGGCCAACGCCGCCCTCGACGCCGAGGGCAGCTCGGCCCTGTTCTTCGGGCTGTCCGGCACCGGCAAGACCACGCTCTCCAACGATTCCTCGCGCAAGCTCCTCGGCGACGACGAGCACGGCTGGTCGAAGGACGGGATCTTCAACTTCGAGGGCGGCTGCTACGCCAAGACGATCCGCCTCTCGCGCAACGCCGAGCCGGAGATTTACGCCACCACCGAGCGCTTCGGCACGGTGATGGAGAACGTGGTGATCGATCCCGAGAGCCGGATCCCCGACTTCGACGACGCCTCGCTCACCGAGAACACCCGCTGCGCCTACCCGCTCGACTTCATCGCCAACGCGAGCGCGACCGGCCGGGCCGGGCACCCGAAGACCGTGGTGATGCTCACCTGCGACGCCTTCGGGGTGATGCCGCCGATCGCCAAGCTCACGGGCGCCGAGGCGATGTACCACTTCCTCTCGGGCTACACCGCCAAGGTGGCCGGCACCGAGCGGGGCCTCGCGGGGCCCGAGGCGACCTTCTCGACCTGCTTCGGCGCGCCCTTCATGCCGCGCCACCCGAGCACCTACGGCAACATGCTGCGCGACCTCATCGCCGAGCACGGCGCCGATTGCTGGCTCGTCAACACCGGCTGGACCGGGGGCGGCGTCGGCACGGGGCGGCGCATGCCGATCCGGGTGACGCGCCGCCTGCTGACCGCGGCCCTCGACGGCTCGCTCGCGCAGGCCGAGTTCCGCCGCGACCCCTATTTCGGCTTCGCGGTGCCGGTCTCGGTGCCGGGCGTCGAGCAGCACGTCCTCAACCCCGTCGCGACCTGGGCCAACAAGGCGCTGTTCGCCGAGACCGCGACCCGGCTCGTCGGGATGTTCCGCGAGAACTTCAAGCGCTTCGAGGCGCACGTCGACGCCGACGTGCGGGCCGCCGAGCCGACCGCCCAGGCGATCGCCGCCTGAGCCGCCACCACGGCGGGCCGCGCCTCCCGTGAGGCGCGGCCGCAGGCGGGAGCCGCTTCAAGGCCTTTTTGGGCGGCCGATCCCACCCTCACACCTCATCCTGAGGTGCCCCCGTAGGGGGCCTCGAAGGAGGCCTCCAGGGATCGCGCGAGAGCTGGAGCCCTCCTTCGAGGGCCGCTCGCGCGGCCGCCTCAGGATGAGGTCGTGCGGGGGATGTCCGTTCGGGGAGGAGGGCCGTCGAGCGCTCGGATCGACAAGCCGGTCAGGCGGGCGCGTCGAGGACCTGGCGCACTTTCCGGGCGAGCCGCTCGACGCCGTAGGGCTTGCCGATGAGCTGCACCTCGGCATCGACGATGCCGTTGTGGACGATGGCGTTACGCGTGTAGCCGGTTGTGTAGAGGACGCGCAGGCCCGGCCGCAGGCGGCGCGCCGCGTCGGCGAGGTCGCGCCCGCTGCGCTCGGGCATCACGACGTCGGTGAACAGGAGCGCGATCTCGGGATGCGCCTCGATCGCGGCGAGCCCGGCGGCCGCGCCGCTCGCCTGCAGCACGGTGTAGCCGAGGTCCGCGAGCGCGCTCGCCGCCATCACCCGCACGCCGTCGTCGTCCTCGACCACGAGGATCACCTCCTCGGGCCGTCCCTGGGGCAGCGCCGCACCCGCGCCGGCCGGCGCGTCGGCGGGCGCGGGCTCGCCCCGGTGGCGGGGCAGGTAGAGCTTCACCGTCGTGCCCTGGCCAACCTCGCTGTAAATCTTCACGTGGCCGCCGGACTGGCGCACGAAGCCGTAGACTTGGCTGAGGCCGAGGCCGGTGCCGGACCCGGGGGCCTTGGTGGTGAAGAACGGGTCGAAGGCGCGGGCGGCGATCTCCGGACGCATCCCCGCACCCGTATCGGTGAGGGCGAGCATGACGTACTGCCCGGCCGGCACCCCGTCGTGCTCCGCGGCGTAGTCGTCGTCGAGGTGGGTGTTGGCGGTCTCGATGGTGAGGCGCCCCCCCTCGGGCATGGCGTCCCGGGCGTTGACGGCGAGGTTGAGGAGCGCGTTCTCGAGCTGGTTGGCATCGATCCGCGCCGTCCAGAGCCCCCCGGACAGGACCGTCTCCACGCGGATGGTCTCGCCGAGCGTCCGGCGCAGGATCTCCGAGAGGTTCGGCACGAGCCGGTTGCAGTCGATCGGCTCCGGGTTGAGCGGCTGGTTGCGCGCGAAGGCGAGCAGGCGGTGCGTGAGGGCGGCGGCCCGGCCCGCCCCGTCCAGCGCCTGCGCGAGGTAGCGCTCCACCTTCGCGTCGCCCCGGGCGAGGGCGCGCTCGATCAGGCTGAGGTTGCCGGTGATGATCGCCAGCATGTTGTTGAAGTCGTGGGCGAGGCCCCCGGTGAGCTGGCCCAGCGCCTCCATCTTCTGGGACTGGCGCAGGCGCTCCTCCAGGCGCTCGCGCCCCGCCACCGTGTCGAGGAGGGCCTGGTGGGTCGCCGCCAGGGTCTCGTTGGCGGCGGCGAGCCGGCGGTTCCGCCCGCGGGCCTGCCGGATCGTGTAGGCCCCCAGCGCGAGCGTCAGCAGCGCCGCGGCGGCCACCGCCAGCTGCACGCGGGTCGCCATGCGGGCGGCGCGCTCCTGGCGCTCGCGCAGGGCCCGGGAGATCTCGGCGCGGAGCGTCGTCGCCCGCTCGCGCACGAGGTCCATCAGGCGCTTGCCCTCGCCGGCGCGCACGAGCTCGCGCGCACCCTCCGAATCGCCCGTCCGCTTCAGCGCGATGGTCCGGCGCAGCTCGTCGAGCTTCGCCTCGATCGCCGCACCGAGGGCCGTCACCTCGGCGGTCCGGTCGGGATCGTCCGCAACCGCGTCCGCGATGGTGTGGAGGCCCCGCTCGATGCGCCCCAGCGCCTCCTCGTAGGGCTGCAGGTAGGTCTCCGAGTCGGTGAGCAGGTAGCCGCGCTGCCCGGTCTCGGCGTCCTGGACGGCCGAGAACAGGCTGGTCACGCCGCCCCGCAGCTCGACGCTGCGCCGGACATCCGCGATGCCCTGCCGCTGCATCGCGACGAGGCCGCCGGTGCCCGCGACGATGCCGATCAGCAGGAGGAAGCCGACGACGAGGGGCGTCAGCCCCCGCCGCGTCGTTGCGGCTGTCGCGGGGAAGCCCGTCGCCGGGACGGGGATGGAAGGCGGATCGAGCGGCACGCTCAAGCTTTACGGGCGAAAAGCGGCGGCCACAACGGATCCGCCGGCCCTCAGAAGGGAAGCTTCATGCCGGGCGGCAGCGGCAGGCCCTTGGTCAGCTCGGCCATCCGCTCCTGCGCGGTCTGCTCGGCCTTGGCGCGGGCGTCGTTCATCGCCGCCACGATCAGGTCCTCGAGGATCTCGCGCTCGTCGGCCACCATCAGGTCGGGGTCGATGGCCACACCCTTCACGAGGCCCTTGGCCGTCATGGTAACCCGCACGGCGCCGCCGCCCGAGGCGCCCGAGACCTCGACGGCGTCGAGCTCGCTCTGCAGGTTGGCCATCTTCTCCTGCATGGCCTGAGCCTGCTTCATGATGCCCATGATGTCGCGCATGACGGTTCCGTCCCGGCTCGAGGAGTTCGCGTGTCGGCCCTGAGATAGCGATGCGGGCGCCCCGCCGCTACGCCTCGTCGTCCTCGGCCGCCTCGACCTGCGCGGCGTCGGCCTCCCCGAGGATCTCGGTCTCCGCGGTCGGAGTGGGCTCGTCGGGCGCCTTGTCGCGCACGTCGACGATCTGCGCGCCGGGGAACCGGGTCAGCACCTCCCGCACCAGCGGGTGGGCGGCGGCGTCCTGCCGGCGGCTCTCGGTGGCGGCGCGGGCACGATTCTCCAGCGTCGGTGCGCCGGCCTCCTTCGAGAGCGCGACGATCCAGCGCCGGCCCGTCCAGGCGTCGAGCGCCCGGGCGAGATCGTTTGCCAGCGCAGCGCGGCCGCCCTCGGCGAGGCGGAACTCGATGCGGCCCTCCTCGAAGCGCACGAGGTGGACCTCGCGCTCCAGCGCGGTCTTGAGCCCGATGTCGCGGCGGGCATCGGCGAGGGCCACGACGTCCTCGAAGCGCGCGAGCCGCGGGCCCGCCGGTTCGGCACGGACGGCGGCCGGGGGTGGAGCGAGGGACGGCGCACGAGACGCCTCGGGAGCCGCCGCCAGAGCCGGCGAGGCGGCCGCCCTCGCTTGCGCCGGCGCCGCGACGGCGAGGGCCGGGCGGGGAATCTCGGCCCGCTCTCCTTCGGCCGCACCCAGGCTCGGAACCGGCGGGAGCGGGGGGCGGGCGAGGGCCGGCGGCTCCGGTGCCGCAGCGGTCAGGGCCTCGCCGCGGAGCTGGCGCAGGGCCTCGTCGGGGGTCGGCAGGTCGGACGCGTAGGCGAGGCGCACGAGCGCCATCTCGGCGGCCGCGAGGGGCCGGGTCGCGGCCTGGACCTCGGGAATGGCCTTCAGCAGGATCTGCCAGGCTCGCGAGAGCGCGCGCACGCCGAGCCGGCCGGCGAACGCGGTGCCCCGGGTCCGCTCGACCTCGCTGAGCGTCGGGTCCGCGGCGGCCGCCTCGGGCACCAGCTTCAGGCGTGTGACGAGGTGGGTGAAGCCCGCGAGATCGGACAGGACCACCGAGGGGTCGGCCCCCGAATCGTACTGGCTGCGCAGCTCCGAGAAGCTCGCGGGCACGTCCCCGCGCATCACGGCCTCGAACAGGTCGACGATCCGGGCCCGGTCCGCGAGACCGAGCATGTCGCGCACGCCCGCCGCGGTGACCGCGCCGGCTCCGTGGGCGATGGCCTGGTCGAGGAGCGAGAGCGCATCGCGCACCGAGCCCTCGGCGGCGCGGGTCAGCGCGGCGAGCGCCTCGTCCTCGGCCTCGACGCGCTCGGCCGCGCA
The DNA here is from genome assembly GCF_053346035.1 of Methylobacterium sp. A54F. Taxonomy (NCBI): domain Bacteria; kingdom Pseudomonadati; phylum Pseudomonadota; class Alphaproteobacteria; order Hyphomicrobiales; family Methylobacteriaceae; genus Methylobacterium; species Methylobacterium sp. A54F. Next base: position 9,735 of record NZ_JBKFBF010000004.1, on the reverse strand, counting down.
GATCCGGCGCAGGTGGGCGGAGAGGGTCTCGGCCTCCACCCGGCGCAGGTCGAAGCGCTGGCAGCGGGACAGGATGGTGACCGGCACCTTGCGGATCTCGGTCGTCGCGAACACGAACTTCGCGTGGGGCGGCGGCTCCTCCAGCGTCTTCAGGAAGGCGTTGAACGCCTTCTCGGAGAGCATGTGGACCTCGTCGACGATGTAGACCTTGTAGCGGGCCGAGACCGGGGCGTAGCGGATGCCGTCGATGATGCCGCGCACGTCGTCGATGCCGGTATGCGAGGCGGCATCCATCTCCAGCACGTCCATGTGCCGGGATTCCATGATGGCCTGGCAGTGCTGGCCGAGCTCCGGCATGGCGATGGTGGGGCCGCCGTCGGCCTCCCCCGCGCGGGCGTAGTTGAGGCCGCGCGCCAGGATCCGGGCGGTGGTGGTCTTGCCGACGCCGCGCACGCCGGTGAGCATCCAGGCCTGCGGGATGCGCTTGGCCGCGAAGGCGTTCGCCAGGGTGCGCACCATGGCGCCCTGGCCGATCAGGTCGTCGAAGGTCTGGGGGCGGTACTTGCGGGCGAGCACCCGGTAGGGCGCCGCGGCGGCCTGCTGCGAAAGGCCCGGAAACCCCGGCTCGTCGTCCTGCGTGCCGGAGGTCGCGTCCATGCGATCGTCGGAGTGAGCCGCGTTCGGTGATGCAGGGCCCGGGGAGGCCGCGGGAGGTGGGAGGCTGGACAAAGACCCGCTCGGTCTCGTTAGGGCTGCTTCCTTCCGGACCTGACCCGGTTGGCGAGTGAAACGTCCCTCGCCAACCTCCCGCGGCCTATATGGCCGGGCGCTCCCGCGAACGCAAGCCGGCCCGGCGGGCCTACTCGGCCTTGCGCTTGACGATGGCGAGCGTCTTCGGGTCGAGCTTCAGGTCGAACTGCTTGCCCTGCGCGTCGACGGCGTCGTCCACCTCGATCATGCCGTCGTCGAGCTCGATCTCCTTCCACTTGGTGAAGCCCTCCTGCTTGAGCATGGCCTCGACCTTGGCCTGCTGGTCCGGCGGAAGCTTCTCGTCCGCGTAGGCGGCGCCGGACAGGGGCAGGGCGAGGGCGAGGGCGGCGAGGGGCATCGTGAGGCGCATGGCGGCTTCCTTCTCGGCGTGGTTGAGGGGACGGCCGATGAACAGGCGAGGTCCGCCCTGGTTCCCGTTGTGCCGGCAAGGTTCCGCGCCTAGGATTTCCGCCCTAGCGAGGATCCCCATCCCATGGTCACCCGGGTCGCCACCGTCGCCTTCGAGGGGATCGAGGCGCGCGCCGTCGACGTGCAGGTGCAGATCATCCCCGGAGCAGTGATGTTCAGCGTCGTCGGCCTGCCCGACAAGGCCGTCGCCGAATCCCGCGAGCGCGTGCGCGGCGCCCTGATCGCCTCCGGCCTCGCCCTCCCGGCCAAGCGCATCACCGTGAACCTCGCGCCCGCCGACCTGCCCAAGGAGGGCTCGCACTACGACCTGCCGATCGCCCTCGGGGTGATGGCGGCGATCGGGGCCGTGCCGGCGGACGCGCTCGCGGGCTACTGCGTGGTCGGCGAGCTCGCCCTCGACGGCTCGATCACGCCGGTGAGCGGCGTGCTGCCCACCGCCATGGCCGCGCAGGCGCGCGGGCTCGGGCTGATCTGCCCGGCCGCGAGCGGGCCCGAGGCGGCCTGGGCCGGCGGCGACCTCGACGTGCTCGCCCCGCGCTCCCTCGTGCAGCTCGCCAACCACTTCAAGGGCAGCCAGGTGATGGCCCGGCCGGTGCCGGCGGTGGCCGCGCCCGGCGCGCCCCTGCCAGACCTCGCCGACGTGAAGGGCCAGGAGGGGGCCAAGCGCGCCCTGGAGATCGCCGCGGCCGGCGCCCACAACCTGCTGTTCAACGGCCCCCCCGGCGCCGGCAAGTCGATGCTCGCCGCGCGCCTGCCCTCCATCCTGCCCCCGCTGACCCCGCGCGAACTCCTCGACGTCTCCATGGTCCAATCGGTGGCGGGCCTCCTCAAGGAGGGCGCCCTGTCCGACCGGCGCCCCTTCCGGGCGCCGCACCACTCAACCTCGATGGCGGCCCTCGTCGGCGGCGGGGCCGGGGCGCGGCCGGGCGAGGTGTCGCTCGCGCATGGCGGCGTGCTGTTCCTCGACGAGCTGCCGGAGTTCACGCCGCAGGTGCTCGATTCCCTTCGGCAGCCCCTGGAGACCGGCGCGGTGATGATCGCGCGGGCCAACCACCGCATCACCTACCCGGCCCGCTTCCAGCTCGTCGCGGCCATGAACCCCTGCCGCTGCGGGCAGGCGCTGGAGCCGGGCTACGCCTGCCGCCGCGGCCCGAACGCCCGCTGCATGGCGCAGTACGGCGCGCGGATCTCGGGGCCGCTCCTCGACCGGATCGACCTGCGCGTCGAGGTGGCGGCGGTGACGGCCGCCGACCTCATCCTGCCGCCGCCCCGCGAAGGCTCGCGCGAGGCCGCCGCCCGGGTCGCCGCCGCGCGGACCGCGCAGGCCAGGCGCTACGAGGCCCGCGGCCTGCCGCCGGCCACCACCAACGCCACCTGTCCGGCCGGGGTGATCGAGGCGGTCGCGGCGCCGGACGCGGACGGGACGGCGCTCGTCCGCCACGCCGCCGAGACCATGCGCCTCAGCGCCCGCGGCTTCCACCGGACGCTCCGCGTCGCCCGCACGCTCGCCGACCTCGACGGGGAGCCCCAGGTCCGCCGGCTCCACCTCGCCGAGGCGCTGTCCTACCGGGGCCGGGTCGACCCGGCCCCGGTGGCGTAACCTGCCGGGGCGGGTGCGCAGAGAAACCACCCGTGACTTGCGCCGCGCCGCTCCTTAAGAGGGCGTGAGCTTTCTAAAGCCGCGCCGCACGCGGGCGCGCGGCGACCCGAGACCAGGACAGACGAGTCACCTTCGATGAGCGGCGTCAACGAGATCCGGTCGACCTTCCTCGACTACTTCGCCCAGGCCGGCCACGCGGTGCTGCCCTCGTCCTCGCTCGTGCCCAAGAACGACCCGACGCTGATGTTCACGAACGCGGGCATGGTGCAGTTCAAGAACGTCTTCACGGGGGTCGAGAAGCGGCCCTACACCACCGCGACGACGGCCCAGAAGTGCGTCCGCGCCGGCGGCAAGCACAACGACCTCGACAACGTCGGTTACACGGCGCGCCACCACACCTTCTTCGAGATGCTGGGGAATTTCTCCTTCGGCGACTACTTCAAGCCGCGGGCGATCGAGCTGGCCTGGAATCTGATCACCCGGGAGTTCGGCCTCAAGCCCGACCGCCTGCTGGTGACGGTCTACGCCGACGACGACGAGGCGGCCGAGCTCTGGCGCAAGATCGCGGGCTTCCGCGACGACCGGATCATCCGCATCGGCACCTCCGACAACTTCTGGCAGATGGGCGACACCGGGCCCTGCGGCCCCTGCTCGGAGATCTTCATCGACCAGGGGCCGGCGCTGCAGGGCGGCCCGCCCGGCTCCCCCGACGAGGACGGCGACCGCTTCCTCGAGTTCTGGAACCTCGTCTTCATGCAGTACGAGCAGGTCGAGCCGGGCAACCGCCTCGTCCTGCCGCGGCCGTCCATCGACACCGGCATGGGCCTCGAGCGCATGGCGGCGATCCTCCAGGGCGTCACCTCGAACTACGAGACCGACCTGTTCCGCGCCCTGATCGACGCGGTCAGCCACGCGGTCGGCCGCCCGCCGGAGCCCGGCAGCGTCGCCTCCTACCGGGTCATCGCCGACCACCTGCGCGCCGCCGCCTTCCTGGTGGCGGACGGGGTGCTGCCCGGCAACGAGGGCCGCGGCTACGTCCTGCGGCGCATCATGCGGCGCGCCATGCGCCACCTGGAGCTTCTGGGCTCGCGCGAGCCCGTGATGTACCGCCTCGTGCCGACGCTGGTACGCGAGATGGGCCAGGCCTACCCGGAGCTGATGCGGGCCGAGAGCCTGATCTCGGAGACCCTGCGCCTGGAGGAGACCCGCTTCCGCCGCACCCTGGAGCGGGGGCTCGCCATCCTCGACGCGGAGAGCCGCGACCTCGCGGCGGGCCAGAATCTCTCGGGCGAGACCGCCTTCACGCTCTACGACACCTACGGCTTCCCCCTCGACCTGACGCAGGACGCCCTCAAAGCGCGGGGCATCGGCGTCGACACCGCGGCCTTCGCCTCGGCGATGGAGCGCCAGCGGCAGGCCGCCCGCGCGGCCTGGTCCGGCTCGGGCGAGGCCGCCACCGAGACCGTGTGGTTCGGCATCAAGGAGCGAGTCGGCGCCACCGAGTTCCTCGGCTACGAGACCGAGACGGCCGAGGGCATCGTCACGGCCCTCATCCGCGAGGGCGCGGAGGTCGAGGCGCTCGGGCCCGGCGAGAGCGGGCTCGCCCTCGTCAACCAGACGCCGTTCTACGCGGAATCCGGCGGCCAGGTCGGCGATACCGGGCTGGTCTCGGCCGCCGGCCTCAAGGCCCGGGTGACCGCGACCGAGAAGAAGCTCGGCGACCTGTTCGTGCATCACGTCACCGTCGCGGAGGGGCGCCTGTCCGTCGGCCAGGCGGTGGAGCTGCGCGTCGACCACGCCCGCCGCGGTGCCATCCGGGCCAACCACTCGGCGACCCACCTGCTGCACGAGGCCCTGCGCCAGGTGCTCGGCGACCACGTGGCGCAGAAGGGCTCGCTCGTCTCGCCCGACCGCCTGCGCTTCGACTTCAGCCACCCCAAGCCCATGGACGAGGCGGAGATTCGCCGCGTCGAGGACATCGCCAACGCGGTGCTGCTGCAGAACGCCCCCGTCGTGACGAAGCTGATGGCGGTGGACGAGGCGATCGAGTCCGGCGCCCGCGCGCTGTTCGGCGAGAAGTACGGCGAGGAGGTGCGCGTCGTCTCGATGGGCCGGCCCGTGGACGAGGCCGGTGCCGAGACCGAGGGTGGGCGCCTGCCGAACTTCTCGATCGAGCTCTGCGGCGGCACCCATGCGGCCCGCACGGGCGACATCGGGCTCATCACCGTGGTGGGCGAGAGCGCCGTCGCGTCGGGCGTCCGGCGCCTTGAGGCGATGACCGCGAACGCCGCGCGCCGCCACCGGGCCGAGGAGGCGCGGACGCTGGGGGCCCTGGCGGGTCTCCTCAAGGCGCCGGTCTCCGAGGCGCCGGAGCGCCTCGCCACCCTGCTGGAGGACCGCCGCCGCCTGGAGCGGGAGCTCGCCGACGCCCGGAAGAAGCTCGCCATGGGCGGCCCGGCGGCGGGCGGCGACGGCGCCCGCGAGGTGAACGGCGTGAAGCTGATGGCCCGCGTCGTCGAGGGCGTCGAGATGCGCGACCTCAAGAGCCTCGCCGACGAGGGCAAGCAGCGCCTCGGGTCCGGCATCGTCGCCATCGTGGGTGTGGCGGGCGACGGCAAGGCCGGGCTCGTGGTCGGCGTCACCGAGGACCTGACCGGCCGCTACGACGCGGTCGGCCTCGTGCGGGCCGGCGCCGAGCACCTCGGCGGCAAGGGCGGCGGCGGCCGCCGCGACATGGCCCAGGCCGGCGGCCCGAACGGGCAGGGCGCCCAGGCGGCCCTCGACGCGATCGTCGGGGCGCTGGAGGCGGCCGCCTGACGGGCGGCGCCCGACCGCCGGCGGCCTAGGATGCCGGCCCCTCAAGGGGGCCGGCGGGCGCTCAGTTCGTGCGCTTCCAGGTCTGGCGCTTGCAGAACACGCTCATGACGCAGCCCGCGACCTCCAGCGTCGCCGGGCCCGTGAGCTTGAGGGTGCCCGAATAGGTCTTCCCGTCCTTCGGGTTGTAGAGGGTGCCCTCGTAGCCGTCGGCGGTCTGCCGGGCCGCGTTGACGATCTGCACGCCGACCACGCTGCGGCCACGCAGGTTCGGGTCCGGGTTGTTGCTGTCGAGGCCCTTGCCCGAGGTGCTCGCGATGGTGCCGCAATAGCCCGCGCCGCAGCGGGCGAGCCGCACCTTGGAATCCCCCGTCTCGGTGAGCCACAGGCCCGCGGGGTCGCCCCCCTTCTGCGCCTGCGCGGCGCCGGCGCAGACGAGCATCATGACGGCGCCGCACAGGCGGCCCGCGATTGCCTTCCCGGTCATGTTCGTTCCTCCCGTATCGACCCCTGGGCGCCTTCGGCGCCGGGTCCGGGATATCGCCGCGGTCGCACCCTCGGCAAGCCGGGGCGGCCCCGCCCCGGTTTCAGGGCGCCCGGCTCGACAAGGCCGCGCCCGTGTAGGTCTCCGAGACCTCGCAGAAGGGGAGGCCGTCCGCGGTGGTGAGGACGGCATCCACCGCGAACAGGGGCTCGCCGGGCGCCGGCCAGGCGCCGGGCGTCGCCCGCCAGAGCATCCGCAGGTCGAGGTTGCGGCGGGTCGGCGCCAGCGGGCGGACGACCCGCCCAAAGGGCGCGTCGGTCTCCTCCAGGGCGGCGTTCATCTCCCGCGTCAGCCGGGCCGGGACGTACCAGTTGTCCGCCTCGGACAGCACGTGCGGGCCGCAGAGCAGGCGCACGCGCCGGTAGCGCACGGGCTCGTCCGCCCCGATCGCGAGGCGAACACGCTGGGCCGCGCTGAGGGGCTTGTCCGGCCCGGGCAGCCGCCGCGCCACGAGGCGGGGATCGTCGGCGAGGCCCTGCTCGGCGCACCAGGCCTCCAGGACCGCGGTGGCGCTGTGGCCGGCCAGGATGCGGGCGCGCAGGGTCTCGATCATCGCGGCCGGTCCCTCTGCGGTCCTCCGGAGGGGCGCCTCGGCCTGAGCGGGCGCTGCGAGAACCGGGACCAGTATCATCATCCAGCACGAAAGCGCGCCCGCGCGTGGCCGGCGCAGACGCGAGGCCAGCGCACCGCACCGCCATAGTGATGCCCGCCGCCGGCGTCCAGGCACGCGCGGCGCTGCGGCGGGGACGGGCGGACGGAACATGGGCAGGCGCAGCCTTCCGATCGGCCGAGCCTCGCGCCCGGCCGTCGCGCGTCGTTCTGCGCCGCTTGGACCCGCGCACGCAAGGCGGCAGATGCGCGCTCAGGAGCGGAGCGGTCACCCGAGCGAGTCAGGCGGCCCTGTCCGGCGCAAGCACAGGCGGCGCGCGCTCAAGTCTTCGCGCGAGCGGCAGCGAGATCTCTGAGGTTGCGATGGGTAAAGCCTGACGCAGCAGCCGAACGCGGCCCTCTGCGGTCGAACATCCCTCAAAGGAGGGAAATGGTGGAGCCTAACGGGATCGAACCGATGACCTCTTCCATGCCATGGAAGCGCTCTCCCAGCTGAGCTAAGGCCCCACTTTTCCACCGCGACGCTGGCGTTCCGCGGTGTCTGTCGTCGTCCGGCGCGGCGTCCGACGATGGGCGGTTCTATAGGCGGCTCCCGGAACGGACTCAACCCCTTTTTTCGCCCGCCGCCGTTTTTCAGAGGGTCGGACGCGGGCCTCCGCGGATGCGCAAACGCAGCGCGCTTGACCCGGCCGAGCGCGCGGGCGAGGACCCGCGCATGCAGCGCATCCTCCGTCTCAGCGCCTGGTCCGTCGCGGCCGGGCTGGTGCTCGTCACGCTCGCCCCGATCGGGTGGAGGCCCGTGGTGGCGGGCGCCACCGTCGAGCGTGCGGCGGCCTACGCCCTCCTCGGCCTCCTTCTGGCGCTCGCCTATCCGCGCCGCTGGCGCCTCGCCGTCGCGCTCGTCGTCGCCTACGCGGGCGTGCTCGAACTCGGGCAGATGCTCACCGAGACCCGGCACGCCCGCCTCTCGGACTTCCTCGTCAAGGCCGGCGCCGCCGTCGTGGGCGCGCTCCTGGCCGTCGCCCTCACGCGACGGCGCGCGACCACCGCCAATGCGGCCGGTAGCGGGACGCGATCCTAACGCCGAACGGCACCGCAGCCCGAATTTTCGGCCCCGCGAGGGCCGGGCGCCTTGCACAGCGCGTGCACCGCGCGTACAGCACGCCACCCGACGCGAACGCGGCGCCTCAGCAGCGCCGCTCCGTCGCGGCCCGGCTCGCCCGGGACGGAGGGGTGGCCGAGTGGTTGAAGGCGCACGCCTGGAAAGTGTGTATACCGGAAACGGTATCGCGGGTTCGAATCCCGCTCCCTCCGCCAGCCTGATTGAAGCCTCATTGTCGGACGAGGCTTTTCGCTGAACCCACCGCACTCAGGCACAGAAGATCTGCGGGTTTCGACGCTGCATCGAGGTCGATTGCGAAGGCTAGGCCGAGAAAGCCTTGCATCGTACACAGACAAAAGCGCGACTGCGATGCGTCAGTTCGCTCAGCTTCGATTTCGCAGCACGCGCCTCGGCCTCACCCGCACGAGCCGATCGTACAGCCCATTCCCGGAGATCGCTCAGGGCGGTTCACGCGGATTGGAATCCCGAAATGATCTCTCGGACTGACGGGCGCCGATACGATCCCACGTACCGACATTGATATTGGGAGGCGCGAGGCGGCGTGATCTTCGCCGAGCGGCAGGAAGCCGGAACGGAGACATGAAAAAGCCCGCCGCGGCGAGCCGGGCGGGCCGAACAGTCCACCGCCTCAGCGGTGGGCCGCGATCTGCTGTCAGGCAGCGACCGGGGCGGACGCGTCGATGTGGAAGCCGCGGTTGTCGAAACGATCGGCGAGCGCGATCACGAGAGCGACGTTCGCAACTGCAGCAAGAACGACGGCGGAGAAGGCGAGGATCACGGTCACGGCGGTGGCTCCAAAGCGTTTGCAGTGCGGTATATATCGCAGCGCACCCTTGGGATACCAGATGCAAAATTCAATATCTGCCATGCATCCAGGGCGGACCACGTGTGGGGCGGATATCCGTTTGGAGGCAGACCCGGCTGCGATCCCGGTTCCGCGGCCCGGTGACCCACCGGATGAACAGATCCGCTTGCGGCCGGCTTGGGTTTTGCGGGCACGGGATCAACGTCTCGGAGCCCACGTTCCAGACCGCCGCCGTTCCGGGTCTTCGCTCACGGTCACATCGAATGCGGATCGCTCGCGATCAGCCCCCGACAAGCCCCGGCCGGATCCATGAGCCGGTGACACGTCGGGGCGCGTCGCGCGCATCTCGCGGGGCCCCGCGATCCGGCGCGGCGGCGCGCTCCCGAATCGCCGATCGGGCCCGGAACGCTCCCGCGGGCTGCCGCGTTGCGACCGCCTCATTCGCGAGGCGCAAGCGGCCGCGCGGCGGCGTCCGGATCCGTCGAAAGGGGGAGCGGGGGCGGTGGGCATTCGCGGGCATGCCGGCTGTCGCCGGCCGAACGGGGCGACGGCACAGGGGGTTCGCTGCGCAATGCCACGCTTCTTCATCGACCTGCACGACGGCACGCGCCACGTGCGCGACGCGGAAGGCTTCGACCTGCCCGATGCGGCCGCGGCCCGCGAGAAACTGCTGCGGGTGGTGTCGCGCGTCGCGCAAGGGCTGAGCAGCACCTCGGACCGCCAGGACTACCTCGCGGTCGTGCGGGACGAGAACCGCAAGGTGCTCCTGCGGGCGCACCTCTCGCTCGATGTCGAGCAGGGGGATGCGGTGTAGGGCGCCGCCCGGGGCGTTCGCCGAAGGCTGGCTTTCCCGGCTCCGCGCGGAGCCGGGAGAGGGTGTCGGGGGCCGCGCCCCTAGTCTTCCATTCCGAAGTATCGGTTGGTGAGGTAGGCAACCTCGGTGCGGTTCTTGGCCTTGAGCTTCTTCATGATGTTGCGCACGTGCACCTTCACGGTGCTCTCGCACATGTTCAGCTCGTAGGCGATGATCTTGTTGGGCGTGCCCTTGCGCAGCGCCCGCG
>NZ_JBKFBF010000039.1:0-702 GCF_053346035.1 Methylobacterium sp. A54F | reverse complement strand
TCACCGCGTGCTGCTCGGCGATGCCCACGTCGAAGGTCCGCTCCGGGTGCGCCTTGGCGAACAGGTCGATGCCCGTGCCCCCCGGCATCGCCGCGGTGATCGCCACCACCTTCTCGTCCGCGTCCGCGGCTTTGATCAGGCTCTCGCCGAACACCCGGGTGTAGGCCGGCGCGTTCGGCTTGGCCTTGGCCTGCACCCCCGAGACCACGTCGAACTTCACCACCCCGTGGTAGCGGTCGGCCGAGGCCTCGGCCGGCGCGTAGCCCTTGCCCTTCTGGGTGACCACGTGCAGCAGGATCGGGCCCTGCTCCGAGTCGCGCACGTTCTTGAGCACCGGCAGCAGGTGGTCGAGGTTGTGGCCGTCCACCGGGCCCACGTAGTAGAAGCCGAGCTCCTCGAACATCGTGCCCCCGCCCCCGGTGATCAGGTTGCGGGCGTACTCCTCGGCCTGGGCGGCGCGCTGGTAGATCGCCTTGGGCAACAGCTTGCCGAGCTGCTTGGCGGTCTCGCGCAGCGAGCGGTAGGCGCCCCCCGAGGCGAGCCGGGCGAGGTAGGCCGACATCGCGCCCACGGGGGGGGCGATCGACATGTCGTTGTCGTTGAGGATGACGATCAGGCGCGAGTGCAGGGCGCCGGCGTTGTTCATGGCCTCGTAGGCCATGCCGGCCGACATCGAGCCGTCGCCGATCACCGCGACCATGT
>NZ_JBKFBF010000038.1:0-1013 GCF_053346035.1 Methylobacterium sp. A54F | reverse complement strand
CCCCGCCGAGGCGCCGGCCCGCTCCCGGGTCGCGCCGCCGGCGGCCGCCCCGGTGCCGGCCCGCCGGCCCGCGCCGCCGCCCCTCGACCCGGCCGATTACGAGCACCCCGCCCTGGAGCTGCTGGCCGAGCCCCGCGGCCCCTCGCAGGCGAGCGTCGTCTCGGCCGACGCGCTGGAGCAGAACGCGACGCTCCTCGAGGCGACGCTCGGCGATTTCGGGGTGCGGGGCGACATCCTGGCCGTGCGGCCGGGCCCCGTCGTCACCCTCTACGAGCTGGAGCCGGCCCCCGGCACCAAGTCGAGCCGCGTGATCTCGCTGGCCGACGACATCGCCCGCTCGATGTCCGCCGTCTCGGCCCGCGTCGCCGTGGTACCCGGCCGCAACGCCATCGGCATCGAGCTGCCGAACGCGCGGCGCGAGACCGTGTACCTGCGCGAATTGCTGGCCTCGAACGACTTCGCGGAGACCAAGCAGAAGCTCGCCCTGTGCCTGGGCAAGAACATCGGCGGCGAGCCGATCATCGCCGACCTCGCCCGCATGCCCCACCTGCTGGTGGCCGGCACCACCGGCTCGGGCAAGTCGGTGGCCATCAACACCATGATCCTCTCGCTCCTCTACCGGCTGAGCCCTGAGGAGTGCCGGCTGATCATGGTCGATCCGAAGATGCTGGAGCTGTCGGTCTACGACGGCATCCCGCACCTCCTCTCCCCCGTCGTCACCGACCCCAAGAAGGCGGTGATCGCCCTCAAGTGGGCGGTGCGCGAGATGGAGGAGCGCTACAAGAAGATGTCGAAGGTCGGCGTGCGCAACATCGACGGCTTCAACGCGCGCCTCGCCGAGGCCCGGTCCCGCGGGGAGGTGCTGACCCGGACCGTGCAGACCGGGTTCGACCGTCACACCGGGGAGGCGGTGTACGAGCAGGAGGAGATGGACCTCTCGGCGCTGCCCTACATCGTGATCGTGGTCGACGAGATGGCCGACCTGATGATGGTGGCCGGCAAGGAGATCGAGG
>NZ_JBKFBF010000037.1:0-1137 GCF_053346035.1 Methylobacterium sp. A54F | reverse complement strand
GGCTGCTCGGTGCTGCCGGCCTCGGGTCCGACGGCGCGCGCGGTCGAGGCCGGGGCTGCGGTGGCGACGTCGGAGGGGGTGCTGGCGCGCTACGAGATCGTGGACATCAACGCGGCCACCGTCGAGGCGCTGCGGGCCCGGCCGCTCGACAGCCTGCTGGCCTCCTTCGGCGACCGCCGCCCCTCGGTGGAGCCCACCATCGGCATCGGCGACTTCGTGGCCGTCTCGATCTGGGAGGCCGGCTCGGGCGGGCTGTTCTCCGGCCCGCTGATCGCCGACCGCTTCTCGGCCGGCTCGAAGTCCGCCCTGATCCCCGAGCAGGCGGTGGGCCGCGACGGGGCGATCTCGGTGCCCTATGCCGGGCGCATCCCGGTGGCGGGCCGCCGCCCCCAGGACGTGCAGGCGCTGATCGAGACGGAGCTGGCCGGCAAGGCGATCCAGCCGCAGGTGCTGGTCTCGGTGACCAAGCCGGTCTCGCAGGCCGTCACGATCACCGGCGAGGTCGCCAACGGCGCCCGCCTGCCGCTCTCGGGCAAGGGCGACCGCATCCTCGACGTGATCGCCTCGGCGGGCGGGGTGCGCGCGCCGGTGGCCGAGACCTTCGTGCGGCTCTCGCGCGGCAACCAGACCGCCACGGTGCCGATGACCACGATCGTCTCGAACCCGCGCGAGAACATCTTCCTGCGCCCGAGCGACGTGCTGACGCTGGTGCGCGATCCCCAGACCTTCCTGGCGGTGGGCGCGCTCGGCAACGCCACCGAGCTGCCGTTCCAGGCGGAGGGCATCACGCTCGCCCAGGCGCTCGCCAAGGCGCGGGGCCTGTCGGACTTCCAGGCGGATCCGGGGGGCACCTTCGTGTTCCGGTTCGAGCCGGCCAGCGTGGTGCGCCGCCTGCGGCCCGGCTCGCCGCTGCTCGGCACGCCGCTGGTGCCGGTGGTCTACCGCATCGACATGCGCGACCCCAACAGCCTGTTCACCAGCCAGGGCTTCCGCATGCGCAACCGCGACCTGGTCTACGTCTCCAACGCCCCCTTCACCGAGGTCCAGAAGATCCTCGGCGTCGTCGCCGCCGTCACCGGACCGGCCTCCAGCGCCGCGATCGCCTACCAGTACACAAAGTAGGCCGCCGCCCCGGTC
>NZ_JBKFBF010000036.1:0-1518 GCF_053346035.1 Methylobacterium sp. A54F | reverse complement strand
CGATTCTGTTGAAAAACTCGGGTGTTGCAGCGATTGTGATGAGGTGATTCACTCCTGTCGAGAGACGGAGATCGAAGCAGATGATGGGACCTCGGCAAGTCGAGCAGGGTGCCCTGTTCTACGAGTTCTCGCTCGACACCCACGTTCCCGCCGACCATCTGCTTCGCTCCATCGACCGCTTCGTCGACCTCGCCGGCCTGCGCCAGGAGCTAGCCCCGTTCTACGCTTCGACGGGCCGCCCCTCCGTCGACCCCGAGTTGATGATCCGCATGCTGATCGTCGGCTACTGCCTCGGCATCCGCTCGGAGCGCCGGCTGTGCGACGAGGTCCACCTCAACCTCGCCTACCGCTGGTTCTGCCGGCTCGGACTCGACGGCCGGGTGCCGGATCATTCCACCTTCTCCAAGAACCGCCATGGCCGCTTCCGCGACAGTGACCTGCTGCGTCGCCTGTTCGAGACTGTGCTCGCTCGCTGCATCGCCGAGGGCCTCGTGGGTGGCGAAGGCTTTGCCGTCGATGGCAGCTTGATCAGAGCCGATGCCAATCGGCAGAAGGGGGTCGAAGGCTCTGCCGGCCTGCCACCCGAGAGCGTCAGCCGCGCCGCTCAGGAGTACCTCGCCGTTCTCGACGAGGCCGCCTTCGGGGCCGCAACGCCGGTGCCGCCCAAGTTCATCTCGCCCGCCGATCCAGCCGCGCGCTGGACCGGAGCGCACGGCGGGCAGGCGTTCTTCGCCTACACAGCCAACTATCTGATCGACCTCGACCACGCGATCATCGTCGACGTCGAGGCGACCACGGCCATCCGGCAAGCCGAAGTCACAGCGGCTAAACGCATGATCGCGCGTTCGCGCGAGCGCTTCGACCTCTATCCAGCCCGGCTTGCCGGCGACAGCGGTTACGGTTCGGCCGCGATGCTGGGCTGGCTCGTCTACGAGCAGGGCATCGAGCCGCATATCAGCGTGTTCGACAAGTCGGCCCGCACCGACGGCACCTTCTCGCGCGCCGACTTTACCTACGACCAGCCGGGCGACGTCTATCGCTGCCCGGCGGGGCAAGTGCTGACCACGACCGGGACCCTGGTCAATGATGGGGCGACGCTGCTGTACCGCGCGAGCAAGTTCGACTGCGCGCCATGCCCGTTGAAGGCGCGATGCTGCCCGAACGAGGCGGTGCGCAAGGTTCCGCGCTCGATCTACGAGGGCGCGCGGGATATGGCCCGCGACATCGCGCGCTCTGAAGACGGCAAAACCTCCCGGCGCGAGCGCAAGAAGGTCGAGATGCTGTTTGCCCACCTCAAGCGCATCCTGAAGCTGGACCGCCTCCGGTTGCGAGGGCCGAACGGAGCAAGAGACGAGTTCCACCTCGCAGCCGCCGCCCAGAACCTGAGGAAGCTCGCAAAGCTCCTTCCGATCCCGCAGCCGAGCCCGGCCTGACTGGCTGGCGACACCCAGCCCTAGGGCGAGGGCTCATCCCGCCCCTCTCCGATCTCGGCCGCCAACGAGTTTTTCAACGAAATCG
>NZ_JBKFBF010000035.1:0-1842 GCF_053346035.1 Methylobacterium sp. A54F | reverse complement strand
GACGAGGTCGCGATGAACATACACGAGTATCAGGCGAAGGCGGTCCTGCGGGAGTTCGGTGTCCCGGTCTCGCGCGGGGTGGCGATCTTCGACGCCGGCGAGGCCGAGGCGGCCGCGACCGAGCTCGGCGGGCCGGTCTGGGTCGTCAAGAGCCAGATCCACGCCGGCGGGCGCGGCAAGGGCACCTTCAAGGGCGCACCCGCCGGCGCCAAGGGCGGCGTGCGCGTCTCCAAGTCCGTCGCCGAGGTCGTCCAGAACGCCCGCGAGATGCTCGGGCAGACCCTCGTCACCGTTCAGACCGGCGAGGCCGGCCGCCCGGTCAACCGCCTCTACGTCGAGGACGGCGCCCAGATCGCCGCCGAGTTCTACCTCTCCATGCTGGTCGACCGCGAGAGCGGCGGCGTCGCCTTCGTGGTCTCCACCGAGGGCGGCATGGACATCGAGGCGGTCGCCCACGACACGCCCGAGAAGATCCACACCATCCCGGTCGACCCCGCCACCGGCATCATGCCCCACCACGGCCGCGCCGTCGCCAAGGCGCTCGGCCTCTCGGGGCCCCAGGCCAAGGAGGCCGAGGCGCTCACGAGCAAGCTCTACGCCGCCTTCACGGGCAAGGACATGAGCCTCTTGGAGATCAACCCGCTGGTGCTCACCGGCGACGGCCATCTCGCCTGCCTCGACGCCAAGGTCAGCTTCGACGCCAACGCCCTCTACCGCCACCCCGACGTCCTGGCGCTGCGCGACGAGTCGGAGGAGGACGCCAAGGAGATCGAGGCCTCCAAGTACGACCTCGCCTACATCGCGCTCGACGGCACCATCGGCTGCATGGTCAACGGCGCAGGGCTCGCCATGGCCACGCTCGACATCATCCAGCTCTACGGCGAGAGCCCGGCCAACTTCCTCGACGTGGGCGGGGGCGCCAGCGAGGAGAAGGTCACGGCGGCCTTCAAGATCATCACCGCCGACCCGAACGTGCGCGGCATCCTGGTCAACATCTTCGGCGGGATCATGAAGTGCGACGTGATCGCCCGGGGCGTGATCGCGGCGGTGCGGACGGTGGGGCTGTCGGTGCCGCTGGTGGTGCGGCTGGAGGGCACGAACGTCGAGGAGGGCAAGGCGATCATCCGGGGCTCGGGGCTGAACGTGATCCCGGCCGACGACCTCGACGACGCGGCCCAGAAGATCGTGGCGGCGGTGAAGGGAGCCTGAGATGTCCATCCTGATCGACAAGGCCACGCGGGTGCTCTGCCAGGGCTTCACCGGCAAGAACGGCACCTTCCATTCCGAGCAGGCGCTGGCCTACGGCACGCAGGTGGTCGGGGGCACGAGCCCGGGCAAGGGCGGCGCGACGCATCTGGGGCTGCCGGTGTTCGACACGGTGGCGGAGGCGCGCGAGCGCACGGGGGCGGATGCGAGCGTGGTCTACGTGCCGCCGCCGGGGGCGGCGGACGCGATCCTGGAGGCGGTGGCCGCGGAGGTGCCGCTGATCGTGTGCATCACGGAAGGCATCCCGGTGCTCGACATGGTTCGGGTGAAGCGCGCGCTCGCCGGCTCGAAGTCGCGGCTGGTGGGTCCGAACTGCCCCGGGATCGTGACGGCGGGCCAGGCGAAGATCGGGATCATGCCGGCCAACATCTTCCGGCCGGGCAAGGTCGGGATCGTGTCGCGCTCGGGCACGCTGACCTACGAGGCGGTGTTCCAGACGAGCCAGGTGGGCCTCGGCCAGACGACGGCGGTGGGGATTGGGGGCGACCCCGTGAAGGGCACGGAGTTCATCGACGTGCTGGAGCTGTTTCTGGGCGATCCGGAGACGGACGCGATCGTGATGATCGGCGAGATCGG
>NZ_JBKFBF010000032.1:0-7330 GCF_053346035.1 Methylobacterium sp. A54F | reverse complement strand
CCTTGCCGGGATGGGGCCGTTCGTCGTTTCGGGTACGGCGTAGGTTGCTTCTCCACCCCGACTCTCATGAGCCGGCCAAGCCCCTGTTGTCGGGCCTCGTTAATCAGGCGTCAACCGTAGCGGTACACGCTCCGGGACCGACCCTGGATCGGTCCCGGAGCGTGTACCGGGACATCCGCCGGGCCCGACCCGGAGCACGTACCGGCATGGATGACGTAGTCTGGTTAACGTACGAGCAGATCGCGGAGCGCCTCGGTATCGAGCGTGAAAGCGCACGTCAGCAGGTTAAGCGGAAGCGTTGGGCACGCCAGCCGGGCAACGATGGCAAGGTGCGGATCGGGGTACCGGTCGACGTCCTCGACAATCAGACCGACACCGGTTCGACCCCTGGTACGGAACCTCCTGATGCTCCGGCGCAGGTGCCAGATACTGACCCGGTACAGCCGGTGGTACCTGTCCCGGACGTGACGACGGTGCTGACCCGGCACATTGAGCGTCTTGAAGCACAGCTAGAAGTGGCCCTGACCCGGGCCTCAGACCGCGACTCAGTTGCCACAACGCGTGACGTGCTCAGCGTTCAGGTCGAGGCTCTACAAGCTGCTCTCGTCGCGGCAGAGCGCGACCGAGACCGTTGGCATGGAGTCGCGACACGTATTCCAGAACGGGTAGCGCCACTGTCTTGGTGGCGCCGACTAGCTGGTTAAGCCCATGGCAGAGACACATAGAAGTTTCTGGTGATGGCGAAGGCTTCCTCGAAAGGCGGAAGCTCGCCCTCCAACTCAGCCTCAAGGCTACCCCACTCAGAGGCTGCGCGTCGAGCAATCTCAGGATTGTCCATGGAGGTAATCGAGGGGGTGATCCCCCGGGCAGCAGATTTCTCGATGAGAGCCATCAGAATTTTGGCTCGCATTTCGTCGGTAACAGGCTGATCTACGGTCCTCGCGAGCCAAGCGAGATCGAACACGTCTTGGCGTCGTGCTCGATTGCGATCAGGTTGCTGGAGAAGAGCACGAAACTTCTCGGCAACGACGTCTTCAAATGCATACGTGCGAATGAAAAGATCAGGTTTTCCAAGCGTCGCTTCGGTCGTGTTTAAAACTGGTTCCCTAAACGAGAGGTCTACTTGAAGAACATTGGTAGACTGGCCTTCGAGAAGCCTTTTCTCCTCGTTTGTACCCCGTCGAGCATACCCGATGGTGAGACTGAGGGCTGGTCCCATCGCCTCCTCGAACATCTCTGGTCGAGGCTGACGCTTTATCCGCTGGATCTGGCAGAATAGATCTGCATAACCTAGCGTCGCCGCAGCACGTGCAAGGGCTGGATTGAGACGCATCTTCAATTGGGATGCAAACGGCTCTGGATCGTCTGTAACTGTGAAATCTACGTCCTGAGTGCCGCGTGGACTACCAAAACCGAGCATCATCAGCGCCCCTCCTTTGAGGAGCATTGCCTCTCTCAGTTTGGGAGTCAGACCTATAGCGGAGAGTAGTATGTGAGTGACTTGACGACGCCTGTGGCCAACTGGATCAGTTCGAGCAGCTTCAACCCAGGATATAATAGGCAAATCGAGGGGAACAACATCAGCAGGGGGTGTAGACACCTGAGGCTCTCAGATATTGAGGGAGATCATCCAATCCTCTGAGAACACAGCCTCATAGGGACTCGATGGGTCAAGCTTACGTGAGCCGCCACGTTGCGCGAAACGTTTCCAGCTTTCAATGCGGGGGTCGTAGACACCTATGCGTTCTGAAAGGATGTAGCCGGCCCGTATCCTGATGATATCTGTTGGAGCGTCCTCGACAGCAGAAACTATAGCGTCGAGGTATATGTCAGAATGGTTTTCCCATGTCTCTATAACATGGTTCATTCCACCACAAAGTTCTGGATTGTCCAGCATCTGGACAAACAAATCACCAATTTCTATTAGACGAGCGAAACTCTCCGCAATCTTTTGCGAACGGTAATTTCGCGTAGTGTGGTGCATCCTGGTAGATCGACCACGTAACCGGTCTGGTATGTCGACCGCTTGCAAGGGTTTAAAGTAAGTCAGTTCCGCACTACGAAGATCAAATCCGTAGTCATTCATCATTACTTCGTCGCGACGTCGGGCCCAGATTTTTGGTCCGGGTGTCGCGAGCGTTAGAACCGTAGGCTGGCGAACAGTTAAACCGTATCGCTGCATAGCGGAGAGATGGGCTACGAAGGCGAAGGGATCGACGAGGCAAGCAATATCCTCGGCTGGCGCATCGGGTATGTCCGAAACGCGGAAGACTCGGATGCGGGTGTCCTGCACATAGAAAGTGCCGAAGTCGGGATCCGGGCGCAGGAGACGCTCTGCGCCGAGTTCATAGACAACCTTGCCATACTGGGAAGCGCCGGGCGCACTCACCCTACGGACAACCTTGACTGGATAGCTATCAGGGTTCTCGTAAATGTCCCAGATAAGGCGGAATAGCTCATAGCTGGTCACTACGGGCTGACTACGCTCACGAAGCGCTTCAATAACCGCAATAGACAATCGCGAAAGCGAACCCACAGCACCTCAATGGTGGCATCACATGTCCTAAGGACATGTGATGCCACCATACAGCTTTGTCAAGGTGCTTCGCATCGGAATAAGTGATTGAAACCCCTTGACGATTTTTGATCGATCTGGTATCGCCTACGGCTTGTCCTCAGGACAAGCCGTAGGCGATACTGAGAAGTTGACGGTTTCCCCTGTCCTTACAATGACTTGTGGTATGTGCCTATGAGCCCTTCCTGATGCTGTGCGTTCACGGATTTTCGTAGGCAGCGATCAAGACGCGAGTTCGGGAGGTACGTCCCTCAGATACTGCGTATGCACTACGACGGGCTCATTTGGGCTCCACGGGTTCGCAACGAGGATCGCCTCACTGCCGCGTGCTGGCACTGTAGCTGCTACATCGAACTGGTAGGGGACTGGCTGCGCCGGGATGCCTTGCACTAGAGCGACCCCAGGCGGAACCGTCAGCTTCAACTTCAAATCCAGGTAGCCGGGCCGTCCCCGATTGGGCTCGTAGGTTCCGTCATAGGTGACACCACCGTCGCTTCCGAAGACGCGACCGGACATGAGAACCAAGGCACCGATGCCTGCGCCTGCGCTCCCTTGGAACGCGAATGAATAGAGACCTTCCACGCGAGTAGTTCCTTCTGTGAGGCGACCGAACTCCTGCACCTGAAGTGCGCGAGGCAGCGACAGTAGCAGGCTGAGATATGCCGCGACCGGTCCCGGCACGTCCCGTTCCCCCTGAAACCAGAGGTTCACGCCGCGAGGCGTGACCCTCAGAAGCCGAGCCAGATCGGCCTGAGTGATTCCAAGGGAAGTAAGGGCGGTTCGGAGATCGCTCGCATCCATACCCGCTATTATAGAACGATCTGTCTATTCTGCAATGGACATTGTTCTATAAGAGCGCGGTTTCGCAGGTATCTCCCACTCAGCCTCAGGCCGGCGGACCGCTTCGCCCATGAGAATAAATTCTTCTAATACCTAGAGGCATTGAGGGATCAGCAGCAATGGCGGCGGCTTTGGGATCATCATGCAGTTCCACGGCTTCGTAGCCAACAAGGAATTCAATCCCAGACTCTTCAAATGCTCGTTGGAGCGCGCCCCAGGTAGGGGTGCGGATGTCCTCGATACTTCTCTCAGCACGCTGCACGGTCTCGACCGACACATCGGCCTTCTGAGCCAGATCTCGAACGGACCATCGCAAGGCGGCGCGGGCCATCCTGACCTGAACGGGTGTGATCGACATGATGCCTCCTATTTCCTGAAAGCATTACATATCACGGATTTCCACCAAAAAAGCTGGATTCAGAAAATTTCCTGGAAAGGCATATGAATCCCGGAAACCAGAGTGTATCATTTATTGCAACGAACGTAGCAGTTCCTGATCCGAGGCAGCAGGCTGGTGATGGCGAGTGGCACCTACGTCCCGTACCTGCGGGTCTCGACGCTCTCGCAAGGAGCTTCGGGACTGGGTCTTGATGCTCAGCGTGAGACGATCCGCACCTTCTTGGCCGGGTCTGAGTTCAGGCTGGCCCCTGAGGTCGTCGAGACGGAGAGTGGTCGCTCCAGCACTCGACCGGCTCTGAACAGGGCACTGGCTCAATGCCGGGCTATGGGCGCCACGTTGATCGTTGCCAACGTCTCGCGTTTGACGAGATCGGTCGCGTTCCTGTCGCGCCTTCTGGAGGCTGGGGTCGAGGTCCGCTTCTGCGATTTGCCTCAGATTGAAGGGCCGACCGGCCGCTTCCTGCTCACCCAAATGGTGTCTGTTGCGGAGCTAGAGGCTGGAATGGTGGGAGACCGAACACGTAAGGCACTTGCTGCCGCCAAGGCGCGTGGCACCAGCCTTGGTGGTCGACGCTCGAACTCGGCTGAGATCCACAAGACGGGCGCTGCGGCAAGCCGCGCTGCGCGCTCCACCAAGGCGATCAAGAGGGCCGAGGACATCGCGCCGACCATCCGTGAGATCCAAGGGGAGGCTCAGGGTGCGAGCCGAGCTTCGCTGCGGCAACTGGCGGCCGAGTTGACCCGTCGAGGGATCAAGACCCCACGTGGATCTACGACCTGGAGTGCCACCCAGGTCAAACGTATCCTTGAGCGAGCAAGCGGAGGATCCACAACGATGCCGTAGCAAATAAATACCCTCATGCGCCTCGTCGAGATCATTGAAGAAGATACCCAGGACGGTATCGTCGAGCCCCTAGGCACCTCGAAAGTCCGTCCGAACAGCTACCAAACTCCTCCTCAGAAGCGAGCCCCGTATCAGAACGGGAGCAATTCGCGGTGGCAAACACCTACTCGGAGACCTTCAGCCCGCTCGAAACAATGACCGGAGCGTAACCTCACCAGCGCCGTAGTGCGAGGAAGTCGCGCAGTTCATCTCCATCGGACGTGTTCTCGAACTCGAACACGACACAATCTACGTCTTCAAGACCCCTCCTTTCAAGCACACGTCGACGCCACTTGGACTTCGTCTGTAATTGGCATCGATTTTCCACAATAATTCTTCGGTAATCCGATACTATATCGTTCATATCTACTTTCATAGCAACGCTGTCTACGCCAGTAAATGTATGTCGATTGATTATTTCTTGAACTTCTAGATCTCCATTCAGGAGACTTCTTACGTACTCGATAAAGTTACTCATGATTTCCAGTAATAATAGTCTATAGGTAAAACACTAAATGAACATACAAATGGAAGAACATCAAGCTCTTTTTCTTTCTCGTATAAGTCGTTATTCTTCTCGTTAGTAGCAATTATACCTTCGCCAGCAAGCACTTCTACACGCTTCTTCTTGATGGAGATCCGCGTCGACTGGTGCCCTCTGGACCACCTGTATAGCCATTCATAGTACAATCCAAGCCAAGCTGTTTCCCACTCTCGGCTATCCACCACTCCTTCTTCAAAATCATAGTAATCGGTCGTGCAAACATGCTTCATTGAATAGTTGAGTATTACAGACAAGTTGTCTTCTACGGTATTTTTCTTATCAAAAATTCTAAGATTGACCTGATTGTGACCGGGCCACTGTTTCTCAAATGCTGCTCGAACTTCTCCGAGGCCGAGCAGTGATCCGAACCGCACCACGCCATGCAGCGACGGCAGCCAGACCACGCCGTCCTGGCCGTCGAAGATCGGCGTGAACTCAGCGACCTGCGCACGTTTGTCAGGACCTAGGCGCGCGTAGTCCGCTGCATCGAAGGCATCGGTTTCCAGCCACAGCAGCACCTCGACCGAATCCCACGCGCGGGAGGATCGACGTCGACCATCGACCAGATTTCGCAGGTCTTTTCGCGCCTTGGACATGACCCGCCCGATCTCGTCGACGTCTCGGACAGCACCAAGAGTCAGCGACACGAACGCCATCTCTTGGTTCGAGGATGCCTCGAACCGCGTGACGGCTTGTCTTCGTTGGTTGGCGATGTAGCGGTCACGACACGCAGGACACGCCACGGTCCGGCACGTGTAGCGATACCCCCACTTCGGGCCGCCGCATTTTCGCAGGCGCGAGACGAGCGCCAGGGCGGCTCGCGAAGTCGACGACCGGAACCGTAGGCTGGATTTCAGACGGCCGAAGCGATGGCGGTGTTGTGTGCAGTGTTGTTGACGGGGCATGGGGACAGGGAACCAAGACAGAGCCGCATCCTGCCGGAGGCCGGCCGCGGGTGTCACTATTTACGTGCCCACGCACGTGGCACCGGCCATGCTCCTGCGAGCACGGTGCTGATCTGCGGAAGCTCTCAAAGAACACCACGAGATCCCGTCGACTGGTGCCGCTCAGCCCTTCATGACGATTCCCCCGGTGACCGCCTTGGGCACCGAGGTTGGTGAGATGCCCGTTCGGCAGCCTTTTTCGACGAGGTCGCTGGCTGCGACGGTGCCGGACTAGATCTACCTGTATGTGATGTGGCTGCGAATTTGACCCCTGTCGCTCTGTGATAGGCTGGGTTGCGGCGTGCGAGGCGAAGCCATGCGATCCACTCAGGAGCCGTGATGTCGACGATGTTCGCGTCGTGTCGCGCACCGGGTCGTGGACGGAACTTGATCGTCACGTGACCTAGCTTGCGAGCGCGGCGTAGCGCTGCCTTGGCCGTGCTTGGGCTGACACCAGCCACAGCCGAGATGTGGGCGATGGTCATTCGGCAGTCGCCGCGTCGGGCCACTTCAGCCGCTACGACAGCCAGAGCAGCCACTTCCCCAAGAGTGTATTGGCACGCGATCTGCGGCGGTAGGCGGCCTGATGCTGCCCATCGACGGCGCCGCTCCATCGAGGCACCCGTCCTGGGTCTCGATCCCACCTGACGCCGAGGCGGCGGCGCCACGGCTGCTACAGCCCTCCTGGCCGCAACCGCCGCATCGAGACCCTCTAGGTCCGCGTCGGTGATCTGCTGCGCTTGGTAGGCCGCATAGATCGCCTGGACGATGCCGGGCAGACGATCTCTTGGTGCGCGCTCGATGGCAGCGCGTAATTGGTCTGCGTACACGTTCGGCCCTTTCGGGCCGTACCGGGGAAACGACGATCCACACCGCGACCCGCATCGGGTAGGCTTCGTTCGAATTTCGTCGAACGAATTTTTGCCGAGCGGGAGCGCTCACCCGATTGACGTATCGGGTGTTGGGAAGGCATCTTACGGACTGTGGGGTGCCGCAAGCGCCTATTGGACGGTCTCATCCTTGCCGGGATGGGGCCGTTCGTCGTTTCGGGTACGGCGTAGGTTGCTTCTCCACCCCGACTCTCATGAGCCGGCCAAGCCCCTGTTGTCGGGCCTCGTTAATCAGGCGTCAACCGTAGCGGTACA